>CAYPDY010000177.1:0-1272 GCA_964409515.1 uncultured Dehalococcoidia bacterium
AGAACCTGTACCTGGAGGAAATCAGCTACGATGTGGTGAAGGAGCTCTGGGACCAGAAGTTCGGCCCCCGGGTCTACGACCTCTTCTCCACCTTCGTGGAGATCGACTACCAGGAATTCCTGGGCTACGTCGCCACCATGCTGCCCGGGCTCAAGGACGAGTTCATGGTGGACTACATCCGGGAGATCAGCGAGTCCGGCCGCTACGACAGGGTGGTGTGGGACACCGCCCCCGCCGGCCAGACCCTCGGCCTGCTGCGAATGCCCTCGCTGGTGAGCAACCATCTCAAGCCGGCCGCCAGGGTGTATTCCGCGCTGAAGGCGACCCAGAACCTGAAGCGCTCCGTTCTGGGGGTGATCAAGGACTGGGAGCAGCTGTCCGACAAGGACCTGGCCTTCCTCAGGGAGGAGGTCCAGTTCAACCTGGTGACCATAGCCGAGGCCCTGGCCGTGCGGCAGCTGCAGGACATCTTCGCGGAGTTCCGGAGCTACGGGCTGGGCATCAACCACATAGTCATCAACCAGGTCGTGGAGGACGCCGACTCACCGTTCCTGCGCCGAAAAGCGCAGCTGCAGCAGAAGTACCTGGCTGAAGTCGAAGGCGGCTATGGGACCTATTCCACCCGGGTCCCCCTGTTCCCGTTCGAGGTGAGGGGACTGGAACAGATCAGAGAAGTGGAGCGGAGACTCTTCACTTCGGCCTCGTGACGCGGGTTATGTGACCAGCAAGCAGGCTAGTGCAGATAGTTAGCTGTTCTTGGCCTGAAGACGCCGTGGAATTTGGCATTTGGACGGCCATGTGAGGAGGCTCTGCCAAGCAAGGGTGGGGGGGCAACCTTGCTCCTAGCCTGCTTGCTGATACACTCTTTAGACACTTCGAATCACCCTACGTATACCTTGGCGTACAGCCATTGAGACTGCCCCTGCGGATGCTGGCGCCGCCGCCGCAGCCGTGGACCAGCCGCCGGTGGCGCTCCGGGGGAACGGCCAGGGAGATGCCCAGCAGTGTTATGCCGATGGGCGTGGTCACCGGTTCCGGCATGACCAGCAGGGCCAGGCCGCCAAGCCTCAGCACTTTCTGCAGACGGCCTCGCGGCCTCATGAACTCCCTCATCCGGCTCTTATGTTTCATATGTCATCCTCATCATCAGGGGCGCCCCGGGGCCCGGCCTACGGACCTTTGCGGGCGGCACCTGAGGAGCGGTAATCTGCCCATTTCCTCCTGATATGGTTGTCATCCTTCCTATTTTCCTGCTGATGCCAGGTCCTGATT
>CAYPDY010000177.1:1282-4060 GCA_964409515.1 uncultured Dehalococcoidia bacterium
TACGCGTATCCCCCGCCCAGCAGATTCCCCACCCGGCCGGCCTGACGCCGTGATCGCTTATCTAGAGCCGCACCCTCACGATATCGATGGCGATCATGCACATCAACACCACCACCATGCCCCACACCATAACGTCAGTTCTGCTTGGCATTTCCCCTCCCATCTACTTGCCCGCTGCTCTGCAGCGGGCTCACCCTGTTGGCCTGCAACAGGCGTCATCCTTTCTACGTACGGCGGGTCCAGAACTCCCCTTTGGCCAGTGCCAGATATGCTGCATTGCACAGCAGCAATATGCCCAGCAGGAAGGGGAAGATCTTGGCGTTGGACGAAGAGAATATGATCCAGGAACTGATGCCGGACATCGAGAAGAAGAGTATCAACCCTGACATCATGTTCATCCACGACAGCATCTGTGACATCTTCCAACCTCCCTTTCCTGCAACTCAGACCGCAAACCAGCCCCGTTCGTCGCTCCCGATTTCATTGAAACAGCTTGGTAGCGTAGGCCATGCTCAGCCTGGTGAGTTTGCCGGGTTGCTGCTGTCCCTTCCCCTGTTGCTGACCCGGGGCGGTCTTTGCCGCCTGCTTCAACTGCGAGAACCAGGCGCTCCCGGCGTTCGGTTCGATGCCGGTAGCCACCAGGTTGATCTTGACCTTGCCGGTCATCTCGATCCGGGGCAGATTCATGCCGAAGAATATCAGGGCGTGGGGGTCAACGCTCTTCGAGATGAGGGTGGCCGCCTTCTCCACCGACCCGAGCGTCAGGTCAGGCCCGCCGGTGAAGCAGAACAGGACTCCCTTGGCGCCCGTCACATGGGTCTCCAGCAGCGGCTCGAAGATAACTTCCTGGGCAGCATGCTCGGCCCCGTTGGGTCCGTCTCCGCGGCCCGTAGCCATAAGGGATATGCCGGGTATGCTCATCACCCTCTTGACGTCGGCCATATCCACGTTTATTTCACCGGGGACATTTATCAGCTCGGATATGGCCATGATGCCCTCAGAAACCACCCCGTCGGCGGCGGCGAACGCCTTCGAGATCGGCACATCATGGTCACCCAGGCGCAGAAGGTGGTCATTGGGAACGATGATGGTGGAGTTCACCTTCTCCATGAGGTTCCTCAGCCCGCCGAAAGCCACCTCGGCCCTTCTGGAGCCCTCGAAGGTGAACGGAGTGGTGACCACCGCGATCACCAGTGCGCCACTCTCTTTGGCGATCTCAGCCACCACGGGAGCGGACCCTGTGCCGGTGCCTCCTCCCATGCCGGCCGTGATGAAGATCAGGTCAGCCCCCCGGCAGGCCTTCTGCAGCGCCATCTTGTTCTCTCTGGCGGCCGCCTCGCCCACCCGGGCATCGCCACCGGCCCCGAATCCCTGGGTCAGATGCGAGCCGATCTGGATGGTATGGCAGTTTTGAATCAGTTCCAGGGATTTGACGTCGGTGTTCATTACAATGTAGTCCAGCCCACCGATGTTGCAGAACTGCATCATGCGCCTGACCGTGTTGCAGCCTCCGCCGCCTACCCCGACGACCTTGATGTGCGCGATTATCTTGTTGCCGGAGTCGCCTCCACGTGGATTGCTGAATGTCCCCTCTAACATTCTCGACCTCTCTCCTCTAAACAGATTTTCGTCTTCAGGCCCCTCGTGTCCTCTTCAGGAGTTGGCTTGAGGCTGGCGTAACCGTTCAGCACCTGGTCCTCCTGCCAACTCCTGTGCCAAATTCACTGCTTGCGGCGGGGTTCAGCTCCGGCTGCCGCCCCGCGTTTGTCCGATGACCAGGTAGACCGAGCTGAGAATGGCCAGTACCCCACCAATGCAGACCACTACCTTGGCCGGAATGGTGTCAAACTGGTTCCAGTCAGCGATGCTCGTCAGCAGACGGCTGAATACGCCTGACAGGATCAGCGATAACAGGCAGAAGCCCGCCACGACATTTATCCAACCTACGACTCGTGTCATCTGCCGCTACCTCCTTTTGATTCAGTTCGTGTGCCCTGACCCCTAGTACCTGCTGCGGTTGCCGCCGGAAGCATCATTGAGAGTCTTCCCCAGCCTGGAAAGCCACCCCTTGGCCGAAGAGGCCGCTGACTGTGCGCCCGTGGCCTGGCTCGACGCCAGGTAGCCGGACGAACCCGTCCCCGTCGTCGCATAGGCCGGATTGGTGCTCTTTATGCCGGTGGCAATGAGAGTGACCTTGGCCTTGCCTCTCAGCTCCTCGCTCAAGGTCGCCAGGCCGAACTTGAAGTGGCACAGAGGATCGCACTCGCGGCTGACGAGAGTGCCGGCCTCAGTCACCTCGGTGAGAGTGAGGTCAGGACCGCCGGAGAAGCTCACCAGAAGACCCTTGGCCCCGTTCATCTTGACGTCCACCAGCGGATTGCTCATCGCCTGCTCCGTGGCATCCATCGCCGGATGCGAACCCTGGCCCTGACCGATGGCCATGATGGTCACACCGGGAATGCCCATTACCCTCTTCACGTCAGCCATGTCTACATTAATCTCCCCCGGGATGTTGACCAGCTGGGAGACGCTGACGATGCCTTCAGCCACCACGTCATCGGCCATCTTGAAGGCTTCGCTGATGTTGGTGTTGTGCTCGGCATACTGCAGGAGTTTATCGTTATGGATAATTATGAGATTGTCCACCACGGTCCTGAGCTGCTGGAGGCCGCCGTAGGCCACCTCGGACCGCTTCTTGCCCTCGAAGGAGAAGGGAGTGGTCACCACCGCGATCACCATGGCTCCTGAATCCTTGGCGATCTTGGCCACCACCGGGGA
>CAYPDY010000178.1:0-4042 GCA_964409515.1 uncultured Dehalococcoidia bacterium
CTAGAAGGGGGTTACGAGCCGACTGTGCATGCGGTCCGAGCACGACTGCGACCCGAGGGGCGGTTATGTCCGACCCGACTGACCCAATGACTACATGCCAGTAATACGGGAGGGGGCCATGGCAGCAAATAAAGGTAACGGCAGCTTCTTCGGGAGTGTGGCGCGCCGGTGCGCCCGGCATCCCTGGGTGGCGATCTTCTCCTGGATAATGCTTCTCGCCATCGGGGGGGCGCTCTTTGCGACGGTGTTCGCCAAGAACATGACCACCGTCACCAAGTTCACTACCAATACCGAGTCCAAGATGGCGGACGAGCTGTTCATTGAACGCTTCCCGCGGGCCGCCTACAAGGTGGAGAACGCCGTCATCACCGCCGAGAACCTCACGGCCGACGACCCCGAGTTCTGGGCCTACGTCGATGGTCTCTATGCGAAACTGCAGCCCCTCATGGAGTCGGGGGTAGTCAAGGGCGTCCAGTACTATGATGACCCGGCCATGCGCGAGGGCCTGCCGCTGATGCCCGGCATACTGCAGCAGATGGTTGACGCCATCGAGATGGCGCTCGACGAGGAATCGACCTCCGCCCAGCTGGCCCAGGCCTCCGCCGATCTGCAGGCCGCGGCCGCCCGCCTTACCGAGGTAGCCAACGGACTGACCCAGAACCTCACCGCCAACGGCCAGACAGCCCTGGACGGGATCTACCAGGCTGCCGACGGGGCGGAAGAGCTGGCCGGCACCCTGCTGCTGGCCGATGCCCTCAGGAAGCTGCACGACGCCCTGGCGCCCATAGCCGCCGGGGAGACAGTCAGTGAAGCTACCCTGCGCGCCACCGTCGCCGCCCTCCAGGCCACGGCGCCGCCGCTACGCGTTGCCGCCGATGACCTGGACGCCACGGGGCCGGGCACTTCGGCCAGGCCCGAGCTGATCGCCGGGCTGCGTGACACTGCCAACGGCCTGGAAGAAGTGGCCGGCCTCTACTGGCTGAGGGACGGGATCACCAAGACCAACAACGCCCTGAGACCGATAGCCCAGAACCAGCCGATCACCACGGATACTTGCCGGGCCACAGCCACGATGCTGCGCAACACCACCCCGGATCTTCGTGCGGCAGCGGCCGCCCTGGAAGCCACCGGGCCGGGCACGGTTGACCAGAGGCCGACGCTCATCGCCGGGCTGCGGGACACCGCCAACGGCCTGGAAGAAGTGGCCGGGCTCTACTGGCTGAGAGACGGCCTGACCAAGACCCGCAACGCTCTGCTGCCCATAGTCAACGGCCAGGAGCTCTCCGCCGCGACCCGCCAGGCCACCATCGATCTTCTTCGGGCCTCCGCCCCGGAGGTCCGCGCGGCGGCTGACCTTCTGGTGGCCACCGGGCCCGGCACTGTCGACCAGAGGCCAACGCTCATCGACGGGCTGCGCCAGTCTGCCGACGGCCTGGACGAGGTGGCCGGCCTGTACCACGGGCTCTACTGGCTTAGGGTCGGCCTGGGCCGGACGCGGGCTGCCCTGCAAACCATTGTCGACAACGTAACGGTCACCACAGACCAGTGCCGGACCACGGCCACGATGCTCACCGGCACGGCCGTGGATCTGCGCACCGCTGCCGCTGAGCTGGCGGCCACCGGGCCCGCCACCGCTTCCCGGGACACCCTGGTGTCCGGGCTGCGCCAGGCCGCCAACGGCCTGGAAGAGGTAGCCGGACTGTACTGGCTGAGAGACGGCCTCACCAAGTCATATGACGCCCTGGTGCCCATGGCCGCGGGCGACCCCCTCACGGACGAGATACGCGACAACACCACCACGCTGCTCTGGAACTCTCCTCCGGAGATGCGCGCCATGGCCGACGCCCTGGTCGCCACAGGAACGGGGACCTCCGACATCTACGCCGTGGGCCAGGACGGCGCGATCCGCCACTTTGACGGCGTCAGCTGGAGCCCGGTTTCCGGCGTCACCACCAGCGCCGTGTACGGCATCTGGGGCGCATCCTCGGACAACGTCTTCGCCACGGGGGCCGGCGGTACCATACTGCACTATGACGGCTCCGCCTGGAGCACCATGGCCGGCGGCACCACCAGCGACCTGTACAGCATCTGGGGCGCATCCTCGGACAACGTCTTCACTGTCGGCGCGGGCGGCACCATCCTGCACTATGACGGCTCCGCCTGGAGCGCCATGGACAGCGGCACCACCAGCGATCTCCGCGGAGTCTGGGGCGCTTCCTCCACAGACGTGTTCGCGGTCGGCATCGGCGGCACCGTCCGGCACTACGACGGCTCCGACTGGAGCGCCATGACCAGCGGCACCACCAGCGATCTCTATGCCGTCCGCGGCACCTCCGCCGCGGACGTTACCGCGGTAGGCGCGGGCGGCGCCATCCGGCACTACAACGGCTCCGCCTGGAGCGCCATGACCAGCGGCACCACCAGCAACCTCTACGGGGTCTGGGGCGCCTCCCCCTCTGATGTCTTCGCCGTCGGCGCCGACGGCACCATCCGGCACTACAACGGCTCCGCCTGGAGCGGCATGACCAGCGGCACCACCAGCAGCCTCTATGAAATCTGGGGCAACGGCGGTTTCGACATCTACGCCGTAGGGAGCGACGGCGCCATCGTGCACGATAACGGTACCGCCTGGAGCCCCATGAACAGCGGCACCGCGGCTCCCCTGTACAGTGTCTGGGGCCGGTCCGACAGGGCGGACCTCATATCGGGCATCCGCGAAAGCGCCAGCGGCCTGGAAGAGCTGGCCGGCGTCTACGAGCTGAAGAACTGCGCCCAGAAGGGGCTGGAGTTCGCCAACCTGCTGGTCCCGGACCCCTATCCATCGCAATCAGATGTCAATGCCGGCATCGACGAGATGTACGTCACGGACGCCAGGCTCAACGACGCTATCGCCAGGCTGCAGGCCGCCCCGGGAACGTCCGCCAGGCCGGAGCTCATCGCCGGACTCATCCAGGCCCGCGACGCGCTCGAGGCATACATGCCGCAGGCCGAGCTGTTGCGCATTCCTCTCTTTCTGGGGATCGCAATATATACCCAGCAGGGCACCATCCAGGACCAGAGAGACACGGCCCAGGCTGGGCTGGACCAGATCCAGGACCAGTGCTCTGCCAACATCGGCCAGGTTACGGCCGGCCTGGCCCAAATAGAGGATCAGTGCGGCGACAACATCGGGCAGGTCGAGGCCGGTCTGGCCGAGCTCCAACTGCAGTACGGCCAGGTCGAGGACGGCCTGGCCCAGCTCCGGACGCAGTGCAACGACAACCTGGGCGTGACTGACGCCGGGCTGACCCAACTGCAGACACAGTGCTCCGACCAGATAGGCACCGTGGCAGCCGGGATGTCGGACATGCACGACCAGCTTGCCGGACAGCGGCCCACCGCAGTGGCGGGCGTCGCCCAGGCGGAGGACGGCAACGTCCAGGCCGCCGGGCTGGTCTCCACCGACCGGCACACCACCCTCTTCGCCATAAGCATGTCCGAGGACGCTGATGAGGCGGCTTCTCACATCCTGGAGCTTCGAGAGTACGTCCTGACCGGCACCGGCATCGGTGTCGGACCGGACACCTTCGACGACGGTTTCCGGGTGCGCATGGTCGGCTCCTCCAACGTGAGCCGGGACATGCAGGACGTGGCCCTCTCCGACCTGATGAAGTCCATGATGGTCGCAGTGCCCATCGTCCTGGCCGTCCTGTTCGTCGTCTTCGGCACCCTGGGCGCGGCCATGCTGCCCATAGTGCTGAGCCTGGTATCCATCGTGGTGGCCCTGGGTGTCGCCGCGGTAGTGGGCATCTGGATGCCCCTCAACTTCGCCATCGAGAATATCGTGGCCATGCTGGGACTGGCGCTGGGCGTCGACCACGCCCTCTTCGTCGCCTACCGCTACCGTGAGGAACGCCAGAAGGGCCTGGGCAAGATAGAGGCCATCGCCAAGTCCGGGGCCACGGCCGGCCGCGCCATCTTCTACGCCGGCCTGATAGTCGTGGTGGCGCTGGTGGGCATCTTCATGGTCCCCTGCAACATGCACAAGAGCCTGGCCATGGGG
>CAYPDY010000179.1:0-3977 GCA_964409515.1 uncultured Dehalococcoidia bacterium
CCAAGTATACCCGTTATGCGTGCCGACAGGCACTTTTCGGCCGGATTTCTAGGGGTGGGGAGTAATGGCGAAGACTGTGATTATTCCTTTAGAGGGACCATAGTAGAAGAAGACCCGATAGGCTGCCGGTGTATTCTGCTCAGCGTATGCCTCAAAGACCTTTTCCCCGTTCGGACCTTTCAAACTCGTGTATTCGTGAGTCTGAAGACTGTTGTGACGAGGGTTTGCCGCCAGGATCTCGAGGGTCTTCTTGACGGCCCTGTAACGTTTGCGCTGAGAGCTATCATCCTTCAGAAGGTCGTAGGTCCTTCTCGCTGTATCTGACCACCGCAGTTCAAACAAGAACACCTGCTCTCACAGGGCGTCGAGGTCCACTTTGGATACCTTGCCTTTGGCGACATCCGAAAGGCCCTGCTTGACCAATCCCAGGGCAACGGGGTTGTTGAATAGCCACGCCTCCGAAAGAGGGATGGTCACCTGGGGGTCCAGCAGAATCTGCCCCTTGCTGTTGCAGTACACGTGGAACATGACGCCTTTGCCCACAACGGTGCTGGGCAGAACCACCCGCCTCTTGGCATCCGGCTTCATGGCGTCATTTACTATCTTCCAATCCCGATCTTTCACTACCGTTCCCATTTTGACCTCTTCCGTGGGAGGGTGGGACGTGCCCACTTTCCCCATTTCCCACCGAGCAGGCAAATCGTATCACCACTGCGGCCGATTGTCAACCAGCGCCGGACGCTTGCAGCATCACAGTTTCCTATCTTCCCCAATCGACTCAAAGTGATACACTACCCTCTCCAGGGCCTTCTTGACAGGCCCCGGCACAGATGCTATCAAGGGCAAAGAGACGCCGATGGCAGCGTCCCGGGCCCGGGAGCCGGCGCCGCGCCGGCGCGAGGGGAGCGTGAGAGATGGACAAGCCGATAACGGACAAAGAGCGCCAGCAGGCGGACTTTTGCCTCAAGGAATGCCCGGTATGCATCAAGGCCAGGGAGAAGCAGAAGGGGTTCCGGTACTGGTTCGTGAAGAGCATCGAGGGCGGCATGTGCCCCTACTGCAAGGCCTACGCCAAGGTGTACGGCCGCAAGGCCCACGAGCCGGTGCCGGAGTCAGCTCCGCAGCCGGCGGCGCCGCAGCCGTAGCCGCGCTCAGCCGCCCTGCCTGGGAACACGCGTCCCGGCGCGGTCAGCCGTCCTGCCTCACAGTGATGACCACCTTCCCCCGGGCGTGTCCCCCGGCATAGTACCGGAAGGCCTCGGGGGTTTCGCTCAGCGGGTAGAGCCGGTCAATGACGGGCCTTACCTTGCCGGCCTCGATGAGCTCCTTTATGAAGGACAGGTCCCCCCAGTCATAGTCGATGTCTATTACGGCCACCCTCTTGCCGTCCCTCTGGAGGGACCGCGGCCCGGCGTAGAACTCCTGGAAGCCCCGGGTTACGGAAGGGCCCATGGCGCTGACGTAGATCCCGCCGGGGACCAGGGCGCGCCCGATGTCGGAGACCGGGCGGGTGTACCTGGCGGCAAACACCAGGTCATAGCGCTCCCCGCTCCGGGTGAAATCCTCTTTAGCGTAGTCGATGACGCGGTCGGCGCCCAGCGAGCGCACCAGGTCCAGGTTCCGGGCGCCGCAGACCCCGGTCACCTCCGCTCCATAGTACTTCGCTATCTGCACCGCGAAGGTGCCGATGCCGCCGGACGCGCCGTAGACCAATACCTTCTGCCCCTCCCGGACCTGTCCCTTGTCGCGCAGGCCCCGCAGGGCGACCAGCGCCGACTCCGGCACCGCGGCCGCCTCCTCGAACGACAGGTTGGAGGGCTTCGGCGCCAGCACGTTCTCCGGGGCGCAGACGTACTCGGCGAAGGCGCCCTTGTTGCCGCCGAACAGGTCCCCGTACACCTCGTCTCCGGGCTGGAACTTCCTGACGTTGGGGCCGGCCGCGGCCACACGGCCGGCCACGTCGGTCCCCGGGATCCGGGACTTCGGGAGCAGGTGCCCGCCGAGCAGCAGCCGGAAGGGCAACCACTGTCTCTTGAACAGGAAGAGGTTGCTGAAGGTCACGGAGGACGCATGGACCTCTATGAGGACCTCGCTGTCCCCGGGAACAGGCCGTGGCACCTCTTTCACCCCGGGCAGCCCGAACCTCGCGCACACAATGGCTTTCATGGCCGGTCCTCTCCGTCCCATGATATGGCGCGCGGGAGGGGATATCAACCGAGTGCCGCATGCACCGACCCGGCGGACGGCCATCCGTGCTTGACACCGTGGTAGAATGCGGCTGGCGGCATATCGCGGAAAGGAGGGAACATGGCCACCTTCCTCGGCAGCGTCTTGTTCCTCATCGTCCTGGCGTTAGACGTCCTGGCCATCGTGGACTGCATGCGGCAGCCCCTGGGAACGGGAGCGAGAGCCCTGTGGATCCTCCTGATCGTCCTCCTGCCGGTCCTCGGGCTGCTCCTGTACTATTTCCTGGGCAGGGGAGTGGCGACGGCGCGGCACCACTAGCAGCCATCCATCGGGAAGATGAGCGGCCAGGCACACTCGGCACCGCAGGCCGGGAAACCTACGCCGGTCCGGAGTCCAGCGCCATCGCCTTCGGGGGCTTGAGGACCAGGACGATGGCCGCTGACACGAGAAGGGCCGCCGCCCCTGCCGCGTAGGCGATGGTGTAGCTGTCCGTGGCGGTGAACACGTAGCCGGCGCCGTACAGCCCGATGGCGCCGCCGACACCGTAGGACATCGAGACCGCCCCGACGATGCTCCCTATGCGGCGCAGCCCGAAGAGCTCACCGGCCACCGTAGGCATGAGCGGAGCCCACCCACCCACCGTCACGCCCCAGAGTACCGCAAAGGTGAGAAACATCCAGGCGGAGCTGGCGTTGATCAGCCAGACCAGCAGGGCCGCCTGCACCACCAGCGTGACGGCCATGACCGGCTTCCTCCCCAGCCTGTCCGCGGCCATCCCGCCTCCGATGAAGCCCACGATGTTGCCGGCGCCCACCGCGCTGAGGCAGGCGGCCGCCGTCCCCTCTGAGATACCGGCGTCCTCCACGCGGGCCACCAGGTGGCCCATGTTCATCATCAGCGTCCCGAAGCCCAGGGTATACATCAGGAACATCAGCCAGAAGGCGCGGGTCCGTAGGGCCTCTCCCAGCGAGAGCCCGCCCTCTTCGGAAGGACCCGCCCCTGCCTCCCTGGTGCCGGCGGCCCGCTCGTTCGGGGGCAGGCCGGCGGGGGGCTGCTTCCGCAGCCACAGGGCGGCGGCCACCACCAGGCAGGTAAGCAGGCTGATGACCACGTACGAGGTCCGCCAGCCGTGGGCGGACACCAGGTATGCGGCCAGCGGGGCCAGGGTCATGGTCCCCAGGGCCGTGCCGGTCTGGACGATGCCCAGCGCCAGTCCCCGGCGCCTCTCGAACCACCGGGTGACGGTGGCGGTGGCCGGGGTAGAGGCGCAGGCCACCCCGATGCCCACCATGACGCTGTAGTAGACGTACAGTTGCCACGGGGCGCCGAGCCGGCTGGCCAGGGCCATCCCCAGTGCGGAGAAGAGGCCGCCCGCGACGACCACGGCCCTGGGTCCATGAGTATCGGACAGCCACCCGGCCACGGGGAAGCAGAGGCAGGTCACCAGCAGGTTGATGCTGGGCACCAGGGAGACGGCGGCCCTGGTCCAGCCGAAGTCGTCCTGCAGGGGCTTGAGGAACACCCCGAAGGAGGTCTGGACGCCGGTGGTCAGCAGCGAGATGACGACGCAGGCGGCCAGGATGACCCAGCCATAGTAGAGCTTCTCACGCGCAGGGCCCATAGTCATTTCTCCCGTCTCCCCCCCGGGCAGCCGGAGCGCCAGGCTCCGCCAGATTATAGCATCCCGGGGCCATCATCAAGCGGGCCGCCGCCGGGCGGCCGGGCCGGTCTCCATGATCAGCAGCCCGGTGATGAAGAGCAGGAGGGGAAAGAAGCAGGTCACCAGCAGC
>CAYPDY010000180.1:0-3877 GCA_964409515.1 uncultured Dehalococcoidia bacterium
CAGCCGCATCAGCCGGCTGCGCGAAACGGGCGCGGTGGGGTGAAGGCAGAAGCGACGTACCGGCTGATCGACTCGCACGCCCACCTGGAGGAATTGGGCGACCTCGACCTCGACCTCGACCCGGCCATCAACCGGGCCAAAGAGGCAGGCGTGGTCGCCATCGTGGCCGTCGGCTCCGATTACGAGTCCAACAACCGCGTCCTGGAGATCGCCGCCAGGTACGAGGGCTTCGTCTATCCCGCGCTGGGGCTGCACCCGGGAGTGCTGGATCGGGTGGGACCCTCCCTGGAACGGGATCTCCAGTTCATCGAAAGCCACCTGGGCCTGGCCGTGGCCATCGGCGAGGTGGGGCTGGACTACCACAAGAGGGTGCTGGGCGGCACCGGGAAGGAGCGGCAGCAGGCCGTCTTCCGCACGGTGCTGTCGCTGGGCCGGCAGCACCGCAGGCCGGTCATCATCCACTCCCGGTACGCCTGGAAGGACTGCCTGGCCCTCACCGCTGAGTCCGAGGTGGAGGCGGCCGTCTTCCACTGGTTTACGGGCCCTACAAGCGTTCTCAGGGGCATACTGGAGGCCGGGTACTACGTCTCGGCCACCATCGCCGCTGAGTATCACGCCGAGCACCGCGCGGCCATCAAGCAGGTCCCCCTGGACAGGCTGCTCCTGGAAACCGACTGCCCGGTAATGTATCAGGGGCAGCGGTCCGAGCCGGCCGACGTCAGGCGCTCGCTGCTGGCGGCGGCCGAAGCCAAGGGGCTGGCCCCGGATGCCGTCGCCCAGGAGACAACGCGGAACGCCGCCCGCCTCTTCGGCCTGGGCACCACCTGACCGGCACGCCCCGGGGAGGTGCCGTCTTCTGAGACCCGGCGCCATGGGGACGAGGTTTGACAGCCGCAGGGCAGCATGCTATACGTCAAACAGGAAAGGGGGACGGTCATGAACATCTGCCTGGCCCACATCACCGAGATGCCCGAGGGATTCCACGATGTCTGGTTCAGCATGGTGGAGCACAGCTTCAAGAAGGTCCTGCGCCCGGACACCAAGGTCACCCTGAAGCCGATCAAGCACGGTCTCAAGGGGGACAACGTGCTCGACTTCGACAACCCCTATTTCGCGCTCATGGACAGGCGCGAGATCATCGAGGCCTTCATCCAGGCGGACAAGGAGGGCTTTGACGCCGGCGTGGTCCACTGCTTCGGCGACCCGGGCATCAAGGAGGCCCGCTCCGTGGTCGGCATGCCCATCTTCGGGCCCGCCGAGTGCGCCATGCACCTGGCCTGCCTGCTGGGACGCCGCTTCGCCATCATCGGCACCAATATGCCGGGGCAGCGGGCCCAGATAGAGGAGCAGGTGCGAGAGCAGGGCCTGGAAGGCCGGCTGATACCGAATGGCGTCAGGTTCGACAGGGAACCATTCGTTACCGCCTTTGGGAAATGGATGGGCAATCCGCAGCTGGCCGCTGACGCGGTGGCCGAAGTGGCCAGGGAGTGCGTGGCGGACGGCGCTGACGTGATCATCCTCGGCTGTGCCGGCACCAGCATGTTCTGCAGCATGGTCGGCTTCAACCAGGTCAACATCGGCGGGCAGGTGGTACCCATCATCGACGCCGTCATGGCCGCGGTTAAGACCGCCGAGATGGCCGTGGACATCAAGAAGGGGACGGGGCTCCCCATGCCCGCCAGAACGCGGAACTACGTTCTCCCGACCAAAGAGGACTGGGCCAGGGTCAGGGCCAACTTCGGGCTTCCGGCGTAGCGGAGACGGGCGGATCAAGTCATCAGGGTTACAAGCCTACATGTGCAGCTCTACTACGTCTCCATCATGCAGGATGTAATCTCTCCTGACCCGTTGGCCATCGAACTTTCCGGAGCCCCAGACCTGGGCGTATTTCAGGTTGCGGGCAATGTCCTTGTGGACCGTCAGCGCCAGGTCCTCCACGGTGCTGCCCCGGCGGACCACGGACGGCTCCGACAGATTCTCCTTGCCGCCAGGCGGCCTGGTGTAGACCCGGACCACATCCAGCGCCCGGAACACGGTCTCACGGAACTGCTCCAGGCCGTCCCCCCGGACCGCCGAGACCGCCAGCACCGGCCATGCACCGCCGCAGCGTGAGATCAGCGCCTCCAGGCTGCGCCGGGCATCGGGTGAGTCCGCCTTGTTGGCGATCACCAGCGCTCTCTTGACGTGGGTCATCCCGGCCGGTGGCTCTGCCAGCTCATTCGATACGGCCATCCGGTGCCTGGCCAGCCACTGGATGACAGCATCCAGCTGGGCCGTCGCATCCTGGGTCAGATCCACGACGATCAGAAGCAGATCAGCGTTCTTGACGATGTTCGGCAGCCAGGAGCTCACCTCGGGGGCCGTGATCGCAGGGAGGTCGACCAGCTGCACCTGGACATTCTCGTACTCCATCATGCCGGGCATCGGCAACTGGGTGGTGAAGGGGTAGTCGCCCACTTGCGGAGCCGCCTGGGTCAGCGTGGAGACCAGCTGCGACTTGCCCGCATTCGGCAGTCCAACGAGGGCCGCCTGTCCCGCCCCTTCCTTCCGCACGCAGTAGAGCTGGCTCCCCCTCTTGGCCACGAACGGCCGCCTCTCGGCTTCCTCGGAGAGCCTGGCGATCTTGGTTCTCAGCTCCGCCCGCAGCCGATCGGTCCCCTTGTGCTTCGGCATCAGGGCGAACATGTCCTCGAGGGCCTCGATCTTCTCCTGGGGAGTCCTGGCCCCCCGGTAGCGCTTCTCGGCTTCGAAGTACTGCGGCGGCAGATTGGCCGGCATGGTCTGCTCCCGATGACGGATCAGAGTGAAGGGTCCCGCCCGGCCCTTCAGGCGCCGGGGCGCGACATCCTGGCCGTATGATATCGCACGGCCCGGGAACGCGCAACGCACTTGACTTCACCCAGGCGATGTGCTACTTTAATTATGCATCAACGGGACCTTAACAACTGGATAGTGGAAGGAAGTTTTGGAGGGTTTGATCCTAGCTCAGGATGAACGCTGGCGGCGTGCCTAATGCATGCAAGTCGGACGGTACTCTGATTTCGGTTGGAGTGCAGTGGCGAACGGCTGAGTAATACGAAGGTAACCTACCCTTCAGTGGGGAATATCTCCGAGAAATCGGAGCCAATACCGCATGTCGTCCTCACACGCGAGTGTGATGATGAAAGCCTTCGGGCGCTGGAGGATGGGCCTTTGTCCCATCAGGCAGTTGGCAGGGTAACGGCCTACCAAACCTAAGACGGGTAGCTGGTCTGAGAGGATGGTCAGCCAGATGGGGACTGAGAGACGGCCCCAACTCCTACGGGAGGCAGCAGCAAGGGATATTGCGCAATGGACGAAAGTCTGACGCAGCGACGCCGCGTGAGGGATGAAGGCCTTCGGGTCGTAAACCTCTTTTATTGGTGAAGAGTAAGGACGGTAACCAATGAATAAGCCTCGGCTAACTACGTGCCAGCAGCCGCGGTAATACGTAGGAGGCGAGCGTTATCCGGATTTACTGGGCGTAAAGCGCGTGTAGGCGGCTTTTTAAGTTGGCAGTGAAAGGTTCCGGCTCAACTGGGATTTGCCTGTCAATACTGGGAGGCTTGAGGGCACCAGAGGAAAGTGGAACTCGCGGTGTAGCGGTGAAATGTGTAGATATCGCGAGGAACACCAGTGGCGAAGGCGGCTTTCTGGGGTGTTCCTGACGCTGAGGCGCGAAAGCGTGGGGAGCGAAGCGGATTAGATACCCGCGTAGTCCACGCCCTAAACGGTGAATACTTGGTATGGGGGGTATCGACCCCTTCCGTGCCGAAGCTAACGCTTTAAGTATTCCGCCTGGGAACTACGGTCGCAAGACTAAAACTCAAAGGAATTGACGGGGGCCCGCACAAGCAGC
>CAYPDY010000181.1:0-3857 GCA_964409515.1 uncultured Dehalococcoidia bacterium
TGAAGGACAGACTGCTGGCGATGGCAGACAAGGGCACGATCGTCTATGACCCCGCCGAGGAAGACCCGGTCTACAAGGTGGCAGGCATGACTGCTGGCGGGCTGACGGAGACCGGTGTATGGGGCGGCATCAGATTTCCATACACGGTCCAACTGGGGACGGCAATGTATACCATGCTAAGGGAGCACGCCGAACTGTCCCTGGCCAAACTCGGGTTCGGCTATACGCCGGTATGGGCCGCCCGGGCGGCCCTTCCCAAGGATGCGCTCCCCGCTGAGGACCTCTCTGAGGCCATAAGGGGGGCCGGGCATTGGAGCGTTTCGCCTTGCCCCTGTCGTTTGACACGAGCGCTGGTTGACCCCGGCAACCCCTGCAAACACATGCTTCACACCTGCGTTCACACCGGTGCCCTGAGCCGATGGGCGGTGAAGCACGGCATGGCCCGGGAACTGACCTACGACCAGATGCTGCAACTGCTGCGGGAGTGCAACGAGGATGGGCTGGTCCACACGATCAACATCTACGGCCAGATCTGCAACTGCTGCAGTGATTGTTGTGGCATATTTCACACCTTCAAGATGGGCGCACCGACATTCTCTCCTTCGCCGTTCGTGGCGCAGTCTGATCCAGAAACGTGCAATGCCTGCGGGACTTGCGCCGAACGATGCCCGGTCGGCGCCGTACAGGTCGATGGACGGGCCGTTGTCGATGGTGCCGTGTGTATCGGGTGCGGCGTGTGTGTCCCCACGTGCAAGGGGAAAGCCATGGAACTGACGAGACGCCCGGCGGCCCAGCAGACAGCCGCCGTGGCCTGAGACAGGCAAGGTCACCTCACTCAAGAGCGTCGGCCACGTCGTCCATCCCCAACTCCTGGAGGGTCGCCCTGGCCGGCCAGCCTGAACCGGTGTCCCATCCTTCCATCTCGAAGAAGCTTGTCTTCCAGTCTTCGACGCCCTGGCGGCTCAGCACCCTGCCGACGTTGCCGGAGAAGCTCCAGCCGGCGCCGTCGTATACGGGCATAACGTGAGGCCGGGTACTGGGAACGTCATAGACGTACCCGGCGAAAACCTCCCGGTCGCGCCGCCGCCCCTGCAGGGCCAGGATGGCCCGGTCCAGGTTCCAGATCCGGCGTCCGGCCTGCATCCCGTCCTCGAAGCTCATGTTCCGCCCGGTGACCGCATTGAAGAACCGGGGTTCACCCTCGGGGGTGGCCCCGCCCCGGCCCGGGGCATTGATATTGATGAAGCTGGGCCAGAGGAAATCGCAGAAGCCGACCGAGTTCTTCCAGAACAGCCCATAGCGTCTGGACCAGGCGACGGTCTTGGCCTTGTGACTGGAGTAGATGCCGGTGGGCCCCTGTCCGTAGTCGAACATGTACTCGTCGCCGGCAAAGGGCGGCACCTTGCCGGCGACCAGCTCCACTGTCTGCTGAGCCGTCAGTATGGGCTCCATCCCGGCCTCGCTGCAGACGCGGGGTATGGTGTAGAACGGGTAGTTGAACCCGTGGTCGTTCGTATCCCGCGATGAAAGCAGGGACCCATAGCTCCATTCCACCTCCACCCGCGGCTCGTAATGCTCAAACCAGCCCCAGAACGGGTTGGGCAGCAGGCCGCTCTGGAGGTCCTGGTCGTACCTGCCCCACTTCAGCGCCGCCCGAACCACGCCTTC
Source organism: uncultured Dehalococcoidia bacterium (assembly GCA_964409515.1). GTDB lineage: Bacteria > Chloroflexota > Dehalococcoidia > UBA2247 > RBG-13-53-26 > JAFGCL01. The sequence continues at coordinate 1,669 of CAYPDY010000181.1, forward strand.
CGCCAGATCGTCGCCTATTCCCTCGCGGTCTACTACCATGCGGACCAGGCCCTGCTTGAACTCCTCGCTCTGCCACCGGTCGAACGGCAGTTGGCAGGCCAGCGCCTTGTCCGCCCCGACCATCCCGGCGCCGAAAAGCCCGAGCAGATAAGCGTCGATGACGCACATCTCAAATGCGTTTATGCCGCTTCGCTGGAGCATCTCGGCCGTCCGGTACCGGGCCCGGTGCAGCGCGAGCGCCCGTTCCGGCTTCGACAGCCCTTCCGTGGAAGCCTTGTCGCCGGCGCCGGCGGCCAGCAGGGTGAAGTACGGCCACATGGTCGGCATGCACTTCGACTCATCGCCGATACCGCCCGACGTCCTCTGATGGCAGGCCAGCGGGCAGTTCCGGCAGGCACGGGGACGTGATGGTTCGGCAGGCTTGAGCACCACGGCTCCCCCCGGGGAGCTGTTGACAGAGAAGAAGCCGGGCGAGTTCGGTTTTGGACTCTCCATAACGGGGGCATCAACGTTGTACGTGAAATTGGCCCTGTACCACAGCCAGCTCTGCATCAGGGCGCGGGGATCGGCCACGCCTATTCCGCCTGTGCCCAGCACGCTTACGGCCTTGAGTCTCTTTGAGCCGAAGACGCCCCCGAAGCCGCCCTGGCCGGCGGCATTCCCCGCATCGTGCAGCAGCGCCGCGATCCGGCTCAGCCTCTCGCCGGAGGGCCCGATGCACAGCACGGCCGGCGTGTTTCTCCTGTCTTCGGGTGCCCCGTCCGGTCCCGGTTGACCGCCGGACACCCGGCGCCAGATCTCGCTCTGGGTCTCGCGGGTGTCCTTTCCCCACAGGTCCGCGGCTTCCTCCAGGGTGACCACGTCATCCACGATGTTCAGCCAGACGGGCCTGTCCGATTTCCCCTCGATGACTATGCCGTCCCAGCCGGCATACTTCAGCTGGGCGGCGAACCGCCCCCCGAAATTGCTCCAGGTGAACCACTCCACCGGGTATCCCTGCGGCCCGATGCCCTGGACCTCGCACCGCGAGGCCCCCGGGGCCAGGGTCCCGGCCAGGGGTGTGCTCATGATGGTCACTATGTTCCGGGGATCGAATCCGCCGATGTTCTTGTCCCGGCACAGGTCCCAGAAGATGGCCGACCCCATGCCGTGACCGCCGCCCCAGGATTCGTACCGGGCAGTGGGGATGACACCGGTTGACCCGGAAGAGAGATCCACATGCAGGATCTTCCCGGCGTAGCCGAAGTTCATCGCCATCCCCCCGCGCGCTCAGGTCCGGTCATCGGGATACCCCAGCCACGCCCAGTGCTCGTTGCGCAGGTTCACATCGTACCCGGCTTCTCCCCGCTGATTGGGCGTTTCATGTCTCAAGGCGATGGCATTCATCGGGCACACCTCTATGCATGCCTGCCGGCCGTGGGACCCACCCTCCCCGAGGCGGTATGGTGCCGCGGCGCACAGGTCGCATTTCACCGCCACCCGGCGCGCCTGGTTCAGGCCGATGCGGGACGGTTTGTAGGGACAGGCCTCGATACAAAGCCCGCAGCCGTCGCAAAGGGATTCATCAACGATGCGCACATTGCCGGCAGTCGCGTCTATTTTCAGGGCGGCCGAAGGGCATGCTTTGAAACACACCGGGTTGGCGCACTGCCGGCACACGGCGATGCGGATGTCATCGGGATAGGGGGCGAAGCTGGACTGCCTGACCTGAATCCTCGAAAGGGAGGGCTCCGCCCTCCCCTCGTGCACCAGCGAACAGGCCAGCATGCAGGCGGCGCAGCCGGCGCACTTCCGCGAGTCTACCACCAGGTACCCCTGCGAGAGAGGGACCCTGGTGCCTGCTTTCTGGCTCATTCCTCTCTCCACATGCGCCCGATCAGCCGGGAGCGCTACCGCCGCGGATGAAGGTCATGCCACTGTCGTCTTGGCCCTTGCCGGCAGTACCACAACGGCGGTGCCCGGAGTGGTGACCTCTCCCTTGCCGTTTTCCACTCCTACCTCCAGGTCCACACAGTGGTCCTGGCCATCGACGTATTTCTTGACCACCTTCCCCCGGCACGTCCATGTCTCCCCGTCCTCCGGCTCCGTAAGGGTCTTCATACGCCGGGGGAAGTCCATGCCGCGATACTGGCAGGAGAACCGCTGCAGAGTCCCGTCGTCGCCCATCCAGTCGGTGACGAGCTGGATAA
>CAYPDY010000182.1:0-3841 GCA_964409515.1 uncultured Dehalococcoidia bacterium
ACCACGTTGTTCAGCGCCTCCTGGGCCACCCGGTACAGGGCCACCTGCACGTCCGGAGGGACACCGCACTTCCCGCGGAAGTTGAGATCCAGCTGCAGCCTGGTCTGGGCGGTGGTGGCCTCAACCAGCTGGCGCAGCAGCTCTACCAGTCCCACCTCGCCCAGCGCCCCCGGCCGCAGCTCCAGGAGGAGCATCCTCATCTCCGCCAGTGCCCCCCGCGTCAGCCGCCGCAGCTCCTCCAGGCGGCGCTCCGCCTCGCCGCGGTCCTTCCTCCAGAGCCGGGGCAGGACCTCGGCGATGAGGCTGGCCGAGAACAGGGTCTGGGTCACGGCGTCGTGCAGGTCCCGCGCCAGCCGCTGCCGCTCCTCCACGGCCGCCTTCTCTTTCATCTGCTGCGCCAGCATATCCGCCACCCGGCGCTGCTCCGTCCGGTCCATCCCGATGCAGAGGACATTGCGCAGCCGGCCTTCCTCATCGTGAAGCCCCTTGTTGGTCCAGCTTATCCAGACCCGCTCGCCGTTCCGGCGCATGCCTTCGTTCTCGACGACGAAGTGGTCCTCGGGATGCTTGACGATGTTCTTGATCTCGGCTTTCATGTCCTTTCCGGCGGTGTCGACGGGCGGGGCTATGGTGCCCACAATGTGGCGGCCGAAGATCTCCGCTTCCTTGAAACCGTAGAACTCCTCGGCGAAGCGGTTGAAGAAGGTGACCCGGCCCCTGTCATCCAGCTCCAGGATGATGCTGTTGGCGTTCTCCACCAGCTCGCGGTACCTGGACTCGCTCTCCTGGAGCTTCTTCTGGGCCTGCTGCCGCTGGCGGATCTCCTGGATCAGCAGCCGGTTGGCCTCCTTCAGCTCGGAGGTGCGCTGTTCCACCCGGGCCTCCAGCTCCGCGTGGGCCCTCAGGATCTGCTCCTCCATCTCCTTGCGCTCAGTGATGTCGAACTGGGCCCCCACCAGCCGCGCCGGCCTCAGGTCCGGGCCCCACACCGGCACAATCCGCCCGTGGCCGCGTATCCAGCGCCACTCGCCCGACTTCGTCCGCAGACGCATCTCGATCTCGTGGTGGTCGGTCTGGTTCTCCTCGTATGCCTTGACCAGGCGCTCCAGCTCGGCCTTGTCGTCCGGGTGCCAGAGCGACTCATAGGACTGGTAGATGGCCGGGAACTCCCCGGGATCGTACCCCAGCATGGTGTAGAAACGGTCGCTGAAATGCATCTCCCCGCTGATCAGGTTCCAGTCGAACATGCCGGCGCTGGCCGCTTCCAGCGCCAGGGACAGCCTTTCCTCGCTGTGGCGCAGCTCGGCTTCCGCCTTCTTGCGCCCGGTGATGATGTTCATCGAAACCAGGGTGGCGCTGCGTCCCTCCCAGTCGATCAGGGACACATTGGCCTCGGCCCAGCCCACGTCGCCGGCCTTGTTCAGGACACGGAACTCGTAGGTGGCAGGGGCTTCCCCACCCGACCTCCTCCTGGTGGCGTATTCCGCCATCATCTGCCGGTCATCCGGGTGCACGAACTCCACGAACGGCCGGCCCAGGTACTCCTCCGCGGCGCAGCCCGAGACCGCGGCGAACCGGCGGTTGCCGAACCTTATCAACCCGTCCTGCATCACGGCGATGGCCTCGTTGGTGTTCTCCACCACCACCCGGTTTCTCTCTTCCGAGGCCCGCAGGGTCTCCTCCGCCTGCCTCCTGCCGGTCACATCCACGATGGTGCAGAGCAGGGCGGGCTTGCCCTCGTACTCGGTCACAATGACCATCCCGCTGACCCAGATCCACCTCCCGTCCGCCGTGCGGGCCCGGACCTCTCCCGGCGCAGTAGGGGCCCTGTCCCCCAGCGCCCGGTCCAGGGCGTCGACCGCCACCTCCCGGGTCTCCGCTTCGACGTACTCCCGGTAGTCCACGCCGACGCACTCATCGGCGGACGAGAACCCGAACATTTTGGCAGCGGCCTCGTTGGCCATCAACACCAGGCCGGTCTCGCCGCTGATGATCTCCATCCCCACCTGCGTGTGCTCGAAAACCGTCCGGTACTTGGCCTCGCTCTCCTCCAGGGCGCGACGCGCCTTACGGCGCTCAGTGACATCGCGCATGTTGACCAGTATGCCCCCAACAGCCGGATCGCCAAGGAGATTGGTGAGCCTGGCTTCGATGAGGCGCCACGAGCCGTCCCGGTGGCGGGCCCGAAGCTCGGCCACCGACGGCCGGCCGCCGGCGATGCATTGTTTCAAGGCTTCGAAAGCCGCCGGGAGGTCATCCTGGTGTATCGGCCCGAAGACGCTTTCGCCGATGCGTTCCCTCTCGGCGTCCAGGAGACGCACGGCCCCCGGGCTGGTGTACTGCACCCTGCCGTCCGGGTGCAGGACCAGGATACCCTCGGAGCTGGTTTCCAGGAGGGCCCGAAAGTACTCCTCCCGGCGCTGCAGATCCTCCTCCGCTTTCTTGCGTTCAGTTATGATGTTCATGAGGCACAGGGCGGCCGGCTGCCCCTCCCACGGGACCAGGGTCACGTTGGCCTCGGCCCAGCCCGTTTCCCCGGCCCTGGTCACGAAGCGGAACTGGTACGTAGCCGGGGCCTCCCCACCCGCCACCACCCTGACATAGTGGCCGCCCATCCTCTCGCGGTCGTCGGGGTGCACAAAATCCAGGAACGACGGCGCGCCGAGGAACTCCTCGAGGGAGTAGCCGGAGGCCTCCATGAACCGGCCATTGCCGTATACGATCCTGCCTTCCTGAAGCACGGCAATGGCCTCGGTGGCGTTGTCCACCAGCAGGTGGTACTGCTCTTCCCTCTCATGCAGCTTCATCTCGGCCTCTTTGGCGCGGGTAACATCCACCATCGAAACGAGCATCGCCGGCCGGCCCTCATACTCGAAGGGCGTGGTCATGGCCGTGGCCCACCTCACGCGGCCATCCATGGCTTTGAACCTGATGGTGGCCACCTTGTCCCACGAGGGGTCGGTGAGGAGCCGGGCCATGTCCCTGACCACCCACTCCAGGTCTTCCGGCATTACGTAAGTCATGGGATCCATCCCGACCATGTCCTCGGGGGACTTGGAGCCGAACATCCGGGCCAGGGAACGATTCGCCAGCACCACCCTGCCCGTCTGCGCATCGACCACTTCCATGCCGAGCAGCGTGTGCTCGAACAGGTCCCGGTATTTCTCCTCCGACTGTTGAACCCGGCGCTCCGCCTCACTCGCCGCCGTGGTGTCCATGACGCTGATGAGAACGGCCGGCCGCCCTTCGTGATCCAGGGACGTGCCCGAACCGGTCACGGTAAGGTCCCGTCCATCCTGGGTCCTGACCTTCATGGTCACCGTCTGGCGTTTCTCGGGGTGGGCGACAAGCTGGGCCATCTGCTGGCCCACCCACTCCCGCTCCTCCGGCAGCACGTAGCCCAGGGCATTGACGCCGCCCATCTCCGCCGCCGACCTGAACCCGAACATCCCGGCGATGGCGCTGTTGGCCAACGCCACCTGCCCCGTGGCTTCCTCCAGTACCGCCATGCCCGTCACGGACTGGTCGAAGAGGCTCCGGTACCTGGCCTCGCTGCCCGCCAGCGCCTCCAGCCTCTCCAGGGCCTTCTTCTGCCCGGTGATATCGCGGGCAACGCCGTGGAAACCGGTCGCCTTTCCGGCGGCGTCCCGCAGGATGCCGATCTGGTTCTCCATCCAGACCGTGGACCCGTCCTGGCGGTAGTACTCCGCCTCTATCCTCAGTATCCGGCGGGGATCAGCCCCGGGGTCCTCTTCCAGCGCCAGGTACTCGTCCACCGCCGCGGCCACCCGGAAGAACGACTCCGGCGTCATCTGCTCGGCCACATCCTGCTCCATGCGCT
>CAYPDY010000183.1:0-3777 GCA_964409515.1 uncultured Dehalococcoidia bacterium
CGGGCCAGCGTCCGGGGCAGGCATGTCCTGGTGGTGGAGGACATCGTGGACACCGGAGTCACGCTGGATTTCACCCTGGGGTATCTCAGGCGGAAGGGGGCGGCTTCGGTCCGCGTGTGCGCCCTGTTTGACAAGGCCGACTGCCGGCGGGTCCAGGTGCCCGTCGACTACCTTGGTCTCAGGGTGCCCGACTGCTTCCTGGTGGGCTACGGCCTGGACTACGATGAACGGTTCCGGTACCTCCGGGGGCTCTACTGCCTGAAGGAGCAGGGGTGAACCACCACGAGCTGAAGCAGCTGATACGGGTCGCCAGGGGGCAGGCTCCCGCCGATCTGGTGCTGGCCAACGGGCGGATCATCAACACCTTCAACGGGGATGTGGAGGCGGGCAACGTGGCCATATACCGGGGCCGGATCGCCGGCATCGGGGACTACACGGAGGCGGCGCAGACGCTCGACCTGGCCGGCCGGTACGTGGCTCCCGGCTTGATCGACGGTCACACCCACGTGGAGAGCTCCATGCTCCACATCACGCAGTACGCCCGGGCCGTGGTCCCCCGCGGCACCGCAGCCGTCGTCACTGACCTCCATGAGATCACCAACGTGTGCGGCCTCGCCGGCGCCAGGCAGGTGCTGCGAATTGCCGAGGGCCTGCCCCTGGACGTATTCTTCATGGTGCCATCGTGCGTTCCGGCCACCCTCCTGGAGTCCACCGGGGCCCGGGTGACCGCGGGCGATGTGCAGTACGCCCTTGGCTGGAAGAACAGCATCGGCCTGGGGGAGCTGATGGATTTCCCGGCGGTGCTGCAGGGCCACTCCGGGATGCTTCTGAAGCTGGCGCTGGCCAGGGGCAGGGCCATCGACGGCCATGCCGTGGGCCTGCACGGACGGGACCTCAATGCCTATCTCGCCGGAGGGATTGCCTCCGACCACGAATGCACCTCCCTCGAGGAGGCAGAGGAGAAGCTGGCCCGGGGCATGTGGATCATGATCCGGGAGGGGTCTTCGGAGAAGAACCTGGCCGACCTCCTTCCCATCGTCAACGATCGCACCCTTCATCGCTGCCTGCTGGTGGTCGACGATCGCAGCTGCGGAGACCTGCTCCGGGATGGGGACATCGACGGCGTAGTGAGGAAGGCCATCCGGCTCGGCCTGGACCCGGTGCGGGCCATTCAGATGGCCACGATCAACCCGGCGCAGTACTTCCACCTCGACGGCCTCGGGGCGGTGGCGCCGGGCTACTACGCCAACCTGATGGTGTTCTCCAGCCTGGGCGACCTGGACACCTCCATGGTCCTTTACCGCGGCCAGGTGGTGGCCAGGGATGGACAGGCGGTCTTCCCCATCGCCGCCGGTGGCTACGATCTTCTCACCGGGACGGTCAAGGTGGGGTCCTTGCAGGCGGGCGCGCTGCGCATCCCGGCCGAGAGAAGTGGTCAGCCGATCATCGAGGTGGTGCCGGGCCAGATCACCACCATTAAGTCCAACGCCGATGCCCTGGTCAGAGACGGCGCTGTCGTCACCGACGTCGATCGGGATATCCTCAAGCTGGCCGTCGTGGAGAGACACAGCGGCAGCGGCCGCACCGCGGCCGCCCTGGTCAAGGGCTTCGGCCTGAAGCGCGGCGCCCTGGCTTCGTCCATAGCCCACGATGCCCACAACATAGTGGCCGTGGGGGTCGAAGATGAGGACCTGTTGGCGGCGGTAAGGGAGGTGGAGAGGCTGCAGGGAGGCCTGGTGGCCGTCGCCGGGGGCCGGGTGCTGAGCTCACTGCCCCTCCCGGTGGCCGGCCTGCTGTCCGACGCCCCCCTGGAAGCCGTCGTGGAGCGGCTCAGTGGAGTGGAGGCTGCCGCCGCGGGGCTGGGATGCACCCTGGCTTCGCCTTTCAGCACGCTCTCCTTCCTGGCCCTGCCGGTCATCCCGCAGCTGCGGCTGACCGACCTGGGGTTGGTGGATGTGGACCGTTTCGAGCTGCTGTAGTCCACAGGGGCGCGGCGTCTGCCCGCCGGCTACTGCTTGCTGAGCTCGGCGGCCAGCCAGTCCAGGGCCGGCGGCCTGGTCTCGAAGGTGCGGATGTTCATGCCGGAGAACCGTCTGACGGCCCCCACCATGACATTGATCATGCTCCCCGTCCCCACCACCGCCGTGGCCTTGATGATGGGCATTATGGCCTTGGAGTGGGTCTTTACCGCCTGCAGGGTTGTCGGAGACACGTGGGTGTTGGTGGCGTCAAGCAGGAGGCCGTGCGGCTTCGTCAGACCGCTCCTCATCTTGATCAGCTTCAGGATATCCCTCTCATCGTCCATGTTGGAGGCGTCTACCACGACGATGGTCGCTCCCCGGTGGGTGATCTGCTGAAATCTCTGTTCCACTCCAGCCCCTCCTTATATCCGCCTGGCGACGTCGCCGGCCGGATACTCCATCGCCTCGGCCAGGGCCTCTGTCCCCCCGATCCTGATCGACCGGAGTATAGTATCTACCGATGCGAAGGTCAAGGGGCTCCTTGCATCCGGGCAGTCGAGCCGGAGCGCTAGACGGTAGTGTCGGGCCAGATCTTCTGGCCGGCGGCCACCCGGCCTCCGGGCGTGATGACCACGTTGTCGCCCACCACCGCACCCGCCTCCACGATGCCGCGGTCGCCGACGGAGGCCTTCTCCCCGATCACGCACTCCCGCACAGCGGCGCCTCTGCCGATGCGGGCGTTGGCCCAGATGATAGCGCGGTCCACGGTGGAGCCATCGAGGACGGTGCAGGCGTCACCGAGCACCGCCGGGCCTATGACGCGGGCCCCGGCGCCGACGGAGCAATGGCTGCCGAAGCGGACCGGTCCCTCCACCACAGCGGATGGGTCAAGGCGCGGTTCGGCGCCGGCCTCCCGATGGGCGTCTCCCAGCGGGCTGGAGCATTTCCCCAGCAGAAGATCGTATTGGACCTGCCGGTACTTCTCCGGGGTGCCGATGTCGATCCAGTAGTCCGTGGTGGGGAAGGCATACACCGGGGCCCCCGCGGCCAGGAGGCCGGGGAACACCTGGCGCTCGAACATGCATGGTTCACCCTTAGGGACGCCCTGCAGGACCGACGCATCGAGCACGTAGATGCCGGCGTTGATCATGTTGGTCGGGGCCTCCTCGCGCGGGGGCTTCTCTATGAAGCGCTTCACCCTGCCATCAGGTCCGGTGTCCACGACGCCATAGGCCGATGGGTCCTCCACGGGGGTGAGGGCGATGGTGGCCACGGCCCGGCGCTGGCGATGGAAGGCCAGCATGGCGCGCAGGTCGATGTTGGTGAGTATGTCACCGTTGAACACGAAAAAAGCCCCGTCCAGGCAGGGCTCGGCGTTCTTCACCGCTCCCGCCGTGCCCAGCGGAGTCTCCTCCATGACGTAGGCCAGCCTGACACCGGAGGCCCTGCCGTCGGCGAAGCGGCTCTCTATCCGGTCGGGGAGGTAGCACAGAGTGACGACGATATCGTCCACGCCGTGGCTGGCCAGATACGCCAGAAGATGGGCGAAGAATGGCCTGTTCAGGATGGGCACCATGGCCTTGACCGTATTGCACGTCAGGGGCCGCAGCCGGGTCCCCTCGCCGCCCACCAGTAGCACAGCCTTCATCTAGTTGACTCGCCTGCCCATGCGGATGTTCGCAGTTGCCGATGCGCCATGGCCGCCGGTCCTGCTGCCGGCGGTGCTACCCGATTATACATGGTCGGCGGGAGCGTGCTCAAGCTAGCCGAAATTCCGCAGTTTGACCTGCGAAGTTCTTGTCGGCGGACTTTTTCA
>CAYPDY010000184.1:0-3760 GCA_964409515.1 uncultured Dehalococcoidia bacterium
GGTCCCCGGTTCGTGCGGGCGGTCAGGAAGGCGGCCTCCGCCAAGCCGGTGGTCATCTTCAAGGGGGGCTACACCGAGGGCGGGCGTCGGGCCGCGGCCTCGCACACCGGTTCGCTGGCCGGGACCGACGCCGTCTGGGAAGGAATCCTCCGCCAGGCGGGCGCCATACGGGTGTACAGCATCGAAGAGATGGTGGACATGCTGGTGGCGCTGCTCCGCATGGCTCCGCCCGAAGGGCCGAACACCTGCGTCATCGGGAACGGGGGCGGCGCCAGCGTCATGGCCACGGACGAGATCGAGAGGGCCGGGCTGCGGATGGCCCGCATGCCGCCCGAGATCAGGGAGAAGCTCGCGGAGTTCATCGACCTGGCCAACAGCATGCTGAGCAACCCCATCGACGCCGGCCCGGTGACGTCGGAGGATGGCCTCAACTTCCTGATATCCCTGGGGAACCGGAAACCCATGGAGGGCCTCCGGGACAGGGTCGAGGCGGGTGCCCAGGTGGGAGGCAACTGGCAGCGGCTGCACAACGTGCTGCCGGAATGGCCGGGCCTGGATCTGGTGGTGTACCAGCACGGCTTCGATATCAGCCCGGTGCCGGTGGACGAATACGCCGCGGTCGGCAGCGCCGGGATGATGATGCTCGCCGCCAGGAACCTCCACCTGCCCGGGGCCATCGTCCTCCACTCCATGGCCAACGACACCACATGGCAGACGACGGCCCAGCTGCGCGCGCTGTGCGCCGACATGGGGTTACCCCTGTTTCTCTCCATGAGGGGGGCGGCCACGGCCATCAGAAGGCTGATCGATTACCACAGGGCGCACCCCGGCTGGAAGCCCGGGCCGGAAGCCGGGGACAGCATGGCCGCCCGGATTCGCTCCAGGAAGGCTTCTGACAGGCATGCGGCAACCGGGTCCGGCATTGGTCACCTGCTGCCGGCTCGGCCTTCTGACCAGCGTGACGCTGCGCCGCCAGACCCGTCTGACTGAAGGCCGGAACCCTACCGCGGCTTGAGGAGCAAGCGCTGAGGGAAGGCACCGGTTGACATCCTTGAACTGCGTGATATGGTCACACCAACCAGAAGCTCGGACGCATCTTTCCTGGCGCGTGCTCCGAGAGACCCGCAACACGGCAGGCTCGAATGCCAGCGCCGACGCATCGTACAACTGCTACAGGATCATGGCCAGCGACATGGGGCTGGGCAAGCCGTGGGAGGAGAAAGGCAAGGAAGAACCCGACTTATCTCTTCTTCGAAGGCCGCGCCATTTCCTTTGCCGACCGTCTCCTGATGGCCAGGAAGGCCGCGGCGCCGCCCGCCAGTAGCACGGCCCCGGCCACCCCGACCACGATCCAGATCCAGGTGCGGCTCCGGCCCTCCTCGGCGGCCTGCTGCCCCACGGTGAAGCCCTTGGACCAGATGCCCGTGCCGGCCGCCGTCGTCACCGAGACACTCCTGACACCGGCCCCGGCCGAGGTGTCGATGGTGATATTGACCTCCAGCTGGCCGTCGCTGACCACGGTGAAGTTGTCCACCACGATGCCGGACCCGAAGCTGACCGCCTTGACATCGTGGAATCGGGCGCCGGTGACCTCCACGGTCAGCGACTGACCTGGAGTACCCTCTGCAGGCAATACGGAATCTACCATCGGCGAGGGCTCCTTCACCTTGAAGCCCGCCGCCAGCTTCCCTGTCCCGGCGGCCGTGGTCACCAACACGTCCCGGGCACCCACCGCGGCCGAGCTGCCAACGTCGACGATGACCGTTATCAGGCCGCTCTTCTCCACGGTGAAGTTGTCCACGGTCACGCCTGAGCCCAGGCTGACGGCGGTGGTCTCCAGGAAATAGGCCCCGGAGATAGTCACGGCCAGGTTCTCCGATCCCTGACCGGCCTCGGCGGGGCTGACGGAGGCTATCGCCGGCGGCAGAGTGGGGGGCTCGCGGTAGTGAAGGACGGTGCCGCTGTCGCCTACCGCGAAGACGTCCGAGGCCGAAGTGCCCCGGATGGCGCGCAGGTGATTGGCCGCCGCCCCGCTGGTCATCGGGGTCCAGGCACTGCCATCATAGTGCAGTATGGTGCCGCTGACGCCGACGGCGAAGACATTGTCCGAGGCGCTGCCCCAGACCGCATACAGGTCGCTTTCGGTATCGCTGGTCATATCGGTCCAGCCGCTGCCATCGTAGTTGAGGATGGTGCCGCTGCCGCCGACGGCGTAGACGTTATCCGAGGCGCTGCCCCAGACCCCGTACAGGTCCTCGCTCGTGTCGGTGGTGACGGACTTCCAGGTGCTGCCGTCGTATTTGAAAACCTTTCCTCCGCTGCCTACGGCCAGGACGTTGTCCGGAGAGACACCCCAGACCCCATACAGGTCCGCCGTGGCGTTGTCGGCCATGGGGCTCCAGGTGGTCCCATCGAAGCGGAGGACCGTGCCGTTGTCCCCGACGGCGAAGGCATTGTCCGAGGCAGAACCCCACAGGCCGTGGAGTGCGCTCACCGTGCCGCTGGTCATGGCGCTCCAGGTGCTGCCATCGTAGCGAAGGGCGGTGCCTCCGTCTCCAACGGCGAGGACGTTGTCCGAGGTGGCCCCCCAGACCGCAGCCAGGTTTCTGGAGGTGCCGCTGCTCATGCCGCTCCACCCGACGCCATCATAGCGGAGGATGGTGCCGCCGTGCCCGACGGCGTAGACGTTGTCCGAGGAGGCCCCCCAGACGCCCGAGAGGCCGCTCGATGTAACGCCGCCCGTGGAAGTCCAGGCGCTGCCGTCGTAGCGCAGGATGCTGCCCGCGTACCCCACTGCGTACATGTCGGTGGAAGAGCTGCCCCAGACACCATACAGGCTTCCGGCCGTCCCGCTGGGCATGGCGGTCCAGGCGCTGCCGTCGAACCGCAGGATGGTCCCGCCGCTGCCGACGGCGAAGACGTCAGGTGACGAGCCGCCCCAGACGCCGTGGAGGTAGGCGGATGTGCCGCTGGCCATGGCGCTCCAGCCGGAGCCGTCGAAGTGGATGATGGCGCCAAGGTAACCTACGGCATAAACATCGGAGGAGGACCGGCCCCACACACCGTGCAGGTAAGAGGCGGTACCACTGGTCATGGCGCTCCAGGCGCTGCCATCGAAGTGGATGATGGTGCCGCTGCCGCCCACGGCAAAGACATCGGAAGAGGAGGTGCCCCATACGGCATTCAGGTGGCTGCCGGTGCCGCTGGTCATGGTGCTCCAGGTGCTGCCGTTGTAGTGGATGACGGTGCCGCCGCCCCCGACGGCGAACACATCGGTCGAGGAGCTGCCCCAGACCCCGTACAGATCGCTGGCGATGCCGCCGGTCATGGCGCTCCAGGCGCTGCCGTCGTAGTGGAGAATGGCCCCGTTGTTTCCCACCGCGAAGACGTCGGCAGGAGAGCTGCCCCACAGACTGAACAGAAGGCTGTTCGTGGCGCTGCCCATGGCGCTCCAGGCGCTGCCATCGAAGTGGATGATGGTGCCGTCAGCTCCCACCGCGAAGAGGTCCGAGGAGGATTCGCCCCAGACCCCGCGCAGGACGTTCCCCTGCGGAACGGGATTCTGCCATCCCCAGCCGTCGGGGCTGACGACGGTCCCGGCGCCCGCCGGCGCCGCCAGCGGCAGGAAAGACACCAGGGAGAACACAATCATCGCCACCAGAATCAGTCCGGGCGCTCTTGGCCTTCTACATCGCATGGTAATTCCTCCCTGACTAGTTTACCCAACTCCACTTTGATACTCAAAGTCCGGCACGATATG
>CAYPDY010000185.1:0-3759 GCA_964409515.1 uncultured Dehalococcoidia bacterium
TATGGTCGGGGCGGTGCGATTCGAACGCACGACCACCTGAACCCCATTCAGGTGCGCTACCAGGCTGCGCTACGCCCCGATGGCCAGAAAAGGAAAGCGGCGCCTTACCTAGTATACCGCAAGGCGCCGCCAAATTCGACTGATCTAGACTTCCCGGAACTCTCCCTCTACCGTTCCATCGTCGGGTTTGCCCTGGCCGGGACCCGGGCCTCCGGCCTCCGGGGGAGCCTGGCCGCCGGGCGGGGGCGCCCCGGGCTGCTGCTGGTAGACGCTGGCGCCGATCTTCTGCATCGTTTCCGTCAGCTCCTGGACGGTGCTCCGGATGCGGGCCGTGTCGTCGCCCTGCATGGCCGAGCGCACGGCGGCGATCTTGCCCTCTATCTGCGACTTCAGGTCTGCCGGCACCTTGTCTCCATGCTCGCGCATCACCTTCTCCGCCTGGTAGACCAGGTTGTCGGCCGTGTTGCGGGCCTCGATGCCTTCCTTCTTCCGGGTGTCGTCGGCGGCATGCGCCTCGGCGTCCCGGGTCATCTTCTCCACCTCGTCCTTGGACAGGCCGCTGGAGGCGGTGATGGTTATCTTCTGCTCCCGCCCGGTGCCCTTGTCCTTGGCGCCGACGCTCAGTATGCCGTTGGCGTCGATGTCGAAAGCCACCTCGATCTGCGGCATGCCGCGAGGTGCCGGGAGGATGCCATCCAGGATGAATCTCCCCAGCGTTTTGTTGTCATTCGCCATGGGCCTTTCACCCTGTATCACGTGGACCTCGACGCTGGGCTGGCTGTCAGCCGCGGTCGAGAAGACCTGGCTCTTGCTTGTGGGTATGGTGGTGTTGCGCGGGATCAGGGGCGTGGCCACTCCGCCGAGCGTCTCGATGCCCAGCGTCAGCGGCGTCACGTCGAGGAGGAGCACCTCCCTCACCTCGCCCTTGAGAACGCCGCCCTGGATGGCCGCGCCGAGGGCGACGGCCTCGTCCGGGTTCACGGACTTCTTCGGCTCCTGGCCGAAGAACTCGGCTACTTTGGTCTGCACCAGCGGGGTCCGGGTCTGGCCGCCGACGAGCAGCACCTCGTTGACCTGTGGTGGCGTGAGGCTGGCATCCTTGAGCGCCTGGCGGCAGGGGCCGATGGTCTTGTCCACCAGGTCCGCCACCAGCTGCTCCATCTTCGATCGGCTGAGCGTGATGTTCAAATGCTTCGGTCCGGAGGCGTCGGCCGTGATGTACGGCAGGCTGATCTCCGTCTGCTGCATGGTGGAGAGCTCCCTCTTGGCCTTCTCGGCGGCGTCTCTCACCCGCTGCAGCGCCATCTTGTCCTGTCGCAGATCGATACCGGCCTGCTTCTTGAACTCGTCGCACAGCCAGTCCGTGATCCTCTGGTCGAAATCGTCGCCGCCAAGGTGGGTGTCACCGCTGGTGGACTTCACCTGGAAGGTGCCTTCTCCGATCTCCAGCACGGAGACGTCGAAGGTGCCTCCGCCGAGGTCGTAGACGGCCACGATGGCCTCCTTCTTCTTGTCCAGGCCGTAGGCCAGGGAGGAAGCCGTGGGCTCGTTGATGATGCGGATGACGTTCAGCCCGGCGATGGCGCCGGCGTCCTTGGTCGCCTGCCGCTGGCTGTCGTTGAAGTAGGCGGGCACGGTGATGACGGCGTCGGTCACCTTCTCGCCCAGGTAGGCTTCCGCGTCAGTCTTCAGCTTCTGCAGGATCATGGCCGATACCTCGGGAGGGCTGTACTCCTTGCCGCCCATGACGACCTTGCAGTCCCCGTTGGGGGCCTCCGTAATCTTGTACGGCAGCTTCTTCAGGTCCATCTGAACGGATGCATCCTTGAACTTGCGTCCCATGAGGCGCTTGATGCTGTAGACGGTGTTCTCAGGGTTGGTGACCCCCTGCCGTTTGGCCAGCCAGCCCACCAGGCGCTCGCCGGTCTTGGTCACCGCCACCACTGAGGGAAGGAGCCGCTCCCCCTCGGAAGTGGGGATGATCACCGGGTCGCCTCCCTGCATGGTGGCTATCAGGCTGAAGGTTGTTCCCAGGTCAATTCCAACTGCTCTTGCCATGTTTACCCTCCTGTATCATCGGAATTCTAAGATGGTTCCGGTTCGTTCTTCTCCAGTGCCTGGCCGTTGCCCACGATCACGCAGGCCGGCCGGATCACGCGGCCGTGGAGCGTGTAGCCCTTCTGCGCTTCCTCGATCACCTTGCCCTCTTCACCGGCCGCCTGCCCCACCGCCTCGTGCACGCAGGGATCGAAGGTCTCTCCCTGGGCCTTGATCTGGCAGACGCCCTGGGCCTCCAGGGTCGCCTGCAGCTTGCGGTGGATGAGCCGTATGCCTTCCGTCCACGACAGGTGCGCCAGCTTGTCGGGGATGGCTTTCAGGGCCCGGTCCAGGTCGTCCAGCACGGGGAGTATGTTCATAACCAGGGACATGCCGCCGAACTTGGCCGCCTCGGCCCGCTCCTGTTCGACGCGCTTCTTGTAGTTCTCGAAATCGGCTTCCGCCCGGCGCCAGTTCTCCAGGTACCGCTGGGCATCCGGAGCGGCCAGTTCCGCCGCAGAGTCCTGTCTATCTTCTTCCATAACGACCTCTCGGATTAAGCATACGTTTGGTTGACCAATTCGCTCATGAGGGTGGACACGTAGTCCACGATGGGGATGACCCGCCCGTACGACATGCGCGTGGGGCCGATGACCGCGATGGCGCCCCGGTGCTCGCCGGCGCCGTAGTTCGATATGACCACGGTGCACTCCCGCAGGGCCTCGTCCTCGTTCTCGTTGCCGATGGTGATCCTGACCCCCGGCGCGCCCTCGAGATTGGCCAGGAGCGTGCCCAGGATGCTCCTTCCCTCCAGCGCTTCCACCAGGCTGAGCATGCGGCTGGCCCGGATCGCGCTGGCCTGGGCCATGAGATAGCGCCACCCGTCAAGATAGTACTGCTCGTGCTGGTGGGCATCCTCGGCCTGCATCATACGCAGGATGGTCTCGCTGATGATCTCTTCGATGGGCGACAGCGGGAGCGCCCTGGCCCGGATCTCGGGAGCGGTCAGTCCGCGGTAGGCTTCGCTCAGCCTGCCGGCCGCGGCGGTCAGCGCATCCTGGGGCACCGTCCGGTCGAGGGTGAGGAAGCGCTGTCTCGTATTTCCCTCTTTGAGCACGAGGACCACCAGTATCATGCGCCCTTCCAGGGAAACCACGTCCAGGTGCCGGAGGTGGCACAGCGGTGCCCGCAGCGGGGTCGCCAGCGCGATGTTCTGCAGCTTCTGGGTCAGGATGGACACGGCCAGCCGGGCCCATTCATCCGGCTCCTGCCGGGCAGACTTGAAGCGGCGCCTGATGGCGGCCCTCTCCTCGGCGGTGATATGGGCCTCGTCCAGGAGGTCTTCCACGTAGTAGCGGTAGCCCCTGTCTGAAGGGACGCCGCCCGCGGACGTATGGGGCCGGCTGATGAAGCCCTCTTCCGCCAGGTAGGCCATCTCGTGCCGGATGGTGGCCGGGCTGGCGCGCAGGGAGTAGCGCCGGTAGATGGTGTCCGAGGACACCGCCACACCGGAGGAGATGTACTCCCCGACTATGATCTTCAGGATGGTCCCTGATCTCTGAGGCAGCTCAATCATCTTCGTACCCAAAATTAGCAGTTGCGACCCTCGACTGCTAACGACTAACTGTACCATCGGGCGGATGGGGTGTCAAGTGACCTCGGTCACAGGCAAGGGTTCCGCAACTCCGCCGGGCGGGGCGGTGGGAGGGGGTTGGATCGGCT
>CAYPDY010000186.1:0-3754 GCA_964409515.1 uncultured Dehalococcoidia bacterium
CCACCAGCCGGCCCCTGAAGGCCACCTCGCATTTGGCCGCATCGATGGCGATGTCCCCGCACCGCACCAGGTCCGGGTTCTCCGTCTCCGGCTGCCGCTCCAGTAGGCGCCGGATGCGGGCCATGACCTCGGCGGTGCCCCAGGGGGCCATGGCGAAGTCGTCCACGTCGACGCCCGCCGCAGTGGCGGAATCGAGGAAGTCCAGGCTCTCCTTCGACAGCAGCGCCAGCACGGGCAGACGGGTCCTTTCTTTGAGCCGCCCCGCCAGGTCCCTCATCTCCGATCCGGGAGAGGCATCGTTCATGGCGATCACCACCAGGTCCGCAGAGAGGGTGGCCACCACCTTCAAACGGTCATCCCCGGGGGGAGCGATGGAGCACAGGAAGCCGCCCTCGGCCAGGGCCAGGCTCAGGTCCCGCACCCCCTCACTGCCGTCGGCCACTATCAGCACCCTGAACATCGACTGATCCCTCGCTCCCGGTCCTCGGTCAATGAGCATAGAGCCGGCCGCGCGGGCCGAGGCGCACCGGCACCAGCTTGGTGAATCTCCCCTTCAGCATCCCTTCGGCGTCAAGGCCGAAATGCCCGGCGAACTCGCTGACGCATTCCCGAAGGTGATTCCAGTCCCTGATGTCCAAGTCGGCCCGGCCAACCTCCTTGCCCAGCTGATGGTCTTCGACGATACCCCTCAGATAGACTACACCGCCCTGCATCCCGGTGCCAATGGAGCTCGCGGGATGCCGCTGGCCTTCCGCGAGGGTCAGTCCCAGAAGGATCAGGGTCCCTCCGGCCATGTACTCGGCCAGGTAGTCCTGGGCCGTACCACCGATGACGATCACCGGCCACCCTTCCTTGAGGTCTTTCAGGCGGATGGCGGCCCGCCGCCCCACGTCATCGCGCACCAGGATCTTCCCGCCCCGCGCCGACCACCCCAGGATGTCGCCGGCGCGGCCGTGAACGACGATCTCTCCGCTGCTCATGGTGTTCCCGCATCCGTCCTCCACGTCGCCGCGGACGATGATGCGAGGCCCGTCGATGAAGGCGCCAAGGTCATCGCCCGGGTGGCCGTGCACCTCCAGTTCCATCGGAGTGTTGAGGCCGGTGCCGACATACCTCTGTCCCTGGACGTTCCGGAGCACAATCCGGCGCACGCCGCTGGCCACGGCCTTTCTCAGCCGGGTGTTCAGCTCCCGGTACTGAACGCTGCCGGCATCGATCTCCAGCACCGGCGGGATTTCGATCTGCTCCGTCATGTCTCTCATTTCCATTCTCCTGTTGCGCCGCGCCGCTAGCCCCGGACCGGGATCCCCCTCGCCGCGAGGTACTCCTTCACCTCGCGGATCGAGTGCGTCCGGTAGTGGAAGATACTGGCCGCCAGCACCGCGTCCGCCCGGCCGTCCACCAGGGCCTGGTACAGGTGATCGAGGTTGCCCGCCCCTCCACTGGCGATCACCGGCACCGTCACCTGCCCGCTGATGGCGCGGGTCAGCTCCAGATCGTACCCGCTGCGTTGCCCGTCCTGGTCCCAGCTGGTGAGGAGGATCTCCCCGGCGCCCATCTCCACCGCGCGCCGGGCCCAGGCCACCGCGTCCATCCCCGTACCCTTCCGGCCCCCGTGGGTCAGCACCTCCCACCGCGGGGCTTCTCCGCCTGGCACCTGCCTGGCATCAATGGCCACCACGATGCACTGCGAGCCGAACTTCTCCGCGCCCCGGGAGATCAGGTCAGGATCGAACACCGCCGCCGTGTTGATGGCGGTCTTGTCCGCCCCGGCCTCCAGCATGCGCCGCATGTCGCCGATGCTGCGCAGTCCCCCGCCCACTGTAAGCGGAATGAACACCTGCCCGGAAACGCGCTCCACGATGTCCACCATGGTCTCCCGCCCCTCCGGAGTGGCCCCGATGTCCAGGAAGACGAGTTCGTCGGCGCCCTCGCTATAATAGAAGGCCGCCATCTCCACCGGGTCCCCCGCATCGCGCAGGTCCATGAAACTGGTCCCCTTGACCACCCTTCCCCCGGTCATGTCCAGGCACGGTATGATCCTCTTGGTCAACATGAATGCCTATGTCCTCCAGATCTTTGGCACGTAGTCCTCTTCCTCCCCACCGCCTTCGGCGGGCGCCGCCGGTCCCGGCTTCCCGGCCCGCTGCTTTCGCCGCCGCCGGGCCGCCAGCAGGCGCTGTTCCTCCCCGCCCGGGCCCTCCCAGTCCACCAGGCCGCCGTAGTCCTCCGCCAGCACCGCCTTCTGCGGCCTGATCTTCCGGTAGACCTCCTCGGGAACCCTTCGGCTGCCGTCAACGGTGAGAAGCCGCTCGATGGATATGCCGAAGACCCTCTCGTTCTCCTCCAGGTAGGGCTGGATCAGCTTCCAGTCCGCCTCCGTCATCCGGGCAAACTCGCCCCCGTTGAGCTGCTCGTCAACCAGCTTCCGGCGCGGGTCGCGCACGTAGATGGCCCCCCCGGAGGCCAGGGAGAAGATGTTGGACCCCGGGTACGGCGAATCGTATTCCCGTATCGTCCCGTCACGGTCGTCGAAGCCGATGCCGTTGAGGACCACAAAGCCGCCGCCCTTGAGCGGATCGCCGGCCATGAAGGATTCGGCCAGGTAGTCCAGGGCGGTGCCGTTGATCACCACGCGCGGCCGGCCCACGGCATTGATCAGGGGCCGTCCGGCGGCGTTGCCCATGACGTAGGCCTCGCCCCCCTTGGCGCCGTACATGAACGTCTGACCGACGTCACCGAAGACGACCAGCTTGCCTTCCTTCATAATCTGCCCCAGCTGGTCCTGGGCGTTGCCGTGCACATAGATCTCCATGCCGTCGATGCCCGAAGCCAGGTAGTCGCCGGAGGAGCCGTAGACGTCGATCCGTACGCCCTTCGTCGCCGGGCCGAAGCCGCAGCCGGTGAACCGCTGACCGCGGTAGCGGTAGACGATGAACCGCCGCCAGCCGAGCCGGCAGGCCTTCACCATCAGCACCGCGTCGCAGCCGTCACCCTCCGGCTCGAAACGCTCCGCGTCGATGACCAGGACCTGCTCCCCTGACCGCGGCCCCCGGAGAGCGTCACGGGTGTCGAAGTCGATGCGGGCAAAGCGCGCCGCCGTCTCTTCCGTCACCAGCGGCGTGGCCGACAGTATCTGGTCCAGGTTGACCTTGAGCACGTGCTGCACCGAGCTGCGCTTGATCCGGCCGGTGTGATAGCGCCGGTCGTAGAGCAGGGTCAGCGCCGTGATGGCCGTCTCCCTGTAGCTGTCATTCCGGCCGGCCTCCGCCCTGACGGCCCCGATGGCCACCTGGAACGCGTAAGCATCAAGCCCGGCCATGGCCTGCCGGACGAAGGCGAAGACCCGCTCCGGGGCGAATGACTCATCGGTCTCCTCGAACAGGCTGTGGAGTCCCTCCTCCAGCGCCCGGTCTGCAGGGGTCCTCGCCCTGAGGCTCGCAGTGACCCGGCAGACCACCTGGTCTCTCGCTGTCTCGATCACCTTCCCGAACTTGTCCGTGCAGACCAGCTGCCGCTGTCCGGGACGGTCGCCGTTGTTCTTCAGGCTGAAGATGAACGCGCCGCCGTCGGTGTAGCTGCCGCCCCGCGCGTTCCAGTACTTGTCGGCTATGGGCCGGAAGCGCGAATCCTCCCGCTCCAGCGACATCAGGGTAGCGTCAATGGCCTGCTTCTCCGAGCAGATCAGGCCCACCTGAACCTCGCCCTCCTGGAGGGCGAAGACCTGCGGCCGCAGCATGGCCGTGTCGGTGAT
>CAYPDY010000187.1:0-3754 GCA_964409515.1 uncultured Dehalococcoidia bacterium
TCCGCCCGGGGCGGTGACTTCGGCGAAGCGGTCTTCTCGGCAACCGCCGCGGGAGATGGCGTCTCCTCAACGGCCGGTGGCTTCTCAGCGACGGCCGCGGGAGCTGCGGTCGTGTCCTCCACCGGCGTCTTTTCTGCGACCGCCGCAGCGGCCGCCGCTTCCGGCGCCAGCGTGATCTCCTCCACCTTGACCGTCCCCTTCAGCAGAGAGGACTTCTCGCCGGCTTCGGCAGCGTCCGTCCCCTGCCGCACCGCATCGTATGCCGGCGGCTTCTTCGGGAAAGGTATCTTCTTGTCCGTCCCCACCACGAACTGGGCCGGCGGTGCATCCGTGTCCGGCGGCGACGCCGTGGACCGCGCAGGGTCAGCCGCCGGCGCAACCGCCGACGGCCCGTCCGTGCGCTTGCCGGGCGGCGTCATGGGAACGGAGGTGATCTCAATACGCGGACGTTCCGGCGACCCGGGCTCCTCGCGCTGTTCGCGCGTCTTCAGCGGAAAGGGAATCCTCTTGCCTTTGCCGGCTGATGAAGCCGAGTCGGAGCTGTCCTTTTCGGGGACCGGCGGGGGAGCGTCCTTGCCCTTTGCCTCTCTACTTCTATCAGCTTCGGCCTGCGCCGAATCCGGTTTTGGCTGACGTCTTAGAAGCGGTATCTTCACCATAGGGTCAACTCCCCCTTCCGGGAATATCCTTCCAGCCAGTATCCCTCTGACACCTGGCGCTCGACAAGGTACAGAAGCCTACACAAAACGAGCCTCCAGGCTCAAGCGCCGGGCTCGACAGGCCACTAGGTGCCACCTTTCGACCGCCTGATCAGCAACAGCACCCCGGACGCCGCTGCCGCCACCGCGACCCCACCCAGGATGAAGAGCACCAATGGCACCTCTGAGGACTGCCCGGATGTGGATTCCCGCCTCGGCGGATCCTCGGATGAGGCGTCGACGGCCAGATCAAATCCCGCCGTGAAATCAACCGAGCCGACCGGGGTCTCAACTCGAACGTCGCGCGGACCACCCTCCCCATCGTCCAGGATGGTCACGTTGGCGGTTATCCGTGTATCGCCTTCAACAGTGAAGCCGTTGACCTTGACCCCCTCACCAAAACCCACGGACGTGGTCCCGGTGAAGCCCACACCGCTGATGACGATATCCAGTGTCTGCCCCGGCTCGCCCCTGGCCGGGCTTATCCCCACTATCCCCGGCGGCAACCGGTATGCGGTGAACCCGCCAGACAGGGTCACGGTTCCACCGGGCGTGGTGACAGACACATCCCTGGCACCAACCGCAGCCTCCCAGCTGAGTCTGACGGTGATCGTGATCCGGTCTGGCGCCACTGCTTCATAGCCCTCGACAACTACTCCGGGGCCCAGATCGATGTTGCTGACTCCGGCCAGGTTGGCACCCGTTATCGCCAGGCTGAGCGTTTGTCCGACCTTGCCCGTGCGCGGGCTCACATCGGAAATCGTCGGGGCCGGGGCCGTTACCGAGAACGCATTCTGGAGGAGGGCGCTGCCATCGACCGTGCTGATCGCCACATCCCTCATCCCAAGTGGAGCAGCTGCGCCGATGGTAATGGCGGCAGCCACGCTGCCAGGACCATCCACAGCGAAATTGTTGACCGTTACGCCATCGCCGAAGGCGACTCCAGTCGGCTCGCCGAGGTTCACCCCCGATATCACCACCTCCAGCGTCTGCCCCTGTATGCCCGCGGAGGGACTCACGGCAGTCAGTGAAGGCGGATCCCCGTCCACACGGAAACCGCCGGCCAGCACCGAGGTGCCTTCGGGGGTGGTCACCAGGACATCCCTCACGCCGGCCATCGCTCCTGCGTCTATTATGATGGTCGCCACCACCCGAGTGGGGTCCGGCACCACGAAGCCGCTGACACTAATGCCATCCCCCAGGGCAACCCCGGCGGTCCGTCCCAGGTTGCTCCCGGTAATGGTGACCTCCAGCATCTCGCCCTGGTCCCCATGTTCAGGGCTGATTCCACCCGCTGACGGGGACGGTACGGTGAAGGCACCCTCCAGGATGGCTATTCCATGGGGGTTCGATACCGAGACGTCCCTGGCGCCCGTGGCAGCCGCTGCGTCAACAGTGATGCTGGCTGTTATCTGACCGGGACCGTCCACGCAGTAGTTGTTCACCAGGATGCCGGGACCGAAACTGACGGCACTGGCGGTGTCGAGGTCACTGCCGCTGATCGTCACATCAAGGGCCTGGCCCTGGTTGGCCTGGCCGGGCGACACCGCGCTTACCCCGGGAGGCATTTCCCGGAAGTGCAGGATGGTCCCGCTGTAACCCGCGGCAAACACATTGATGGAGGAGAAGCCGCATATCGATCGGAGACTGCCCGTGACACCGCCATCCATCCTGACCCAGGCGCTGCCGTCGTAGTGCAGTATGGTCCCGTCCAGCCCCACCACAAATACGTCTGTGGGAGATACTCCCCAGACGCCGCTGAGCTCACTGCTCACGCCGCTGCTCAGAGGACTCCAGGACACACCGTCATAGCCCAGTATCATGCCCTCGCCACCTACCGCCAGGACGTTATCGGAGGCGCTTCCCCAGATGCCCTGGAAGTTGGGGTGCGTATCCTCCAGCATTGTCGACCAGGCCACACCGTCGTAGTGGACCACCACGCCATTGTTCCCTGCCGCAAATACGTCGCTGGCAGAGCTGCCCCAGATGCTCTTGAGATGACTGGTGTTGCCGTTGTCCATCTCGCTCCAGGACAGGCCATCGAAGTGCAGTATCGTGCCGCCGTAGCCAACGGCGTAGACGTTGGCATTGTCTGTTCCCCACACACCTTGAAGCTGCCGGTTGGTGCCGCTGGCCATCTGGGTCCAGCCACTGCCGTCGTAGTGGCGGATCACGCCGGTCTCGCCCACGGCAAAGACGTCCATGCTGCTGGAACCCCACACACCATACAGGATCCCGGAGACGCCACTGTCCATGGGAGACCAGACCGCGCCATCATAGTGCAGTATGGTCCCATTCTCACCCACGGCGAAGACGTCGCCGGGTCCGCTACCCCAAATGCCGCAGAGCGTGGATGTAGTACCGGTTGCCTGGGCGGCCCACCCGTCAGGGCTGGCGGCCGCGGATGCCGCCGTCTGAGGCACCACTACCAGGGCCAGGACGACGCACGCGGCCAGCGCCAGCCTCAGGATCAAGGCATCGGCGCGTTTCCGAAAAGAAGGCGATTCCGCTCTGTCCACTGATGAGATCCGCAGCGTCAACTGTCCACTCTATCCAAGGTGCCGGATGCGCCGAGCGGCGCCAAGCGGCGCCAGTGCTCAGCAGTTCAACCGACCGCCGGCAAACTCCAGGCCAATTGTATAGATGGGCCGTCGCCCCTCGATCTCAGGGCCAACGTCCGGAGTCACAAATTCATCTCATCTGGAATGATGACATGAGTCTCGCTCCCCTGGAGGAGGGCCTGCCAGGCTGGATGAGACCCCGTTGGGGTTCGCGCGGCCTGCGCCCGGGACGCGGCTAGATGGCGGCTGCCAGGCGGGCCGCCTGATAGGAGACAGCGGACGCATCCTGGGGCCTCAGGCAATCGCCCACGAGGTGGAGCTCGATGCCCGATCCCTCCAGCTCCGCGGCCAGGCGGTTTTCGGAACGCATGCCGACGGAGAGGATGACCGTGTCCGCGGGTATCCGGAAGAAACGGTTCTTCATGGGGATGACCACGGCCCTGTCCGTGATCTCCAGCACCGTCGAGTTCAGGAACATGGGAATGCCCAGGTCCA
>CAYPDY010000188.1:0-3745 GCA_964409515.1 uncultured Dehalococcoidia bacterium
GCGGCGGGCTGAAGGCCTTCGGGCACCCGGCCGGCGCCTCCGGCGGGCGGGAAGTGTACGAGTTCTACAAGCAGTTCCAGGGCAAGGCCGAGGATTCCACACGGCAGCTCAAGGACCCGAAGATGGGGCTGTCGCACAACCAGGGCGGGCACCCCGGCAATTTCGTGGCCGGGATCACCATCGTCGGCGAGCCGCCGTCCAGGTAGGAGGGACAGCCGGTCCGGTTTGTGATACAATCTAAGATTGCTGAAGACAGCAGGTGCCCTCAGGGCTTAAGCGCTGAGACGTCGAGTCGGCGCGGCGCCCACCGGGCCTAAGTGCAGCAAGTCTGCCTGCCGAGGCGAAATGACCATACAGCAGTTGGTTCATGGGAGCCCCGGGGCAGTGTGCGTCGGGGCTCATTCTTTGTAGAAGAGGGGGGCGCAGGGGAAGAAGGATGAAGAAAGAAAAGAAACCAGAGGCGATCCAGAAGGCGGAGAAGGTGCTCACCGAGTCCCGGGTGGCCGTGGTGACTGACTACCGCGGCATGACCGTAGCCGAGATGAGCAAGCTGCGCCGGAAGCTGAAGGAGTCCGGTGTCGAGTACCGGGTGGTCAAGAACAACCTGGCCGCCATCGCCGCCAAGAACGTGGGCAAGGAGCACCTGAAGGACCTGCTGGTCGGGCCCTCGGCGGTGGCCTTTGGCCACGACGATGAGGTGACGGCCGCCAGGGTGCTCACGGAGTACATCCGGGCCAACAAGCCGGCCCTCTCCATCAGGGGCGGGTTTCTGCAGGACCGCATGCTGACTGCGGATGAGGTATCGGCGCTGGCCGCCATGCCGCCGCGGGAGGTCATGGTGGCCCGGGTGGTAGGGCAGATCAAGTCGCCGCTCTACATGCTGGTAACGGTCCTGAGCGCCAACCTGGCGGGTTTTGCGCGTGTTTTGCAGGCCAGAAAGGAACAACTGGAAGGAGGATCCAACTAATGACTAAAGAGGAAATGATCGCCGCCATCAAGTCCATGACGGTTATGGAGCTGGCGGACCTGGTGAAGGCCCTGGAGACGGAGTTCGGCGTCAGCGCCGCGGCCGTGGCCGTGGCAGCGCCGGCAGCAGGCCCGGCAGCGGCGGGGCCGGCCGAGGCGGCCGAAGAGCAGACCGCCTTCACGGTTATCCTCAAGGAGATCGGGGCCAACAAGATCAACGTGATCAAGGCAGTGCGAGAGGTGACCACCCTGGGCCTGAAGGAGGCCAAGGAGCTGGTGGAGGCGGCGCCGAAGGCAGTCAAGGAGGGCGTCTCCAAGGAAGAAGCCAGCAACACGGCAGCCAAGCTGACGGCGGCGGGCGCCGTGGCCGAGATCAAGTAGCCCGGGCAGCTCACTGTTTAGACAGGTTTCCCGCGGATCCTGGCGGAGCCTTCCCTGAGAGGGAGGCTCCGCTTTCGTTTTGGGCTGGTTGGGGCTACTTGGAGGAGCAGTCCAGGACCACCACCCTGGTCTCGGGAGGGAGATTGGACCGGCTCACGGTCAGCTTCGGCTGGGGGACCACCTCCCTCAGACCCATCCCCGCGGTGAACTTGTCCAGGGGCTCCAGCCACGGGGTCACTTCAGTCTGGTAGTGCATGGGGATGACGATCTTGGGGTTGAGGAGGCGGACGATCTCGGCGGCCCCCTTGGCGTCTATGGTGGAGACGCCGCCCACGGGGACGAATAGGACGTCGACCCCGGAGAGCTCTTCGATCTGCTTCGAAGGCGGGGCGTGGCCCAGGTCGCCCAGGTGACATAAGCTCAAGTCTTCCATCTCCAGCAGGTAGGTCGTGTTCCGGCCGCGGTTTGCGCCCTGGGCTGCGTCGTGGAAGGTGGGCAGTCCGATAATGAAGACGCTCTTGATCTCGTATTCCCCGGGGCGGTTGACGACCCGGGGGCTGCCGGCCACGCCGGCGGGGTTGTTGTGGCCGGGGTGGAGGTGGCTGACGGTCACGATGTTGGCCGATGGGTTGGGCCACGGGTACTTAAGGGTGGCGTCGAAGGGATCGGTGACGACGGAGACGTCCTTGCCCTTGATGCGGAAGCACGCGTGTCCCAGCCAGGTGATGTCCATTATGCCCTGTTACCCCTGTCCGATTCCTTGGGCAGGAGCGTGGTGGCCACGCCGGCCGCCAGGGCGGCCTTCAACGCGTCGCCGATGAGGAAGGGCACAAAGGCCCTGGTCATCGTTTCGCTGAAGCCGGTGTGCATGGTGGCCGCGAAGTAGACCGACCCCAGGCCCAGTATGATGGCCATGCCGGCGTACATGAGCCCCATCTGTCCCCAGAAGCCTCGCGCCTGGAGGAAGCGGTCGGTCAGCTGGCCGATGAGAAGGGCCACCAGCACGAAGCCGATGAGGTATCCCAGGGTGGGGTAGTGCACCAGGTAATCCAGGCCCCCGCTGCCGTTCTGGAACCACGGTACGCCGCAGGCGCCGATCGCCAGGTAGAGGAGCATGCTCAGGCCGCCGAACCATGACCCCAGCATGATCCCGCTGAGCAGGACGCCCAGGTTCTGCCCGGTTATGGGGACAGGGGTAAAACCCAGGGGTACTCTAACCTGGGCCAGCAGGCCGGTCACACAGGCCATGCCTACGGCCAGCGCCACCTTCGTGGGCAGGCTCAGCTCGCTGCGCCAGGTGTAGGCATCGAGCCGGAAGGAACGGTATCTCTCTACATAGGTGCCGATGGCCATGCTGCCTCCTCGTAACGATGCCAAAAGTATATGAGAAGCCGACTCATGAGTCAACCGCTCCGAGGTGCATTGTCCCGTCGCGGAATGCGGCAGCAGCACTGCCGCGCATTCCGCGCCTGCATCGGCACGCCGCCGGTGCGGCGGCGCGATGCAGCCCGCTGCCTGGTGCAGCGGCTTAGTCCCAGCGGAAGAAGCGCACCGTGACGGCCAGGCAGACGACGACCCAGCCCGCCAGGACGGCCACATCCGTGGTCATCGAGTGCAGCGGGGTGCCGGCCACCATGATCTGCCTTAGAGCGTCATTGAGATAGGTCAGCGGGAGGGCCTTGATCAGCGGTTCGATGAAGGAGGGCATGCTGGTGATCTCGAAGAAGGTGCCGGACAGGAACATCATGGGCATGGTGATGACGTTGATGATGGGTATGGCGGCCTCCTCCGTCTTCACGAACGCAGCCATCATGTAGCCCAGGCTGGTGAAGACGAGAGATCCCAGGATGATCATGCCGGCCAGGGTGAACCAGTTGCCCACCATCTGCACATCGAAAACCAGCCGGCCCACCAGGATGATCAGGGCGGCGGTGAGCAGCACCAGTATCATGCGGAAAGCCAGGTCCCCGATCACCAGGGTGGAGCGGCGCAGCGGGGTGCAGCTGAGGCGCTTGATGATGTGGGCCTGCCTCTGCTGCACGATGGGCATCCCCGCCCAGATGCCGGAGAACATGAGGGACATCCCCAGCACGCCGGGGACCAGGTAGTCGATGTAGCGCAGCTCGCGGGACTGGACGCTCTCCTCTTCCAGGGAGATCAGTGGGAAGGTCCCCTGGATATACTGGTTCAGGCCGTTGACCACCTGGCTCAGGATGGGGACCAGGATCTGCTGGTTGGAGGTGCGGCTGGGGTCATAGTAGACCCGGATGGCCGCCGGCTGCTTCTGCGCCAGGGAGGCGTCCATGGCGGCCGGGATGACGATGACCGCGTCCAGGTCGCCGTCTTCCAGCGATGCCGTGAGCTCGTCCAGGGGGCCGGACTGCACCTTGAACACCTT
>CAYPDY010000189.1:0-3701 GCA_964409515.1 uncultured Dehalococcoidia bacterium
AGGTCACCGAGATCGAGACCGTCCCCGATCAGAAGGTGAAGATCGCGGTCATTCCCGTGGGCGACACCCGGATCGAGCTGCTGGAGCCCACCGACCCCGACGGGCCCGTGGGCAAGCACATCGCTGCCCGGGGCGAAGGCCTGCACCACATCGCCTTCCAGGTGGATGACATAAGGGCCAGCCTGGAGTCCCTGAAGAACAAGGACATCCCGCTCGTCGACAAGACCCCGCGCGTGGGCGGCGGCCATGCCCTGATTGCTTTCATGCATCCGAAGGCCACCAAGGCCTTGATCGAGCTGACGCAGCCAGCCGAGTAACCGCATCCGCGGGGGGGAATGAAGCTCTTCGAGTTCGAAGCGAAGGAGATACTGCGCCGGTGCGGCCTGGCCACGCCCCGGGGCACAATTGCCCGCAGCCCGGCGGCAGCCGTGGCCATCGCCAACGAGCTGGGCACGCCCGTGGTCCTCAAGGCGCAGGTGCTGGTTTCGGGACGGGGCAAGGCCGGCGGCATTGCCTTCGCTGAAGGCGCGCACGGGGCTGCCGGCGCCGCTTCCCGCCTCTTGGGATCCAGCGTCAAGGGCTGCCGGGTGGACACGCTCCTGGTAGAGGAGAAGCTGGACATCGCGGAGCAGTTCTACACCTCGGTGATCATCGACCGGCAGGCCCGGAGATACGTGGCCCTGGCCTCGGCCGACGGCGGCGTGGACATCGAGCAGGCGGCGGCGGAATCCGCCACCGCCATCGTCCGCCACCGCATCGACCCGGATGCGGGTTTCGGCCAGGATGAAGCCGAGTGGCTGGTGGAGCGCATCCCGCGGATAAGCCAGCACATGGTGCAGTCCGTGCGGGACAGGAAGGTGGACTCCTATCTCAGGGAGGACGTGGCCGCCATCGGCTCCGTCCTCACGGCCCTCTACCGTCTGGCCGCCGAGTACGACGCCGAGCTGGTGGAGATCAACCCCATGGTCAGGGTAGCTGCCCGCGGTTCCGCGGGTGGGTATTCCCCGGGCCGCGGTTCCGCGGGTGGGTACTCCCCGGCCGGCGGTACCGTGGGCCACGGTCACGCCGCCGGCAGTTTCGTCGCTGCCGACGCCCGGATCATCCTCGATGACAACGCGCTGTTCCGCCATCCCGAGTTTGCGGACCGGGCCCTGGCCCGGGCCGACGACACCCCCATGGAGGCTGAGGCCCGGAAGCAGGACATCACCTACGTCGACCTGTCCGGCGACATCGGCATCGTGGGCAACGGCGCCGGCCTGGTCATGGCCACCATGGACCTGATCCGGTTTCACGGCGGCGAGCCGGCCAACTTTCTGGACATCGGCGGCGGGGCGGCGGCCGACGTCATCCGCAAGGGGCTCACCTTTGTCATGTCCAAGCCGGAGGTGAAGGCGGTGCTGGTGAACGTCCTGGGGGGCATCACCCGCTGCGACGACGTGGCCCGGGGGGTCATCGAGGCGCTGCACGGGACGGGCATCAACAAGCCCATCGCCATCAGGATGATGGGCACCAACGAGAGTGAAGGTACGCAGATGCTGGAGCAGGCCGGCGTCGCCGTGCACGCGGACATGGAGGCGGCCGCCAGCGAGATCATGCGGCTGAAGGAGAGGCAAACCAGTTGAGGCGCGTCCTTCCGCAGAACCCGAGGGTGGTGGTCCAGGGGATCACCGGGACCCAGGGCAGGCTGCACACCGAGGCCATGCTTCAGTACGGAACGCAGGTGGTGGCCGGGACCACCCCCGGCAAGGGTGGGCAGACCGTCCACGGCGTCCCGGTCTACGAGACGGTGGCTGAAGCCGCCCGGCACCAGGGGGCCAACACCTCGATCGTGTTTGTGCCCGCCAGGGCCGCGCCGGCCGCGGTGCTCGACGCCATCGACGCCGGCATGGAGACCATCGTGGTGATCACCGAGATGATCCCACAGAGGGACGCCATCGATTTCGTCCACAAGGCGGACAAGAAGGGCATCGTCATCGTGGGCCCCAACACGCCCGGGGTCATCGACCCGCGCATCAAGGCCAAAGTGGGCATCATGCCGGCCCACGTCTTCAAGGCGGGGAAGGTGGGCGTGGTGTCCCGCAGCGGCACCCTGACCTACGAAGTCGCCTCCCACCTCACGCGCGCCGGCCTGGGCCAGAGCTTCTGCGTAGGCATCGGCGGGGACCCCATAGTCGGCCTGGATTTCATCACCGTCCTGGACATGTTCGAGGAGGACGCCGGGACCGACAGCGTCGTCCTGATAGGCGAGGTCGGCGGGGTGGCGGAGGAGATGGCTGCCCGCTACATCGCCAATTCCAGCTTCCCCAAGCCGGTGGTGGCCTACATTGCCGGGCGGTCCGTTCCCCCCGGCAAGCGCATGGGCCACGCCGGGGCTATAATCATGGGAGACGAGGGGACGGCCAAGTCCAAGATCGATGCGCTGACCGCGGCCGGGGTGCCGGTGGCGGAGAGGCCCAGCGAGATCGCGGCGCTGCTGCGGCCCCTGACGCGCGCCTGAAGAGGTTGAAGATGACCAAGAAAGCGAAAGAGCTGATACCGCCGGGACTGAGCTTCCTGGCGGACAACATCAAGACCAAGAACAACGTGCTGGGGGAGCCCAAGGCCGCCGGGGCCAAGTGGGCCAAGGACCTGAACCTGCCCAGGCAGGGTGAGACCGTCTTCTTCGCCGGCTGCGGCTACCAGTTCACCAAGAAGCTGGAGTCGCTGATGGGCCTGGTGCGGGGGATGGACAAGAGCGCGGCGGGCGCGGAGCTGCCCATGGCCTTCGCCGGCGTCACCAAGAAGCTGGGCATCAACGTGGCCGGCATCTACGGCAAGATCGCCGGCCGGGGGGCCGACACCGAGGCGCAGCCGCTGATAGACGCCGTGAACTCGCTGCGGGCCCTGGGCGTGGAGCTCGCCTACATGGGCGAGGACGAGCCCTGCTGCGGCGGGCTGCTGCACTACATCGGCCTGGAGCAGGACTTCGCCAAGAACGCCACCGAGGTCTACTGGAAGCTCAAGGCCAAGGGGGTCAAGCGCGTCATAGGCATAGTGCCCTCGTGCACCTACGCCCTGCGCCACCTGATCCCGCCCTACGTGCCCGGCCATGACATACAGGTCCGGCATTTCTCAGAGGCGGTGCTGGACAAGATGGCGGGGAAGGAGATGCGCTTCCCCCAGGAGATGAAGGTGACCTACCACGATCCCTGCCAGATGTCGCGCTTCATGGGCCTGACCGAGGCGCCGCGCCAGGTGCTGCAGGGCATCAAGGGCATCACCCTGATCGAGCCGGAGTGGGTCAGCCGCCAGTGGTCCACCTGCTGCGGCGGCGGCGGCGGCTTCGAGGCCGTCTTCCCCGAGCTCTCCCACGTCCTGGCGGTCAACCGGGCGAAGGAGCTGGCCGACACCGGGGCGCAGGCCATCGTCACCAGCTGCCCGGGGTGCATCATGCAGCTGAGAGGCGGCCTGAAGGAGCTGGGCAAGGAAGAGATCGAGGTGCTGGACCTGGCCCAGGTGGTCGCGGCCTCGCTGGGAGTGTGAGCAGATGTCAGAGTTTGCCGAATACAAGAAAGAGATCATGGACGCCGCTCACAGCGAGCGGATAAGGGTGGCGCTGTCGCGGGCCATCAAGAGCTACCGCAGCAACACCAAAGACGCCCTGAGCAAGTTCCCCCACACCATCAAGATGGCGGAGGAGGTCCGGGAGATCAAGTCCCGCT
>CAYPDY010000190.1:0-3684 GCA_964409515.1 uncultured Dehalococcoidia bacterium
ACACCATCCTGAAGACCCTGCCTTGAGTTCTATCTATTGAGTGATTCGGGGAGCCAACCTCTTATGTACAGTTCCTTCGGTATTGCGCCCTTCAGGTCCGTTAGAGATCAGGGCGCCACGGCTTCCCGTCTCTGACGTCATCAATGATGAAGCTGGCTTTCTGGTTGTCCGGCGGGTTCAGCCAGAGCATCCGGTCGAACACGCGCTCGGCCTGGTCGAAGCGCCCCAGTCGCCACAGGCTCAAGCCGTAGCCGTGCAGGCAGCGCAGAAAGGGGCGGTTGTCGACCCAGCCCCAGAGCAGCACGCCGCTGAAGCCCCGGCCGAGGCTCAGCTCGCCGATACGCACGCCGACCTCGTAGTGAATGACAGCCTCTCTCGGGCGGTCGAAGAGGAGATTGCCCAGGTGCGCGTGGGCGTCGAGGCAGCGCAGGTCCGCCTGGCAGAGCCCCATCAGGATCCTCAGCGCCCCCTGGAAGTCGCCCGCTGCCTTGAGGTCGGTGGACTCGAGGATGGGATCGTCCCATGGATCATCGGAATCTTCACCGGGCAGGACCTGCTCCATCTCATACCCCGGACAGGGCCCGCGTGCGATGATGGGCCGGGCGTATTCTGGGATCGGCTCGCCTTCTTCACCCCAGTACTCGTCGGCGGGGTCCCACGTGCCCATATGCTCCAAGCCCAGCGGCTCCAGGCCGATGGCCGCCACGTCTATTCGAGTCGAAAGGAGCTCTCCGGAGAGATAAGGGTGGCCGGCACAGAGCCACATCTTGCGGGGCTTGACCGTGACGATGGTGCCAGGCACCGCCTTCCAGTAGCCAGGGACCCGCAGCGTGATGTCCTTGTCGGTACCCGGGAGACGGCACCTGGCGGCGCCGTCTTTCACCGCCAACGCCACCAGTTGCACCGGCCGGCTCAGGTCGACGTCATCGGCGGCGGCCTTCTGCGGCTTGGGATCGAAAAGGTGTTTCAGCCTGTCGCTTCGTTG
This sequence comes from uncultured Dehalococcoidia bacterium, assembly GCA_964409515.1. Taxonomy (GTDB): domain Bacteria; phylum Chloroflexota; class Dehalococcoidia; order UBA2247; family RBG-13-53-26; genus JAFGCL01. The sequence continues at coordinate 986 of CAYPDY010000190.1, forward strand.
ACCTGCCACATCACACCCCGTTTGAGCGCGGCGCCAGCATCTCAAAGGTTGGCTGGCTGCGGCACCTTGCGCTGCATGGCGATCTCCAGCAGGTGACACTTCCCTGCAGTGCCTCAATTCCGAGTCTGGATGGCCCGGCTTCGTCCATGAGGATGGAACCGTTTTGGTCAACGTACGGAGGAAGCCGACTGTACACGGCGTTCACGCCTTCGAGACATCTGGACCGCCAGGTCGGCTCTCTGGACGCCCGCTGTGAGCAGTGTGGCCACGTACTGATTAAGGCTGACACCTTCCCGCTTCGCGGCTCGAACCAGTTGCCCATGAATGCTCTTCGGAACTCGGACCAGGAACTTCCCGCTGAATTCCTCACTATCCGGCGGTAGAGGTATGTCAATTCCGTCCTCAAAGGCCACTCGTATCCATGCCTGACGGGCATCGTCAATGGCATCATAGAGTCCCTCCAGCGTCTCAGCCTGTGTGGCGCAGCCGGGCAAGGCTTCGATCTCCCCCACGAAGCCACCTTCCGGGTCCCCATGTATGGTCAGCGGGTAGCGCAGGCCCAGGTAGAACGCCAGGTCCCTAACTGCCTTGTTCTTCATACCACTCCCTCAGTCTCAGCATGTCCACGATCATTCTCACGTAGGCGCGTTTCACGCGTCGCCCCTTCACCGTTGGGACAGTGATGGGATAGCTTCGTGCTTTAACGAAGACATGGTGTTTCTTCCCCGGCCTCCTGGTGTAGCCGAATGCCTCAAGCAAGGTCGCCACCTCTTCAAAGGCCACATCAGCGGGTTCATTCAGGAACCTGGCCACCAGCTTCTTCAGTTGCGACATCCAGACTGCCCCATTATACCACAGGTAGTATCACGCTGTCGGCGATTCTAGAGCAAACCCGGCACATAGTCAAGCGCTGTCTGCCTGCCATCGCAGCCGAGCCGGCGCACCCTTGTCCCTGAAGAAGCACAGGGCACCGATGGGTTTCGGCCCTTCTCTGTCTCCGCATCGAGCCACGCCCCATTTGTCCGGTGGGTTCAGCCAGAGCATCCGGTCGAACACGCGCTGTCGATTCGAGTCGAAAGGAGCCGGCACAGAGCCACATCTTGCGGGGCTTGACCGTGACGATGGCGCTTATGCTGGCCGCCGACTATGGCTGGAAGGGAGGCGGGTCCATAACCTGGACCTGGTTGACGGTACCCTGCCCCTTCTCTCCCCTCACATGGTCGCCGCCGGCCAGGACTGTGGTCGTAAACAGAACTGACAATGAGAGTGCCACCAACAGTGCCATCAATGCCTTCTTCATACCTCTCTCCTGTTCTGCCACCCTGCTTCGGGCGGCACTATCATCCCTGGTGCCCATTATACCAGGTGATTGAGGAGAGACTGTGGAGGGACACGGCCATGCTCCGCCGGCCAGGGACCGCCCCGCGTCACAAAAAACTCACAGGCACCCGTAAGCCCCTAACTTTTGGCCGAGGCCAACCGTTATGTCAGTTAGAAAGCAGCCGTCCCAGGAAGCGGCTGCACGCAGAGGGATCGGGACCCCCGGTATACGCGGGTCCCCAAGAGAGGAGAAAGGAAGATGAAGCAGAGGATAGCATTGGGAGTCACTACACTGGCGCTGGCCGGTGGTCTGACGCTGGGCAACATGAGCATTGCCATGGCCAGCGAGCCGCCGGAGTGCCGGGGTCTCTTCGCCACGGTGGAGAATGTCACCGTCGATGAGAACGGCGTGGGCACCATCGGCCTGGTGGATGTCAGGTGCGCGGACGGAGTAAATACGCTGATCCTTATCGCCGACAATGAGACGCTGTATCACGTCTCCGCTCTCTCCGGCTGGCAGAGTTGGGATGCACTGTCAGAGGAGCTCGCGGCTGGCGAAGCCTGCGACAGGACCCAGCCGGTGGTGGCCGGGGATAGGATTGCCGTCTCGCTGGACGGGCCGCTCGGCTCATCAGAAGACGCCGTGGCCTCGAAGGTGATGACTGTCATCCCGGGCCGCCACACGCATCGACATCAGCTGGGAGTGGTGGCCAGGGTTGAGGGCGACACGGCTACCATCGTCGACCGGAACGGGGACCAGGTCAAGATGACCCTTCGTGCCGGGCTGGAGGTGGAGCAGGGGCAGCTCGTAGTCATGGTGGCCAACCAGGTCCGCAGCGAGGTCCAGCTGCAGGCCGTGCAGGCCCACCGGGTCGGCGACGTGATGAATCGGTTCGAGCGGTACATGACCCAGGCCTCGAACCAGGGCGATTTCGACCAGGCCAGCGGGCTCATGGAGCAGGCGCATGAGAGACATATGAATCTGCTGCAGGGTATGCAGGCGAAGCTCCAGGACCGGAACCAGGAGCAGCTGGCCGCAGCTGTGGGCGAGGCCATAGACAATGAGCAGTCCTGCTACCAGCACGCGGTTCAGACCAGAGAGCAGCTCCGGGACCAGGCGCGCGAGTCAGGCTGGAGCGACCAGGGGCCTGCGCAGTCCGGGGACAAGTAGCGGCGCCTTGCAGTGTCTGTCTTGTTGGACGGCGAGAGACACCACAGCGGCGCCTGTCCGACAGCTCATTCGGCAAACAGTGGGGCGGGTCGATGACCCGCCCCACCTTCAAGCCCCATCATGGCAAGGCAAACACCATCCTGAAGACCCTGCCGTGAGTTCCATCTATTGACTGATTCGGGGAGCCAACCTTATCTCTTCCACACCG
>CAYPDY010000191.1:0-3674 GCA_964409515.1 uncultured Dehalococcoidia bacterium
AGATGGTCGGGGTGAGAGGATTCGAACCTCCGGCCTCATGGTCCCAAACCATGCGCGCTAGCCGCTGCGCTACACCCCGCACACGGGAATATACCACCCTCCCAGCACCAAGTCAAAAGCCGCGCCGCTGGATTTTGCCTGTTTCCAGTGAGAACAGCAGGTCCGGCGCCCTTATGTCAAATAACCCGGTTGTGCAATCCGTTTCCGATACCATATAATAGAATCCACTCATGATCGAAGTCAGAATCCACGGCCGTGGCGGTCAAGGCGCCGTCACCTCAGCTGAAATGCTCGCCTTGGCTGCCATCGGAACGGGCAAGTATGCCCAGGCATTCCCCAGTTTCGGCCCCGAGAGACGCGGTGCGCCGGTGCAGGCATTTGTCCGGGTCTCCGATAAGGAGATCCGCATCCGGGGCGAGATCCGGGAGCCCGATGTGGTAGTGGTGCTTGATCCCGGGCTGCTGAACATTATCGATGCCACATCCGGACTGAGGGACAATGGCGTCGTCGTCGTGAACACCAAGCTGCCCGCGGCCGACATCAAGGCCCGTTTCAACGGCAAATGGCGGGTCGCCACCGTGGACGCCTCGGCCATTGCCGTCGAGACCATCGGAGTGAACATCGTCAACACCACCATGATCGGGGCCATACTGAAGGCGGCCGACGTGGTGCCGATGGAGTCGCTGGAGGGGCCGCTGAAGCACCGCTTCGGAGGCAAGGCCGCCGGCAACTTCGAGGCCTGCAAGAAGGCCTACGAGAAGACCGTCATAGCCTGATTCTCATGGCATACAGAGTCAAGAAGGTATCCGGGAGAGCGTTTTGAGCGCAAAGAAGAAGGACTCCGAACTCACCTGGCAGGACATCGACATCGGCGCCGTTGTTCGGACGCCGGGCAATGCCGCCGAGTACAAGACGGGCGACTGGAGGTCCGACAAGCCCAGTTGGAACAAGGACCGCTGCATCAAGTGCGGCATCTGCTACCTGTACTGCCCTGAGGGGTGCGTTCACCGCGATGAGAAGGGCTACTTCGAGGCCGATTTCTACTACTGCAAAGGGTGCGGCATCTGCGCCAGGGAATGCTGGACGCAGGCCATAACCATGGGACCGGAGGAGCAATAGGATGGCAATGGTAGGGATGGAAGGCTCCCTGGCCATGGCCGAGGCCGCCCGGCTGGCTAATGTGGATGTGGTGGCCGCCTACCCCATCACCCCCCAGACGCATATCGTGGAGCGCCTGGCCGAGATGGTGGCCAACGGTGAGCTCAATGCCTCCTATATCCCCGTGGAGTCGGAGCACTCCGCGATGAGCGCCTGCCTTGGCTCATCCGCCACCGGCGCGAGGACATTCACCGCCACCGCCGGCCAGGGCCTGGAGCTGATGCATGAGGCCCTCTACGTCGCCTCGGGCATGAGGCTCCCCATCGTAATGGGTGTGGCCAACCGCGCCCTCTCCTCGCCCTTGAGCGTGTGGGGAGACCATTCCGATGTCATGGCCGTCCGTGACACCGGCTGGATACAGATATTCGCGGAGAACGGCCAGCAGGCCTTCGACCTCACCCTGTGTGCGTTCCGCATCGCCGAGGACCCCAAGGTCCTGTTCCCGGTGATGGTCCACATCGATGGTTTCCACCTTTCGCACGTGGTCGAGCCTCTGTATCTTCTGGACCAGGAGCAGGTGAACTCGTTCCTGCCGCCGTTCAGACACCCCTTCCCGCTGGATCCCGACGCCCCGGTGAGCATGGGGGCCTTCACCGTGCCCATCCTGTACAGTGAAGCCAGGAAGTCTATGGAGACCGCGCTCCGCTCCACCAGGGTGTTCATCAACCATGTCTTCGCCGATTTCGCCAAGCTGAGCGGTCGGCCGTACAATGCGCTTGAGCGCTATCGTTCCGAGGACGCCGACACCCTGCTCCTGACGATGGGGAGCTTCAGCCAGATCGCCATGGATGCCGTGGACCAGCTGCGGGACCGCGGTGAGAAGGTCGGGCTCGTCCGGCTGCGCCTGTGGCGGCCCTTCCCCTTCGAGGAGCTGCGCCAGGCGGTACGGGACTGCCAGACGCTGGTCGTTCTCGACCGCTGTGTCTCGCCCGGCGGACCGCCCGGGCCCGTCTGCTCGGAGGTCAAAGCAGCTCTATACTCTGAGAAGAAGAGGCCGAACGTCGCCGGGTTCATCGGGGGCCTCGGCGGACGCGACCTCTCGCCGGCCGAGTTCGTGCAGATGGTGGAGAGGGGCAGGGTCATTGCTGCCGAGGGTGGCGAGGAAATAGAGATGATCGGAGTCAGGGGCTAGTCAGTGGAAAATTTCACCGTATTTGTTCCCCGGCTGTTGCCGCAGAAGGAATATCTGGCGCCGGGTCACCGCGCCTGTATCGGCTGCGGGGAGGCCCTGGCGATGAGGCTGGTGGCCAAGGCCCTGGGACGCAACGTCATCATATCGAATGCCACCGGCTGCATGGAGATCATCTCCTCACCGTACCCCACCACTTCCTGTCGTGTGCCCTGGATTCACACGCTGTTCGAGAACGCGTCGGCCGTGGCCTCCGGGATCGAGGCGGCGGTAAAGATCATGAACGAGAAGGGAACGCGAACGAACACGCCCAAGGTGGTGGCCATGGGTGGTGACGGGGCGACCTTCGATATCGGCCTGCAGTCCCTTTCCGGCGCCTGGGAGCGGGGCCACGATTTCCTGTATGTCTGCTACGACAACGAAGCGTATATGAATACGGGTATCCAGCGGTCGAGCGCCACGCCGTTCGGCGCGGCCACCACCACGTCGCCCGCGGGCAAAGTGAGCATCGGCCAGACTACCGCGAAGAAGAACATGCCGGCCATCGCCGTGGCCCACGACATTCCGTACGTGGCCACCGCCTGTCCGAGCTATCCCTTCGATCTGATGGAGAAGGTGAGCAAGGCCGTAGCCACCAAAGGCCCGTCGTATCTCCATGTCCTGTCGCCCTGTCCCACAGGATGGCGCCACGGGGGCGATGTCAGCGTCAAGATGGGCCGCCTGGCGGTGGAGACGGGCGCCTTCCCGCTCTTCGAGGTGGTCAACGGGAAGTACCGGCTGACCATGGATTTCCCCAAGCTGCGCCCGGTGCGCGACTACCTCACCCCCCAGGGCCGCTTCCGGCACCTTCCCAAGGACGAGGTGGAGCGAATACAGCAGGGCGTCATCCGGGAGTACGAGAAACTGAAGAAGAAGGCGGAGGCTTAGGTGTCCAGCAAGATCGACGCGATCATCAAGAAGTACGGCGGAGACAGGGGCCAGTTGGTTTCCATCCTGCAGGACGTCCAGGCCGAGCAGCACTACCTGCCCCGGGAGGCGCTGGATGAGGTGGCCACCCTGATGTGCATCCCGGCCAGCCAGGTCTACAGCGTGGCTACGTTCTTCAAGGCCTTCAGCCTTACACCGCGCGGCCGCCACCTGATAAAGGTCTGCCTGGGAACGGCCTGCCATGTGCGCGGTGCGGCCAAGGTGGTGGAGAAGATGGAGTTGGACCTCGGCGTAAAGCGGACCCAGACCACGCCGGACCTCAAATACACCCTGGAGACGGTCAACTGCGTTGGCTGCTGCGCCCTGGGGCCCATGGTGATGATTGATGAGGAATATCACGGCCAGATAAGCAGCGACAAGGTCAGCCCGCTGCTGGCGAAGTACGAGTAGACATGAAGAC
>CAYPDY010000192.1:0-3577 GCA_964409515.1 uncultured Dehalococcoidia bacterium
ACAGCTGCTACGTGGAACAGAAGAACTGGTCAGTGGTGCGCCGCATCATCGGTTATGACCGCTACTCCACGAATGCTGCTCTGGAGACCATGAATCGCATCTACCAGATACTGCGCCTCTACGTGAACTTCTTCCAGCCCACGATGAAGCTGCTTCACAAGACGAGGCACGGCGCAAAGGTCCACAAAGTCTACGAGATAGCTCAAACGCCGTATCGCCGGCTGCTGGCCTCTGGAAAGATGGCCGACGACAAGCGCAAGGAGATGGCGGCCATCTACGCCGGGCTCAACCCTTTCCTCCTGAGGCAGCAAATCGACGAGAATCTCAAATGCTTGTGGGACCTGGCAGACAAGCCCGGATCTACGATAGAGAAGGTCACCTATGGTAACACCAGCAAATGACGCAACGATACCGTTTCGGTAACACTTCTATTTTAAGCAACACGGATCCGGCGGACCGTCCCAGAAGCGCCCCGGGGCACCCTGGGGAAGTCGAGAAAGAGGTTGCGACAGCGATCAGCCCCTGCGACAGCGGGATGGCGCGGGGTGCCGGACGGATTTGTGCTTGCCGCCGGCGTTGACGGAGCGCAAGAGCGCATAGTATACTGAATTTCAGCCATGACAACGAGAAATGTGCAAGCAGGGGTGGGATGGATAAGTGGGTCGACGCCTTTAGATTCATCGGCATCGGCTGGTATGTGGCCCTCTGCATCGGCGGGGGCATCGGGCTCGGGGTCTGGCTTGACAGCCGCTTTGATACATCGATAGTATTTACATTGCTTGGTGTCTTCCTGGGGTTGGTGGTGGCGGTCCTAGGGATATATAGAATGATAGAACCGCTGATCAAAGAAAAGAACGACAAGACTCCCGGGGGTAAACACTAGTGTCGCGCCGGGGCTGCGGTCTCGTCGGTGGCATAGTCCTCATTCTCTTCATAGTTGCCTTGGCGGGCGGTGCCATCGGGCGGGGGATGGACATCAATCTGCTGCCCTCGGTGCTGGACGTCCCCTCTCTCAACATCGAGTCATTCTTCCGCGGCGAGTCCATATTCGCCAGGGACAGCTTCCTCCCCATTACCAACACCCTGATCGCCTCCTGGGTGACTGTCATTGTGGTCACCATCCTCGCCTTCCTGGCCACCCGCAAGATGAAGATCATCCCCGGGCGGCTGCAGTCGATAGTGGAAATGGCCGTGGAGGGCCTCCTGAACTTCATTGAAGGTGTGGCCGGGCACAAGAACGGCCGGAGGTTCTTCCCGGTGGTGGCCACCATCTTCATCTTCGTCATGTTCAATGCCTACCTGGCGCTGCTGCCGGTGTATGGCCCCGTATTCAACGTGACAGTGCATGACTATATCGAGGCCCCGGCCACCGGGACCGTGGTCGAGCTCCTGGTTCATCACGAAGTGGAGGAAGGGGAGGATGCAGAGGCGGAGGTTGTTCTCCATGTCGAAGAGGAGAAGCAGGACATAGTCAGGATAGTCACCGCGGACGGCGAGGAGAAATTCGCCACGGCCCCCAACAAGGGCGAGCTGGAGTATGAGGTCGAGGTCGGGCAGCAGGTTGAGGAAGGCGAGCAGGTAGCGGTGGTCACGGCCAGCCCGCCGCTGCTGCGGTCGGCCAGCACGGATGTGAATATGACCCTGGCCCTGGCGGTCATCGCGGTGCTCTTCATCGAGCTGATGGGCCTGACGGGCAGGGGCTTCAAGCACTACATCGGCGAGTACATCAACGTGGCCGAGCTCGGCCGCGGCATCAAGCTGTTCGCCAAGGGCAAGATCGTCGATGCCCTCATGGCGACCGTCACCGGCGTCATCAACGTGGTCATTGGTGTACTGGAGGCTGTCAGCCACTCGACCCGCATGATCAGCTTCACCTTCCGTCTCTTTGGGAACATGAGCGCGGGCGAGATACTGCTGCTGTCGGCCACGTTCCTTATCCCCTGGGTGATGGCCATACCCTTCTATGGTCTCGAGCTCCTCATTGGGTTCATTCAGGCTCTGATCTTCGGAGGTCTGACACTGGTCTTTGCCACCATCGCAGTTGGGCATGGCGAGGAAGAGCACTGACATCTGTTTTCGAGAAGCGAAAGGAGGACAACGCTAGATGGATGCAGAATCTGTAAAAATGCTTGCAGTGGGGTTGACCGGGAGCATCGGTCTCTTGGGGCCGGCTCTGGGGTTGGGCTTGATAGGGTTCGCGACAGTCACCGCGCTCGGACGCAACCCGGAGGCGAGAGGCGCCATCCTGACCAACATGATCCTGGTGGCCGCTCTGTGCGAAGCCATCGGTATCTATGCACTCATCGTCTCCATCATCCTGGCCATGGTGGCCTAGTCGGAGCAAGGTGAGAGTCGAGTAAGGAGGAACCATGGGAAACGACACACTACCGACAGGGCTGGTGATACTGGTCGGCGTAGTATTGGCAGTTGGCGTAACTCTGGCTGCAGTGGTGGTAGGAGTGGTTGTCGCTACTGGTGGCGGAGCCGCTACCCCCTGAGTTGCTTGGTCCAGAACGTCTTGAGGAGGAGGTGAAATGCTCGGAATAAGTCTACCCTACCTGGTGGCTTTCATGATCAACTTCTTCCTTCTGTTTGGTCTGCTGACGGTTTTTCTCTACAGGCCGATAACCAGAACGCTGGACGAGCGGGCAGCGAAGATAAAGGACAGCCTGGAGAAGGCGGAGCAGATAAAGCAGGAATCGGTCCGGGCTGAGGAGTCGGTCCGGGCGCAGATCGAGGCCGGACGCAAGGAAGGCCAGGCCATCATCGCCCAGGCCCAGGCCAGCGGTGAAAGGGTGAAAGAAGAGGCCAAAGCCGAGGCCCGCAAGGAAGCTGAGGCGCTGGTGCTTAAGGCCCAGGCTCAGATAGAGAGCGACAGGGAAGAGAGCTTCAACAAGCTGCGCCGCGAGTTCGCCGACCTGGCGGTCCTGGCGGCGGAGAAGGTCATTGAGCAGTCATTGGACAAGAAGGCGCATCAGAAACTGATCGACAAGGTGCTGGAGGAAGGCCTGGCCTCCAAGAAGAGCCAGCTCAACTAGAATCATGGGAAAAGGTGTATCAGCGAAGCGGCATGCCCAGGCGGTCTTTCAGATCGCCCTGGAAGAGAAGCAGCTTGACAGGTGGCTCGCCGACCTGGAGAAGATATCGGCGGTCCTGGGAGATGCTGAGATTGCCGCTGCCCTGTCCAGCCCGAAGGTCAGCATGGACAAGAAGAAGGACCTGCTGAACCGCGGGCTGAAGGGTGTGTCCCCGGTAGCAATGAATCTGGCTCTATTGCTGGTGGAGAAGAACCGTCTTCATCTGGCTCGAGGCCTGGCCGTGGAGTACAGGCGTTTGATGAATGCGTATCTGGGCATGGAGCTGGCGGAAGTAACCACGGCCATCCCCATCAGCGCCCAGGAAGGCGAGAGCATTGGACAGCGACTGGCGGCCATATCGGGGAAGAGGGTCACCGTGGAATCGAGCGTGGACCCGGCGATACTCGGCGGCTTTGTGGCCAAACTGGGAGACAAGCTGATAGATGGCAGCGCCCGCACCAGGCTGCAGGAGTTGAGAAAGACTATAGCTTGACTCGGAC
>CAYPDY010000193.1:0-3567 GCA_964409515.1 uncultured Dehalococcoidia bacterium
CACTGTTTGGCCAGCCAGCGGTAGTTCAGGATGCCGATCTTGGTCAGGAAGAACGCGACCACCGGCAGCTCGAAGACCACGCCCATCCAAAAAAGGATCTGGACCTCAAAGGAGATCAGGCTGCCAATCTTGATCATGGCGTCAGCCTGTTCACCGCCGAATCCCAGCAGGAAGTCCAGCGCCTGCGGCAGGAAGACGTACCAGGCGAAGGCGGCGCCTCCGGCGAAGAAAAGGAGAATGGACGGCATCAGCAGGTAGAGATAGGCCCGTTCCCTGCGGGTCAGGGCTGGCCGGATGAACAGCACGATCTGAAGGACGAAGAAGGGCAGGGCCATCACCAGCGCGGAGTACAGGCAGACCTTGAACCAGACGGAGAACATCTCCGTCACCTCGGTGAAGATGATCCGCGCGTCGCCTTCGGCGGGGGTCCGCAGGAAATCGATGATGCGGTCGGTGAAGAAGAAGGCGACGGCCACGGTGATGATGAGCGCTATGACGCAGTAGACCAGGCGGCGCCGGATCTCCTGAAGATGGCCCAGGAAGGTGAGCCTCTTCTCCTTTTCCCGCTGTTTGTCGGTGGCGGCTACCATGGGCGAATCATGCGGGCCATCAGGACCGGCTCTCCTTATCGGGATCCCGGACGGGTTCGCCCTGTTTGGGTTCAGGGGCTGTGGTCTCCCGGGCAGGGGTCTCCCGGGCGGCGGCGGAGATGTCGCCGGCTATCCCCTTCAGGTCCTTCTTGAGTCCCGGAACGATCCTGGTGGAGTCCTTAACCTCGCGGGCGGCATCGCCCAGCTCCTTGCGGACATCCTTGAGCTCCGTGACCAGCCCCTTGTCCCCGGAGAGATCCCCGGCGGTCTCCTTGCCGGTCTCCTTGATCTCGTCGGAGACTTCCTTGAGGTTCCGGTTCATCTCGGCCGAGGCCTGCTTCAGCTTGCGCATGGCCTTGCCCATCATGCCGGCGATTTCGGGCAGCCTGGTGGGACCGAATAGGATGAAGAGGACAAGCAGGATGAGGACCAGTTCCGGGGCGCCTATGCCGAAAAAGTCCATCTTCCCTCGCTGCCCTGCCCCCTAGCTACCCGGAGGGGAAGAGGAGAATACAAGGAGGCCTTAGCTGCGTTCAGCCGGCTCCTAGCTGAAGTCCCCCGTCTTGGCTCCGCATTCCATGCAGAACTTGGCATTGGCCGCCATCTTGTTGCCGCAGCCGGGGCAGAACTTCTCTTTGGTGGACTTGCCCTCTTCCAGGGCCGGGGACGAGCCGCCGTCCTTCTTGTCCCGCTCGCGACGGAACTCCCTGATGCTCTTGCCCAGAGCACCGCCGACCTGTCCCAGCTTGCCTATCCCGAAGATGAGGACGACCGCGAGGACGATAAGGCCGATCTCAAGTGCACCGAAGTTGCGCATCTAATACACCTCCACCGATCTGCCTGCTGCCAGTCCTGTTTCCTGCAGAGCCTCCCTGGCATCCTGGCGGAACGGACCACCACGATACATGCAGTTAGATTTTATGTTCGCCCGATTCAGAATGTCAAGGAATTATGCCATCCCGGCTTCGCCGCGGAGCCTGGCGGGTACCCTTTATTGTAGAATAGGGCAGAAATGGGCGAGACCGGCGCCACTCCCATCCGCCGCCAGTACCTCCGGGTGAAGCAGCGCTTCCCGGAGGCCATAGTCCTCTTTCGGCTGGGCGATTTCTACGAGACGTTCGATGAGGATGCCCACCTCGTATCCCGGCTGCTGGAGATCACCCTGACCTCCCGGGAGATGGGCAAGGGGCACCGCATCCCGATGGCGGGCATACCCCACCACGCCCTGGAGAACTACCTGGCCCGGCTCATCAGCCGGGGCCACAAGGTGGCCATCTGCGAGCAGCTGACACCTCCCGGGAGGGGGCTGGTGGAGCGGGACGTGGTGCGGGTGGTCACCCCCGGCACCGTCGTCGAGCCCGGCCTGCTGGAAGCCGCCGCCAACAACTACCTGGTCAGCGTGGTCGCCGACGGCGACCGGGCGGGGCTGGCATACGTCGACATAACGACATCGGAGTTCGCCACCACCCAGGTCCCGCTGGAGCACCTGGTGCCGGAGCTGGAGCGCCTGCATCCCTCCGAGGTCCTGGTCCCCCGCAACCTGGACCTGCCGGACCTGGAGCGTTTCCCGGCCCTGACCCGGATCGATGAGCTCTGGTCGGACCTGGACGCGGCCCGCCAGGGCCTGCTGGACCACTTCGGTGCGGCCACCCTGGAGGGCTACGGATGCGCCCAGCTGCCCCTCGCCATCAGGGCGGCCGGCGCCATCGTGCGCTACCTGCAGGAGAACCAGAAGAGGGCGCTGGGCCTGCTGACCCGGCTCTCCACCTACTCCACCGGGCAGTACATGCTCCTCGACGCCCAGACGCGGCGCAACCTGGAGCTCTTTCAGAGCAGCCGGCAGGGGACCGTGGCCGGTTCGATCCTCTCGGTCATCGACCTGACCCGGACGCCGATGGGCGGGCGCCTGCTGAAGAAATGGCTGGGCTACCCCCTCCTTGACCTGGACGGGCTGACGCAGCGGCAGGAGGCGGTGGAACGGTTCCACCAAAACCACATCGCCCGCGGCCGGCTCACGGCACTGCTGCACCGGGTCGGCGACCTGGAACGGCTGGTCAACCGGGTGAGGGGAGGGCAGGCCAACCCGAAGGAGCTGGTGGCGCTGCGGCGCGGCCTGGAGGTCATCCCCGAGATCCGGACCATCCTGGCCGAGGCCGGGGCCCCGGAGCCGCTGGCGGCCCGGGTCCAGCCCTGCGAGGAGGTCACGACCCTTATCGCCGGGGCGCTGGTCGACGATCCGCCGGTGACCACGGATGAAGGCGGCGTGATCCGGCCGGGCTTCTCGGCCGATTTGGACGGGCTGCGCGAGGCGTCGAAGGGTGCCCGGCAGTACCTGGCCAACCTGGAGCGGCAGGAGCGCGAGCGGACCGGGGTCAAGTCGCTGAAGGTAGGCTACAACCGGGTCTTCGGCTACTACATCGAGGTCAGCCGGGCCAATATGTCCTCGGTCCCGGCCGACTACATCCGCAAGCAGACCCTCACCGGCGCCGAGCGCTTCTTCACCATGGAGCTCAAGGAGTATGAATCGCAGGTCCTGAACGCCCAGGAGAAGACGGCGGAACTGGAGTCCACCCTCTTCCGCCAGGTCTGCCGGCAGGCGGGCGGATCGGGGGAGCAGGTGCTGGCCACCGCCGATGCGCTGGCCCGGGTGGACGTCTTCTGCAGCCTGGCCGAGGCGGCCGTGCGGCACAGCTACTGCCGTCCCCGGCTGACCGGCGACGACGTGCTGTCCATAGCGTCCGGACGGCATCCGGTCGTGGAGATCGGCCTCGGCGGCGAGCATTTCATACCCAACGACACCGAGATGTCCAACCGGGACGCGCAGCTGATCATTCTCACCGGGCCCAACATGTCGGGCAAGTCGACCTACCTTCGGCAGGTGGCCGTCATCGTCCTCATGGCCCAGATCGGCAGCTTCGTTCCGGCGGAGTCGGCCTCCATCGGCCTGGTGGACCGCATCTTCACCCGCATCGGGGCC
>CAYPDY010000194.1:0-3513 GCA_964409515.1 uncultured Dehalococcoidia bacterium
GAAGTCCACCACGAACACCATCGCCAGCGTGTTCCGGTCTGTCAATCCCAGCCGCCGGCCCATCTCCCGCCTCAGCTGGTCCAGCACCTTATTGACCACGGCGGCGCGGTCAGCCACGATCAGCAGCAGGTCCCCCGCCTTCGCCCCCAGGCGGTCCGCCATCTTGCCGGTCTCTTCCGGGCTGATGAACTTGGCCGCGGCGGAGCTGGCCTTGTCCAGCGCCGGCCCGCCGGGCCCATCGATCAGGGCCAGGGCCACCAGGCCCCTGGCCCCCAGCAGCTTCGACAGGTCAATCAGCTCGTCCAGCTGTTTGCGCGTGTATCCGCCGCATCCCGGCGCGCAGAAGCCCCTGACCTTGCCCCCGCCCTTGACGGCGCCCTTGAATACGCCGAACTCGGAGCCGGCCACGATGTCCGTCAGGTCCGCCAGCTCCAGGCCGAACCGGGCGTCCGGCTTATCGGTCCCATAACGCTCCATGACCTCTTCGTACGAGAGGCGCGGGAAGGGGCTGGCCATCTTCAGGGAGGGCTTGACCTTCCCCACCAGATTGACAAACATGTCCTCCATGAGCTGGAGGACGTCCCCTTCCTCCACGAAGCTCATCTCGATATCCAGCTGGGTGAACTCCAGCTGGCGGTCGGCCCTCAGGTCCTCGTCCCGGAAGCACCGGGCCACCTGGTAGTACTTCTCGAAGCCGGCCACCATCAGCAGCTGCTTCATCTGCTGCGGCGACTGCGGCAGGGCATAGAACTTGCCCGCCTGCAGGCGGCTGGGCACGAGGAAGTCGCGGGCGCCCTCAGGGGTGCTCTTGATCAGGATCGGGGTCTCGATCTCGATGAAGCCCCGCTCGTCCAGGAAATCCCGCATGCATTTCACCACCCGGTGCCGGAGCATGATGTTCTCCTTCATCCTCTGGCGGCGCAGGTCCAGGTAGCGGTACTTGAGGCGCAGGCTCTCGTCCACATCCGTCTCTTCATTGATGTAGAACGGCGGGTTCCTGGCCGCGTTGAGGACGCGGCACTCGCGGGCCATCAGCTCGATCTGCCCGGTGCTCATGTCGGGATTCTCGCTCCCCTTCGGCCGCCGGCCGACGACACCGGTAACCTGGAAGACGAACTCGTTCCGCAGACCCTCGGCCACCCGGTGCCCGGCTTCGGACGCCCGCGGATCGAACACGACCTGGACAAGACCTTCCCTGTCCCTGAGATCGATGAAGATCAGTCCCCCGTGGTCCCTCCGCCTGTGCACCCAACCCGCCAGTGTCACCATCTGACCGATGCAGTCCGTGGTCAGATCGCTGGAACTGTGGCTTCTAAGCAATATTTTCCTCTTGCTCTCGAAAGGATTATAATGGAAACCGAACGCGCTTTTCAACCGGGCATCCTGCCGGGGTACCCGCGGGATACTCCGGCGGCGGCGCGGAAGCAGGGAACCGCCTGCTGGCAGCGAAGGAATATCGGGTGAGGGTGTTAGTGAATCTGGGGAAGCGGCTTTATGACCTCCAGCAGATCGATGTCCGCCTTGAGCAGACCGCCGAGATGCTGTCCCGGGTCGAGCACGAGCTGAACCACAACGAGGATTTGGAGAAGGCCAGGGCCGACCTGGAGGCCATCCAGAAGGACCAGGCCGCCCTGCAGGAGAAACAGCGGACGGCCGAGTACGCGGTCGACGACCTCGAGGCCAAGCTCAAGCCCGTCCAGCAGAAGCTCATCAGGGTCTCCGGCAGCACCCCGAAGGAGCTGGCCGCCATGGAGAAGCAGGCGCACCAGCTGCAGGGCCAGGTCAGGGTGGAAGAGGACCGGGTACTGGAGATGATGGACCAGGCCGAGGCCCTCCAGAGCGAGGCGGCCGCCAGGGCGGCCGAAGTGGACAGGATAGAGCGGGACTGGGCAGAGAAGCGGACCGGCCTTCAGGCCGAGCAGGCGCAGCTCGCGGCCGCCGCGGAGTCGGACCGCAGGATCAGGGACGACGTCGTGGCCCAGATCGATCCCGCCCACCTGCAGCTCTACGAGAAGCTGCGCCAGATGAAGCAGGGCAGCGCCGTGGCCAGGATAGAGCAGGGGAGATGCCAGGGCTGCCGGATAACCATACCGGTCAGCGAGCTGACACAGGCCAGGGCCGGCGATCTGGTGCAGTGCGGCAGCTGCAGCCGCGTGCTGTGCGTTCCATGAAGAAGCTGA
Organism: uncultured Dehalococcoidia bacterium; assembly: GCA_964409515.1. Lineage (GTDB taxonomy): Bacteria > Chloroflexota > Dehalococcoidia > UBA2247 > RBG-13-53-26 > JAFGCL01. Next base: position 2,181 of record CAYPDY010000194.1, read on the forward strand.
CCGTCCACGTTGACGGCGCCTCCCGCGGAAACCCCGGGCCGGCCGCCATCGGCGTCGTCATGCGGGACGACAACGGCACCACCGCCGTGAGGCTGTCCTCCTATATCGGCCGCACCACCAACAATCAAGCCGAATACACGGCGCTCATTACGGCCCTCGAGGAGGCCGCCCGGCTGGGCGCGGACCGGGTGGATATCAGGACCGACTCCCAATTGATGGTGGAGCAGATCCGGGGGCGCTACAAGGTGCGCAACGCCAATATCAGACCCCTGTTCGAAGAGGTCACCAGGCTGCTGGCCGCCTTCAAGAGCTACGGCATCCTGCACATACCGCGCGAGCAGAACAGCGAGGCCGACGCCCTGGCCAACGAAGCGCTGGACAAGCTCGCCAGGCCTTGATTTCACGTACGGAAGTGGTAAACTGGGGCAGAACCAAGTAGGCCGGGTGACCGCCGTTTCAGGACCTGAATCTGGAAGGGAGGAAAGTCCGGGCTCCATCGGGCAGGGTGCTGGGTAACGCCCAGGAGAGGCGACTCTACGGAAAGTGCCACAGAAACATACCGCCCCGATCCTGTCGGGGTAAGGGTGAAATGGTGAGGCAAGAGCTCACCAGCCGCCGGGTGACCGGCGGGCTAGGCAAACCCCACCCGGAGCAAGACCGAATAGGAGGACTCTAAGGCAGCCCGACCAAACGTCCTCGGGTTGGTTGCTTGACCCTGCGGGTAACCGCAGGGCTAGATAGATGGTCACCGGTCCGGCTAGGCAGGACCACAGAACCCGGCTTACAGGTCTACTTGGTCACCGGGGGCACTGACGAGGTGCCCCCGGCCTTTTTTCACTGCGGGCCGCTGGCCCCGCACCCTGGTTGACAACGCGGATTATGGTCATTGCGTTGCGTTTATGTACACTTCACATATGACCCGAGGCTTTCCCCCCACGTGGGTGACATGAAAAAGTGAGCTTGACGGAGGGAAAAGGGCCGGCAGAGATTTCCCCTCCCGCCCCCGCAAGGACGGCCAACCGCCTCCAGCCGCTTTGCTTTGTCCGGCGGTCCAGACTATATTGTTGACCGGTATGGAACTCGATCCCAAGGTCATCGGATTCATCCTCTACTGCACCCGCGAAAAGAAGGACTGGCCCCACCTGTACGACGAGATGTGCCGCGTGGCGGGCCAGGGGCTGTACCAGGGCCTTCACTACCGGGACCTCAAGCAGATGGGGCTCTCCTTCAGCCTCAGCCACCTGGGCAGAACCGTGGAGATGATAGAGTCCGTAACCCACTCCACCATCGACAGCGGCTCCCTCAGCTGCTGAACCGGGGCGTTGTCCCGGGC
>CAYPDY010000195.1:0-3505 GCA_964409515.1 uncultured Dehalococcoidia bacterium
ACGACCAAATGAAGCGACCCTCGCTGAATTTGCGATTGCGGCCCAATTTCAGCATCACGCTGAGTATTTGCGGACAGTGTAAGTAGCTGAGCGTAACTGAAATACGGTTATCGGGCAGGGGCGATTACGTAGTTGAGAGGATAGCCGACGGCTTCCCGCTGTGCGATCCTATGGGCGTGTTTTGAGGCCCCCGGGCGAGCGAGACGGTTCCGACTCAAACGCATCAGACTCTTGGAGAGGCGGAGCAAACCGGATAGGGGCAAGGGAGGAATACCATGAGGACTGAAGAGATCAGGAAGTCGACGACCTACCAGGGGATAATCGCCAACCTCGTAGCCCTGAAGGACGAGGTCAGGACGACCAGCCGCGCCGAGGCCGAGGCGATCCAGGGCATAGTAGCCAATCTGCTGGCGCTGCAAGGGCGCGACGGCGATACGCCGGCCACGGCCTGACAACTGCCTGAGCAAACGCGTGGCCGGGCCGTCGCGGGCCCGGGCGCGAGTGATAATCTTCTCCTTCCGCGGACGGGTGACTTACGCACCACCCGTCCGCATTCTTTTGTGCGCCCGGCGCAGGCTTCTGCCGCTGCGGCGGGATTGATTTCCCCCGGGTGTTCTCGTATGCTTTGGGCTGTGAACGCAGTGGAAAACAGGCCGGGCCGTGCCACGTTCGGGAGTCTCGTCTTCCTGGTCATCGCCCTGGCGCTGGCTGTTTCGGTCATACCGTCTTCGGCCGCGCGGGCGGAGGCCGCGACGTCGTTCGAGTGGAGCCGTCAGTTCAACGCCGGTGAGAGTGATCCGGTCTACCTGGCGGTGGAGTCGGGCGCCATCTATGCGGCCAGCGGCGGCACCCTCCGGAAGTACAGCGCGGACGGCGGACAGGCGTGGGCCGCGCAGCTGGATGTGGCAGGGGGCCCCAATCACTTCGTCACCTCCATCTCGGCCTACGGCGGCGGGATATACCTGGCCGGGACCTTCTACTGCAACCCCGAGACTTCGTCCGGGGACTTCTGCGGAGGCTTCATCCGAAAGTGCGACACCAACGGCCAGGAGGTTTGGACCGAGTACCTGGAGACGGCCATAGTCTGGTCGCCCGGCTGGGCGGTCTATGCCGGTGAGACCGGCGTCTACCTGGCCGGCAATACCTACTCCTGGGAGACCGAGACGGAGGACGGCTTCCTCCGCCGGTATGATGCCGGCGGCAGCCAGGCCTGGGTCATCTACCTCGGCTTCGGCAACCGCGATACCCGCTGGGGGGTCTGTGCCGATGCCGGGGGCGTCTACGTGACGGGAGACTCGGCAGGCTCCGGCTCGGAGTCCGAGACGGTCTCCCGCTTTCTGGGCAAGTACGACACCACCGGCCAGTGGTTGTGGAACCGGCAGTACAGCCTGACCGGCTTCGGAGAGGCGTCGCTGGTTTCCGCGGCTGCCGGGGGCGTCTGCGTGGCCGACGGCGACTCGGGCTGGGTTCGCCAGTACAGTGCGAACGGCCAGGAGGCGTGGACCAGCCAGGTCGTCTCCATCGAGGGCGCCCGCGTCCTGGGTCTGGCCGCCGGTGACGGCGGCGTGTACGTGGCCGGCTCGGTAACCGGGGCCATCGAGGGGCAGACGAGCCGTGGCGGCAAAGACGCCTTCATCGCCCGTCTCGACGGCATCGACGGTACCCGGTCCTGGATCAGGCAGTTCGGCACCAGCGCTGACGATGGCGCAACAGCTGTTGCGGCCGCCGCGGCCACCGGGGCCGCTGGCGGCGGGGTCTACCTTGGCGGCACCACGGGCGGCACCCTGCCGGACTCCCAGGGGGCAGGCCATGGGTTCCTGTCGCTTCTGACGGCCAATCAATACCCGGACCGGCCGGCCAACGTGTCGCCCGCCGGCGGCGCCGCCGGTGTCAGCCTCACGCCGGTCCTTGAGGGGTCGGCCTTTGCCGATGCCGATGGTGATGGTCATGCCGCCTCGCGGTGGCAGATCAGAGGCACCACCGGGAGCTACGACAGCCCGGCCTACGACAGCGGCAGCGTCCCGGGTTCCACCAGCATCACGGTCCCGGCGGGAGCGCTCAGCTCCTTCACCTCTTACTACTGGCGGGTGGGCTACCAGGACAGCCGGGGCCTCTGGTCCAGCTACTCCCAGGAGACGTCTTTCACCACGGCCGACACGGCAATGGTTCTGCCGGCGGTGGAGACCATCGCGGCGGGGGGCGTGGGATCGGCCTCGGCCACCCTCGGGCTCAGCCTGACCGGCCTGGGATCCGCCGCCTCCGTGCAGGTGTCCTTCGACTGGGGACCGGGGACGGCCTATGGCAGCAGCACCACCCCGCAGGCCATGACGGGCATCGGGGCCTTCAGCTTTGACCTCAGCGGGCTGACCCCGGCCACGACGTATCATTTCCGGGCGAAGGCGGAGGGCGACGGCACGGCCTACGGGGGCGATCTCACCTTCACCACGCTGGCCGGTTCGGCCATCCCTCCCGGAGTGGACACCGGGGATGCCGCCAGGGTCACCGGCAGTTCGGCGCAGCTGCGGGGTGAGCTGACCTCCCCGGGCACGGCCGGCAGCGTCAGCGTGGCCTTTGTGTGGGGCACTGCGCCGGGAGGGGCCTATCCCAACGAGACCGCGGGGTCCGCCCTGACGGCCGGCGGCATCTTCGAGTTCGACCTCGCCGGCCTGGCCCCGGGGACCACTTTCTACTACCGGGCCCGGGCCGTGGGCGACGGCACCAGCTACGGCGAGGAGAAGAGCTTCACCACCACCGGCCTGGAGCCGGTGCTCGGGAGCCTGGCCGCCGACGGCGGCCGGCCGGGTGATGTGCTGACGGTGAGCATCACCGGGGCCAACCTGAGCGGCACCACGGGTGTGGACTTCGGGGCCGGGATCATCCTCGAAGAGTACAGTGTGGTCTCCGACGGCGAGGTGACCGCCCGGATCGTCATCGGGAATGGGGCGCAGACCGGGGAGAGGACGGTCACGGTGACCACGCCCTGGGGAACGGGCAGCATCCCCGGCGGCTTCCAGGTTCACGAGGCCGTGACCCGGGTGCGCCTGTGGGTGTACCTGGTGGGGGCCGCGGGCGCGGTGGCGGGCCTGGGCCTGCTGGTCTCCGCGGGCGTGTGGCTGCGCCGGCGCCTGGCGAAGTGAGGCTTCGACTTGTCTCGCTGGCCCCGGCGACGTAAAATTCAATCTACTGCGTTGTGGGGGTGGAAGAATGCCTGGCTATCAGCAACCTTGCCGCTACTGTAACCAGCTCGTGCCGCCGGACTCGAACGCCTGCCCCCAGTGCGGCAAGGTCAACCCCGTGGGGCCTCTGAGATGCCCCAAGTGCCGCTCCCCCATCCAGGAGGGCTGGAAGCGCTGCAGCGCCTGCGGGCTGGTGCTGGAGGTGGCCTGCCCCAGGTGCGGCCAGACCACCTTCTTTGGCGACTACTGCGGGCTCTGCGGGGCCCAGATCGCGGTGGTCTGCCCCAACAAGAAGTGCGGGGCCATCCAGTCGCCGCTGGGCGACAAGT
>CAYPDY010000196.1:0-3503 GCA_964409515.1 uncultured Dehalococcoidia bacterium
GCCGCTACTCCTGGCAGCCCGACGGCGGGTCGGACAGCGTGCCCACGGTGGCCTCGGTCAAGTCCTTCCAACCCTGGGGATGGACCGTCAGCGTCAGCACGTCTGTCCAGGGCATCGGCTCGCGGACCAGCGGTTTGAACTCGATGCTGGGGTGGATAGGCGGCGCGGTCTCCGTCGCTTCTATCATTTTCTTCTGGCTGATCACCAGGGCCGCCGTCATCAGGCCCCTGCTATCTTTGAAGCAGACATCGCAAGCGCTGGTCACGGGAGATGTGGACCAGCAGATAAAGGTCAAGACAGACGACGAGCTGGGCGACATGGCCGCGGCGTACTCTGAGGTGATCGACTACATGAAGGAGATGGCCCGTATCACCGCGAAGATAGCCGATGGTGACCTCACCGTCCCCATCCGGCCGCGGTCGGAGAAGGACGTCCTGTCCCACTCGTTTTCCCGCATGGTCGGCCGGCAGCGTGAGCTCATCGGCGGGGTGAAGAGGGCGGCCGCCGAGGTGGCCGAGGCCAGCGATAGCCTGAGCCAGGCCTCCGAGCAGACCGCGCGGGTGACACAGCAGATAGCCTCCACCATTCAGCAGGTGGCCAAGGGCACCAGCGAGCAGTCGGCCTGCCTGCAGGAGGTAGTGACCAGCGAAGGGAGCCTGTCCAAAGCCATTGAGACGATGGCCAGCGGGTCCCAGGAACAGGCGGCCAGCGCGGAGGAGGCCGCCCGCATGGCGAAGCAGGTATCGGTGTCGGCCACCCAGGTGTGGCAGAACGCCCAGGCCGGGACCGAGGCCTGGAAGAGCACGGCGAAGTCGGCGGAGGGGGGGGCCCGCACCACCTATGAGACCGTGGAAGGGATGAAGAAGATCAAGGAGGCCATCGACCAGGTGTCCCTGCGGGTGGCGGACCTGGGCACCCGGTCCAACGAGATCGGGAGCATCGTGGCCACGATCGATGATATCGCCGCCCAGACCAACCTGCTGGCGCTCAATGCCGCCATAGAGGCGGCCAGGGCCGGGGACCAGGGTCGGGGCTTTGCGGTGGTGGCCGATGAGGTGCGCAAGCTGGCCGAGCGGTCATCGATAGCCACCAAGGAGATAGCGTCCCTCATCGGCAGCATCCAGACCGGCGTGTCCGACGCGGTGAGAGCCATGGAGCGGGGCAGCCGGGAGGTGGAGTCCGGCTACAACCTGGCGGGTGAGGCCGGGAAGGCGCTGGACGACATCCTGGAGAGCTCGCAGGCGGTGGGCAAGCAGGTGAACCAGATCACGGCCGCGGCCGAAGAGCTGAACGCCCTGAGCGGGAATATGGTCAACGTGATCCAGCAGATCAGCAAGACCATAGACGAGAACGCCGCGGCCACCGAAGCGATGGCCGAGAGCTCCTCGAACGTGTCGTCCTCCATTGAGAACGTGGGCAGTGTGGCCGAAGAGAACAGTGCTTCCGCAGAGCAGGTGTCTGCCTCCGTGGAGGAGATGTCCGCCGGGGTGGAAGAGGTGCTGGCCTCAGCGCAGACCCTGGCGGAGATGTCCGCGGATCTGAAGTCTTCGGTGGCGGCGTTCAAGACCGACGACTGAAACCGGGACCCGCGCGCGCCGCCTGCACCCGGATCAAGACGAGGCTGTGACCTGCCGCCGCCGCATTGAGATTGGCCTGTGATCGCCCCGGCCTAGAATTCCCCCGAATGTCCCGACATCGAGATGTCGCGACATCACGGGGAAGGGAGCAGAAGATGCGGACGATAGCGGGCCGGAGGATCAGGCCGGGCCTGACGATCAAGCTGGTTCTGGTGGCGGACATCGCGGTCACGATCCTCCTCTTCTTCTTCCTGTTCTATGTCTTTCCCCTGGTGGACAACATGATCCTGGAGGAGAGGGAATCCAAGGTCCAGCGCCAGGCCGAGATGGTCCGCGACATACTGCAGTACAACTACGGACTCGAGTCGGCGGGGACGTTGACCAGGGACGAGGCCCAGGTGCAGGCCCTGGACCAGATCGCCAGCCTTGGCGGGAGCTCCGACGAAGTCGACGGTGCCTCGTCGGGCGACGATGCCTCGTCGGGCGACGACCTGTGGGTTTATGACTATCAGCCGGTGCTGCTCTCTGCTGCCTCGCTGCCGGACCGGGTGAACACCGATGTGGGCGGCTTCACGGACCCCGGGGGGCGCACCATCTTTGCCGACATGGCCGGCATCGCCAGTCACCAGGGGGAAGGGGTCTACCGGTACTCCTGGGGATCGGACAGCGGGCCGGGCTCCGTCGCCATGGTGGCCTACGTGGAGTCCTTCGCACCGTGGCAATGGACAGTGAGCGTTGGCACATCCATCCAGGGCGTGGGCTCCGTGAGCCATGGGGCCGGCGGCTGGAAATGGCCCCTGGCCTGGATCGCCGGGGGTATCTCCACCCTGGCCCTCATCATTTTCTGGTTCATCATCAGGTTCACCGTTATCAAGCCCGTGCTGTCGCTCAAGCACACATCGGAGGCCCTGGCCGCCGGTGATGTGGACCAGCAGATCAGGGTCGGTTCGGATGACGAGCTGGGGGACATGGCCGGAGCGTATGCCGGCGTAATCCAGTACATGAAGGACGTGGCGGACATAACCACGAAGATGGCTGACGGCGACCTGACAGTCCCTATCCGGCCGCGGTCGGAGAAGGACGTTCTGTCTCATTCGTTCTCCCGCATGGTGGCGCGCCAGCGCGAGCTTATCGGCGGGGTCAAGAGCGCGGCGCACAGCGTGGCCGAGGCCAGTGAGAACCTGAGCCGGGCCTCCGAGCAGTCGGCGCGGGTGACACAGCAGATAGCCGCCACCATTCAGCAGGTGGCCAAGGGCACCAGCGAGCAGTCGGCCTGCCTGCAGGAAATCGTAACCAGCGAAGGGAGCCTGTCCAAGGCCATTGAAACGATGGCCAGCGGGTCCCAGGAACAGGCGGCCAGCGCTGAAGAGGCTGCCCGCATGGTGAAGCAGGTATCCGTGTCGGCGTCCCTGGTGCTGGACAACGCTCATGCCGGGACCGAGGCGTGGAAGAACACGGCGAAGTCGGCGGAGGCCGGGGCCCGCACCACCTATCAGACCGTCGAGGGCATGAAGAGGATCAAGGAGGCCATCGACCAGGTGTCTCTGCGAGTGACGGACCTGGGGGATCGGTCCAACGAGATCGGCAGCATCGTGGCCACCATTGACGATATCGCGGACCAGACCAACCTGCTGGCGCTCAATGCCGCCATCGAGGCGGCCAGGGCGGGGGACCAGGGGCGGGGCTTCGCCATAGTGGCCGACGAGGTGCGCAAGCTGGCGGAGCGGTCGTCGATAGCCACCAAGGAGATAGCGTTGCTCATCGGCAGCATGCAGACCGGCGTGTTGGACGCGGTGAAAGCCATGGAGCGGGGCAGCCGGGAGGTGGAGTCCGGCTACAGCCTGGCGGGCGAGGCCGGGAAGGCGCTGGATGACATCCTGGAGAGCTCGCAGGCGGTGGGCAAGCAGGTGAACCAGATCACGGCCG
>CAYPDY010000197.1:0-3442 GCA_964409515.1 uncultured Dehalococcoidia bacterium
GGCCTTTCTTGACCAGCCGGCGGCCTATCTCCCAGTTCCTCTTCTGCACCCCGCCCACAACGTATGGGTGGATGACATCATAGACGAAGGCCAGTTTCACCGTTTGTATCCGTTTCTCTGTCGTGTCTGCCCCGGGGTTGGATGACGGGGCGTTGACGATGCCGTCTAGTGCCGGCTGCCGTGAAGAGCTGTCACGCAGTCCGCTATTCTGGTCACCACTGCCTGGCTCACGTTGGCACTGCTGGGCAGACTGAGCCCCTTCCGGGCGAGGGCCTCGGCCACAGGGAATGCCTGTGAGTCTCTGAAATAGGGTGGCATCACGTGCAAGGGGTAGAAGAACGGCCTTGTCTCTATGCCTTGTTTCCCCAGCTCCTGGATAATCTCGTCTCTGGTCAGCCCGAAGGCGTCTTCGATGAGTATGGAGTACAGCCAACAGACACTGTCTGCCCAGGGCATTCTCGGAGGCAGTCTCATCAGCCCGATTTCGGCGAAATGACGGAAGGCATCGTCGTACCAGGCCGAAATCTGCCTTCTCGCGGCGATGAGCTGGTCCAGCTTGTCGACCTGGGCGGACCCCACAGCCGCCTGGAGGTTGGTCATCCGGTAGTTGAAGCCAACGACATCATGCCAGTACCTTCTGGTGGGACTGGCGCCATGATCACGCAGGATTCTCATCCTCTGCGCCAGGTCCTGGTCGCCTGTCAGGCACATTCCTCCCTCACCGGTGGTGATGATCTTGTTCCCGTAGAAGGAGAAGCAGTTGATGTGCCCGAAGGAACCGACCTTCCGGCCGTGGAGCGCCGCGCCGTGGGCCTCCGCTGCGTCTTCAATGACGTACAAGTTGTGGCGGGCGGCGATGGCGCTGATGGCCTCCATGTCGCAGGGGTGGCCGTACAGGTGGACCGGTATGATGGCCCTGGTCCGTTTGGTGATGCTCTTTTCAATACAGCCCGGGTCCATGCACCAGTAGGAGGGGTGAGAATCGACCAGGACCGGCTGGGCGCCGGAGTGTATCACGGCATTCGCCGTCGCAATGAAGGTGAGGGCCGGCACTATGACCTCGTCGCCCTGTCCCACCCCGAGAGCCTTCAGGGCCAGATGCAGGGCCACCGTGCCGTTGGAGATGGCAACACCATATTGCGCGCCGCAGTAGCGGGCGAACTTCTGCTCGAACTCCGGTATGAACCTGCCCTGGGAGCTGATCCAGCCGCTCTGAACAGCCTCCACGACGTTATTCAGTTCCTCCGCGCCCAGAGATGGTTCAGCAATGCGTATCATGTGGATCATTCCCCGATGGCCCTGGTCAGTATCCTGGCATCACTGGGATAGCTGGGGGCATCCCACGGGAATGCTTCGCCCGCGAGGCAGCGCTGCCAGCGCCCCTTGTCTTCCTTGACCATGATGTTCACCAGGTCCTCGAACTTCACCTTCGGCTCCCATCCGAGCGCTCTTTTGGCTTTAGAGGGATCACCCTGGAGGCATTCCACGTCGAGTAGCCTCAAGAACTTCTTGTCCACCTCGACATGCTTTTCCCAATCGAGGCCGACGGCCGCGAAAGCCTTCTGGGCGAACTCCCTCACGGAGTGGGTCTCGCCGGTGGCCACGACGTAGTCGTCCGGCTGCGGCTGCTGGAGCATCAGCCACATGGACTCGACATACTCGGGGGCGTACCCCCAGTCTCTCCGGGCTTCGAGGTTCCCCAGTGTGACCTTGTCCTGCAGGCCGAGGGATATCTTGGCGGCGGCGTTGGAGATCTTGCGGGTGACGAAATCCAGGCCCCGTACCGGAGACTCATGGTTGAAGAGGATTCCGTTGCAGGCGAAGATGCCGTAGGCCTGTCGATATATCACAGTCAGCCAGTACCCGTAGAGCTTGGCCGCGGAGTACGGGCTGCATGGGCGGAAAGGCGTGACTTCGCTCTGGGGCGATGAGTGCCCGTTGCCGTAGAGCTCGCTGGTGGACGCCTGGTAGAACCTGATCTCACGGTTCGATTCCCTTATCGCCTCCAGGGTCCTGGCGACGCCCAGAGCAGTGATGTCGCCGGCACTCACAGGCTGGGCGAAGGACGCTCCCACGAAGCTCTGTGCCGCCAGGTGGTAGATCTCGTCCGGCTGTGAGATATTGACCGCGGAGATGATCGACGCGGCGTCAACCATATCTGCGGGGATGAGATGAACGCGGTCGAAAATGCCGAGGTACTGGAGCCTCCAGAAGTTCGGCGTGGAGAGCCGCCGGTATGTCCCGAATACCTCATACCCCTTGCTCAAGAGCAGCTTGGCCAGGTAGGCTCCGTCCTGTCCAGTTATGCCCGTGATCAGTGCTTTTCTGGCCACATCACTCCCTCTATCGGACCACCTTCTTCCTGGCAATGTGCCACATGTCGAGGAATCCGACCTTCCACCCGTTGAGCAGTTTCGTCTCGCCGACGCGGCGGCTGTATCGTATCGGCGCTTCCTTCCATCGGCATCTGGCGTAGTAGCAGGCTTCGATCTTGATCTCATGGGAAAGCGGCCATGAGTTCGAAGAGAGCTTCAGTCTGTCCAGGATACTCTTCCTGAACATCCACATGCCGGACTCGGGGTCTCTCATGTTGAGGCCGTACAGGAGTCTGGTCTCCAGCGCCAGCAGTGCATTCCCCAGCCTGTTCTGAAAAGGCATGGCGCCGTCATCGAGGGCGGCGAACCGGTTGGTGGTCAGAAAGTCGAGGCCTTCGCGGTCGAACAGCTCCAGAAGCCGGGGGATGGCCTCCACCGGGTAGGTGGCATCAGCGTCAACGGTAACGATTATCTCGCCACTGGCAGCGGAGAAGCCCCTCTTCAGGGCACTGCCGTAGCCAGGTATCGGTTCAGGGATGACGTCGGCCCCTTCCCTGGCAGCCACCTCCGCGGTCCTGTCGCGGGAGCCGTTGTCCACTACCAGGACCTGGGTCTTGTAGCCGGCTTTCTCAATTTCCTCTCTGGGGACGGCATTGATGGTATGCGCGATTCCTTCTTCTTCATTCAGCGCCGGGATTACGATGGTTAGTCTCCTCTCGGTCATGTTATCCAACTCTACATATATTATCCCAGCAGGCCGAAATGTACAAAGAATGCGGGGCGTTTCTGACGCCATCGCCGCAGGACCAGGAGGATTCCGGCGCAGCACACCAGGAGGGAGGCCGCCAGGCTGATGACACCGGCGGCTGTTCTGAGGGGTGGTGTGACGAACTCGATGGTGAGGTCGTGCTCGCCGGGCTCAAGGTAGAAGCTGTTCAGGCATTCGTAGATCATTTGGGATCGGACCTCTCCGCCGTCGCCGTTGGCGGTCCAGTACGGATGGTAGGATTCGGACAGGACCAGGTACGAAGGTGCGTCGAGGTTGACGTTCAGCCTGTACTTGCCCGGGCGGAGCTTGTCGTATTCGATGCCGGTACTGATCTTCTGGGTGACCACTGAGAGCCGGT
>CAYPDY010000198.1:0-3409 GCA_964409515.1 uncultured Dehalococcoidia bacterium
TCCTGCCAAGAAGCAGTCAGCTACGGCCGTCCGGCGAAGTTGCGGAACTGCTGAGGGGAGAGCCGGCCCGGCCTAGCCGAACAGCCGGCCGCAGATGTAGAGGCAGAGGGCGCTGGTGATCAGCATCAGGGGCATGACGGTCAGGCCCAGCTTGATGTACTGCACCTGCCGGATGTCCAGTCCTCTCTGCCGCAGCAGGACCAGCCACAGCATAGACGAGAGCGACCCCAGGATGGTGATGTTCGGCCCCAGGTCAGCCCCCAGAAGGCTGGCGTATATGAGGCTGCGGTCGAACGATGGGACCGTGGTGCTCATGCTGGCCAGGCTGGAGACCGAGATCATCATCATGGACCAGTTGTTGACCAGGTTGGCCCCTATGGCGGTGCAGAAGGAGACGGCGAGCACCGCCCACATGGCGCCGGCCGAGGACACGTGGGTGATGGCCTCCCCGATCACCTGGGTAACCTCCCTGTTCTCCAGCCCTCTGACCAGGAGGGCGAGACAGAAGATGAAGATGAAGATGGACCAAGAGACGCCGGAGGCCACCCCCCGCAGGGTAAGCCGCCGGAAGGCGGCGCCCCCCGCCAGCAGGGCGGCGGCCCCCGCCATGGCGGGCCAGGAAGCCGGCCGGGCGTAGACCAGCGTCAGTATATACCCGATGGCGGTCAGGACCAGGACGGCGGAAACGAAGACGAAGAAGGCGTCGACCTTGACCGGCGGGTCCGGATCGTCGTGGCTGAACGATGCGCGGATGTCCTCGCGGAAGATGTACATGAACAGGACGATGTTCACGGTGATGGCCATCAGGCCGGGCAGCAGGGTGAACTTGAGGTACTCGCCCAGGGTGATCCTGAAGGTGTCCACGGCCAGCAGGTTCACCGGATTGGACACCGGCAGGAGCGTGGAAGCGGTGTTGGCGATGAAGGCGCAGGCGAAGACGTAGGGCAGCGGGTTGAGCTTGAACTTGGTGATCAGCACGAACACGATGGGGGTCAGGATGAGGGCGGTGGCGTCGTTGGAGAAGAAGGTGGTGATGAGCACTCCCAGGCCGAACACCACCAGCAGGAGCCTCCGCGCGCTCCCGTTGGCCAGGCCCACGGCCTCATGGGCGAACCATTTGAAGATACCGGCCTGGTCGGTGACGGCGCTGATGACCATCAGCCCCAGGAAGAACAGCAGGATGTTGTCGGTGGCCCAGAAGACCTCGTAGACGTCCTCCACGGAGATGATCCCGGCGATGAGGATGGTCACGGCCCCGGCGGCGGCCGCGGTGCCTTCGTTCAGCGGTTTGGGCCGCAGGATGATGAGGAGGAGGGTGACGGCGAATATGGCAACGGCGAGGATCACGTGAGCTCAGTGCCCAAAAGAAAACGGAAGAGCTATTCTCACAGGAGTGAGCCCTTCCGCCTTCCCGCTGGCGTCTCTAATACGTCGGCTACTTCTTCTTCTTGGCAACCGCCTTGGCTGCCGGTTTCTTGGCTGCTACCTTCTTGGCCGGGGCGGCTTTCTTCTTGACGGGCATCTGGACACCTCCTTTCTTGTGGAGTCCCTGCGCTCTGGGCAAGTGACCCCATAGTACCCATCACCTGGGCGCGGAGTGCGACTCCGCCGGTCCATGCCGTCTGCCCGAGATGGCAGAGTGCACCTTGCCAGGAATGCCTCCGATGTCAACCGGGACAAGGTTGCATTGATCCCCGCTCGTGTCTTAAGCTTTCAAGGTGCGCACCGCCCGTGCGGCCAATGTACAAATTCACAACGTGTATATCATTGAGGGACGGTGCTGTCAAGATGTCTTGCCGCATGTTGTATACTGTCCGGCAAGTTGAGGACGAAGCGCGCGCAGGTGCGCGCGAAGTGGAGGCGGGAAGATGATCTACCTGGCGCCGTTGCTGCATTTTTATCAGCCGTCAACCCAGTTCCACCGTGTTCTGAAGAAGGTCTGCAACGAGTCGTACCGACCGCTGGTGGACCTGTTTCATGAGCAGTCTCATTCCAAGGTAACCGTCAACATCAATGCCGTGCTCACGGAGATGCTGGATGAGCACGGCATGTCCGATGTCATCAAGGGCCTGCGCGAGCTGTCGGAGATGGGGCGGCTGGAGTTCGTGGGCTCGGCCAAGTACCACCCCATCCTGCCCCTCATTCCCCAGGCGCAGATGCTGCGCCAGATACAGCAGAACCACCAAACGAACCAGCGCTACTTCGGCAAGACCTACTCTCCCCTGGGGTTCTTCAGCCCGGAGATGTGCTACAGCCGCGAAATAGTCCGGCCCATCTATGAGACGGGGCACCGCTGGCTGATACTGGGCGGGATCGCCTGCCCCGTGACCTGGCCCAACAGCGTCGTTCACCGGGTGAGGGGCGATGGGGAGACCCTGGCGGTGTTCTTCCGGGACGACGTCCTGAGCAACCTGATTGCCTTCAAGCAGACCGATGTCAGGTCCTTCATCGCCCATCTGAGGTCGTTCGGCGGCGACAACGGTGACATCTATGTGGTGACCGCCATGGATGCCGAGACCTTCGGCCACCATATCCGGCACTGGGAGGACATCTTTCTGGCGGAGATGTACGAGGCGCTGGAGCCCCGGCCCGACGCTGCGGACGCGAGGCGCAGCAGCGTGGACAACCTGGTGCAGCCGGTCGACCTGGCCAGGGATACCTCGGAGCTGCTGCGCACCCTGGAGGCGGCCAAGACGGGGGAGATACGGGTGGTCACCTTGAGCCAGCTGCTGGAGCTCTTCCCGGCCGGCAGCTATGTTGAGCCCAAGCGGTCTTCATGGAGCACTTCCGCCGAGGACCTTCAGATGGGGAACCCCTACCCGCTGTGGAACTCCAAGGAGAACGCCCTGCATCAGCTCCAGTGGCAGCACCTCAAGATCGCCGTTGAGCTGACGGACAAGGCGCAGCTGGGCGCCGGCAATGAATCTGCCAGGAACTACGCCGACCTGGCCAGGGGACTCCTCGACCGCGCCATGCAGAGCGATCAGTTCTGGTGGGCCAGCCGGCGGCCGATGTGGGATATCAACATGGTGAACCGCGGCCTCATGCAGCAGCGGGAGGTGGTCTTCAATGCCTACAAGTCCATCAGGCTGGGCAGCCTCAGCGAAGAGGAGAAGACCGAGGCCTACTACCGGGTGATCGTGTCCCGCGACCTGCGCACCAAGATCACCGACCATCTCTTCGTGCTCTAGGCGCGCCCCAACCGCCGTCCGGCGGTGCGCGGCCTTCCCGCCCCAGGTCCGCCCGCGCGGTCCGTGTCCGGCCCAATGGCGCCGCTCTCCCCGGAAAAGACTCAGGCTGGAGCTCGATGCTCCAGCCTGAGTGGATGTCGCTCATCAGACGAGGGTGCGCTAGGTGCTCGCCGGGGCTTCAGCCGGCGCCTCGCCGTGACCATGCCCTTCATCATGCT
>CAYPDY010000199.1:0-3379 GCA_964409515.1 uncultured Dehalococcoidia bacterium
CACGTGCCCGGCGTCGATGGCAATGACCTTGTGGGCCGCGAGATCATAGCGCCATTCCATGCGTGCGGGGATGGTGGTCCAGAAGAACGTGGCGGCGGCCGCGGCCACGAACCTCTGCCACAGGCAGGCTTCGGCCGCCCTAAAGCCGATCCGGCTGTCGAGGTACACCTCGGCCAGCTGGCCGTCAAACGGCAGGTAGCGATACAGGCCGGGAGGCAGGCCTTCTACTATGGCCGCAGCCACATAGGTCTCGAATGTGTGCCGTGCTCCCGCTGAAGGGACGTTGCGCAGCGCGGAAACTGGGCTCAGCACCTGGCGGACCCCCTGGGTGGCCCAGAGCAGGGCCGCCAGCTCCTCGAGGGTGAGCCCCTCTGACGAGTAGGACCGGACGCTCTCCCGCCGGGTGATGGCCTCGGCCACCCCCATGGAACACAGCCGGGCCAGGGACGCCGCGCCATCCGGGAGATCGGTACGCGGGGCACCCGGCGGACAGGGCTTCTGGAGGGGTGGCGGGGGCACCTGCCGGCTCTGCTCGGTAGTGCTGAAATCGATGCTCAGGCGAACGGTGTCCTTCAGGAAGAAGCGGTTCCGCTCGAAACGATGGGCGGGGTCCGGTCGTGAATCGATCATCAGTCTCCTCTCAGGCGGGCCACCCCGCATTAGTGGTCAGGCCGGCGGCGTCTGCGACGCGCTGCCCTATAGGCCCCTCAGGAACTCAGGCCGCAGCCGCGATGGGTCTCCTTCCGCGATGACGCGCTCCAGCTGCCCGATCATCCTCTCCTTGTCACGGGGCAACTCGCCGCGCACGGCGAAGTAGTTTGAGGCGTGCATGGAGCTGAAGAAACAGCTGGTGAAGCTCGACTGCCGGATGATGCTCATCAGCTCCCTGAGGGACTCCATGGGGGAGATGAGGCGGAAGGTGCCCTGCCGCCACTCCTCGTGCAGCGGTGTCCCCGGTATCAGCACCAGCGTCAGCGCACCGGCATAGTCCGGGTCTATCTCGCTCAGGACCCTGGACGTCTCCATGGCGTGTCTCTCGCTTCCGTCGACGCCGCCCAGGCCGAGGATGACCGTTACGGAGGTCAGTATTCCCGCCTCCTTCGCCCGCCTGCCGGCCTCCGTTATCTGCTTCGCGCTGACGCCTTTGGAGGTCCTCCTCAGCACTTCATCATCGCCGCTCTCGAGCCCCATGTACAGTATGCCCAGCTTCAGCTTCCTGAGCTGCTCCAGCTGACCGGCATCTATCCGGAGGATGTCCTGAGGAGTGGCGTAGGCGCTGATTCTCTCCACGAAAGGCAGCGCCTCGCTTATGTGCTGCAGCACCTCGTTCAGTTTCCGCAGCGGGTAGACCAGGGCGTCGCCGTCCTGCAGGAACAGCCTCTTTCCATCCCATCCCCGGGCGATGGCATACACCGTGTCGGGCACGCCGGCCACGTGTGCGCCGCTGGTCATGTAGCCGGCCAGGGCATCTACTTCCCTCCTGACATCGTCCGGGTCCCTTATCTGAAGCCCGGAGCCATGGTAGCCGCAGAACGTGCAGCTGCTGTTGGAGCAGCCACTGGTAAGTGGCAGGAAGTAGCTGGCCGCCTCACTCGGAGGTCGGATTATCTCTGGTCTTCTGAAGGCCATGGTTGAGGCTTGTCGAACCTGGGGCACAGGCACGGTCCGCGTTGCCTGGCAGGCTTCGATGACACCAGTATAGCAGCATTGGCCCGGTCACGATCAAGGGAGTCTCCCGTAGGCCTGCATCCAGTCTGCCGCGGCATCAAGATAGGCGTCGTAGCCATGGCTTCTGATGAACTCCATCGATTTCCGATACCTGCCGTACTTGTACGCCTTCTTGCTGTAGAAGCCCTGCAGCGTGCTGCAGGAGTCCGCAAGGTCACAGTCGGCACAGGTATGATCCCAGCCCAGCTTGTTGACACAGCAGACCTTCATGGCGCACCGGGCCTTGCCTATGTCCCTTCGGCCGTCTTCGTAACCCATCCGGCAACCCTTGCAGGTGTGGTCCCCCAGTGTCCCGGCCATGCAGGTTCTGCAGTAGGCGCCGCAGCATCCGATCTCAATATGAGACATCGTCTTTCCCCGATCGTCCGGAGCCCCATTGTACCATTCGCCCGCGGTGTGATCACGGACCGGCCGCCCTGCCGGCATTCCCGCTCGAGACACGCCGCCACAAGACGCCTTCCGGCCGGGCCATGGAGCACTCCGAAATCACCAAGAGCTGGATGGGCTGCCAGTGAAGAGAGGACCTGTGGGTGACCGGCGAGCTGCTGAAGGTGCACACTGGTGGTGGAGCTGAGGTTACAGTAGGCAGAGCTTTTCGCTTCCACTTCAGCCTTCTTGACAAGGTATAGCAGGTAGACGCGGTGTGGGCGGGAGACTGAGTAGACTTCAACTCGGCCTGAGTTGTTCAGGGGGCTCGCTTGATGTGATATCATCGGACCAGGTTCAAGGACTGCGATCTTCCTGAGTCAGTTGAGGCAAATCCATGACGGATCTATACTACGAGACAAAGGGGGCGGGTGACCCGCTGGTTCTACTGCACAGCGGTGGGACTGACTTGCGCGACTGGCAATTCATAGCTCCGAGACTGTCGAGAGACTTTCGAGTTGTGACCTACGACCAACGCGGGCAGGGTAGATCACCCGTTCCGGTTCAACCCATCAACCATGTCGCCGATTTCAAGGAACTGCTCGATTCACTTCACATTGAGAGAGGCGTACTCGTCGGGCATTCAATAGGCGGGCAGATTGCCACGGATTTTGCCCTCGAGTATCCCGGGCGAGTCCAGAGACTGGTACTAATTGCGCCCGGCTTGACCGGCTTTGAATGGTCGCCCTCTTTTCAGAAGATGGCGCGAGATATGTGGGCGGTCGTGCCTGATGCGGAGAAGATGCTCCACATCATGCTGAACACACCGGAATGCTATGCTGTGCAGGGGGCGATGCAGAGCCCGCAGCGCGATTTGATCGTCCAGATTCACCGCGAGAACGTTGAGAAATCCCTGACCTGGCAGAACTTCGAGCAGCTTTGGACGGCACATCCGCTGACGATAGACAGACTGCGGGAAATCGAGACCGAGACGCTGTTCATCGTCGGAACAGACGAGAAGGCCGATGTTCGGAGAATCGCAGTTCTGTTCGAACAGCTGCCAAACATAACATACGGTTTGTGCGGATCCAGGATGCCGATCACGCCCTGACCTGGACGCATCCAAATGAAGTCGTTGACGCCGTGAAAGGCTTTCTCAAACGCTAAATGGCCTTTGAGTGACACGCTGCCGAGCAATGGATGGCGTCGCCTTGTCCCAGGCCAGGGAAATGGAGCTGAGGGGATTCGAACCCCTGACCTCCTCCGTGCAAGGGAGGCGCTCTCC
>CAYPDY010000200.1:0-3354 GCA_964409515.1 uncultured Dehalococcoidia bacterium
GGCCGCTCTCGGAATGGGGCTCGTAGTCCCCGCTTCTGAAGAAGATGTCCTTCCCCGTGGTGAAGGCCTTGGCACCGAGATTCCTGGAGAGATCATCAGCTTCCGAATCGCTGTGTACCCTTACCTGGCTCAAGTCTCGACCGAAGTGCGGCTCGAAGGAGCCCCTGACCGAATCGGGCAAAGGCTCGCCGCTGTCCCTTGCTGAATTGATACGCTCCTCCAGGCCCGGACTCACCTCAGGGACCTCGCTGTGCGCGGTCTTCGTCTGGACCTTCTCTTCCTCTTCCTCGCCCTTAGTCTGGCGCTGGACCTTCGTCTGGGCCTTCTGCTCCTCTTCCTCGTCCTTGGCCTGGCGCTGGACCCCCTGTCGCGGGAGAGACGACTTGCTGGCTACTGCTTCGGCAACGCGGTCTGCTTCCCTCTCGTACTGGTCGTCCGGAGGGTTGACCGTGAGCTTGGCCTGGGCACTGCAGGACTTGAGCAGCCTCTGCACGTAGGCGTTGCCGTGAGTCTGCTGGAGTCCGAGCAGCGCCTCGGTTCCGGCCGTCCGTGCGCCCGGCCTGCTCCGATTGCCCGCGGGCCCGGCCCCGGTCTTCTCCTGATCGACCGGCGTCTGATGCTCCTTGCGGCGCCGGACTGCCTTCTCGACATTGCTCATTCCTATCTCGTGATCGGCCATGTCCGTCCTCCCGCTAGCCCTTCACCAGCTCGTAGTAGGGAGAGAAGTCAGCTTCGTTGCAGAGCCTGCCCATCTTCTGATACTCGCGCCTGGTGGCCCTGACCAGATGCCCGGTGGTTATCATCTCCCCGTCGCTGGCGGCCAGGAAGGCTGCTTCCAGGGCTATGTTCTTGATGTTTCCTCCGGATATCTTGAAGCGGCGGGCCACGAAATCCAGGTCCGCGTCTGATGACAGGGGGGCTTCGCTGGGGAACATGCCCCGCCAGATTCGGTACCTGTCGGTCTCGTCGGGAAGGGGGAAGTCAACACAGAACTGCATGCGTCGGGTGAAGGACTCGTCGAGGTTCTTCCTGAGGTTGGTGGCCAGGATGACAATCCCGTCATACTCCTCCATCCTCTGCAGCAGGTAGGCGATCTCGATGTTGGCGTAGCGGTCATGAGAGTCCCTCACCTCTGAGCGCTTGCCGAAGATCGCATCAGCCTCGTCGAAGAACAGGATGGCATTCGAGTCCTGTGCTTCCCTGAATATGCGGTCGAGGTTCTTCTCCGTCTCGCCGATGTACTTGCTGACGACGGTGGACAGGTCGATCTTGAAGAGATCCAGGTTCAGATCCCCGGCCATGATCCCCGCGGCCATGGTCTTGCCCGTGCCGGACGGGCCGGCAAACAGCACGTTCAAGCCTCTCCCCAGGGCCACCTTCCGGTCGAAGTTCCACTCGTCGAAAACGATGTGGCGGAATCTGACGTGGTTTGTGATCTCTCTGAGCTGGGCCAGCTGATCCTTCGGCAGGACTATGTCCTCCCAGGTGAATGTCGACCGTACATGGCGTGCCAGCGCCCTTAGCCTCTGATTGGAGCGGCTGTTGCACGCACGGTAGATGTCGTTCGTGGCGACCCGGGCTTCTGTGCCGGCCCTGGCGACGGCGGCATTGTGGGCGTCGGCCACCGCATCCATGATCTGCCCGCCGGAGAAGCGGAACTTGGCGGCCAGGGCGTCGATATCGGTTTCAGACAGCGATGAAGGGATCCTGGCAATGGCGAAGCTCCACATCTGTCTCCGGATGTCAAGCGGCGGAATTGGCACCTCCAAGGTGAGAAGAGGCTTGGCGAATGAGCTCACCGCGGGCTCCCAGGGGGCTTGAGTGCCGATGAGCACCATCTGAGGGCAGGACATGGACGCCTCCAGGACCGCATGCCGGAACTCATCGAGCCTGGCGTTTTCGGGCACCAGACGATCGAAGTGCTGCCAGAAGACGCACGATCTCTGAAGCGACGACTCGCGCATGATCAGCGACAGTGCCGTCCCCGGGGGAAGGTCTGTCTCCGCCACTGCGCTCGAGTTCACGACCAGGAGAGGCGCTCCAAGCTCGCCGCAGATGGCTTCCGCGGTCAATCTCTTTCCGGAGCCAGGACGCCCGTGCAGGCATACCGTTGGGCCTGATGCCCGCGTGCAGCTTCCCAATAGCAGGCCAAGACGGGCCATGAGGTCACCCGGGAGCAGCAGGTCACTCAGGCGCACCGTCGGACTCACCAGCCGGGCGAACGAAGACAGGCGCGAGTCAATGGCGTCTGAGCCGAGAAGGTAGTCCATGGCCCGCTGGTCAATATTGAAAGCTCTGTCGAGCAATGATCCGTCCCTGTGGCCTGGTGGGTCGGTCATGGTGACCAGTTGGCATCCGAGTAGCCTTCCGTGGGGCAGGAAGGCTGCCCTGACCTCGCCGGTCTCGGTGGACGGAGCCAGCAGCACGCGGGCCAGGTCAACGGTCGGGCATCTTCTGGTGACGTCATCCTGGAGATAGGCGTACAGGCGCTGGTACCTTAGGTCCAGCTCCGGCAGCACCGCGATGAGCATACAGTCGGTCTCGAAGCGGCTGAGGTTGAAAGCGCGCATCAGATGCTCCAGCCTGAGTTCAACGCGAGTACAGGCCACGCGCGCCGAGATCTCACGCTCAAGACCAACGAGCGACCGCGTCAGTTCGGCCAGCTCACCGGGCTCCGTCGAGGCCGGTGCCGGCATCGATACTGTTGCGGGCGAGGACGACAGCAGCCCGTCCACCTCCGACTCGGAGATGTAGAGCCCTCTGAACTCATCCCACGACGATTGACCCCTCTCCATTCGCACCTTCAGGATCTCGCGTCGCAGCATCAGGTCGATGCGCCTGGCTTCGGCCAGAAGATGCTCCAGACTGCTTTCATAGGGAATCATCCGGAGTGCCCTCGATCTCCGCCACTGTCCTGATGCTCATCTCGGGCGGCAGCCCGTTCAGAGGCAGATGAAGGTGTTCGCTCATGAAGGCCATCATCCTGTCCAGGCTGGCGAAATACACACTGTCCTGGGTGTTGACATGTTGTATGTAACCCCTGGTCACCCTTTCGCAGTCGTCCACCCAGAGCTTCACGACAAAGGAACTGTAGTGACTCATCACACCCCGATCTCGTGGGATGAGAGCCCGCGGCCGGGACTCGCTGACAGGCCCGCGGTTACCCCTAGCTTATTGCGGGGCGGTGAATGCCCGGCCATGTGGCGGTGAAGCCGCGGTGATTTGGAGGTGGACGGGAGGGCTGGGAGGAGGCTGTCATCAAGGGGGGAGGCTGTGGCGAAGCTCAGCGCAGTGGCGCGAGCGTGGACGAAGCGACTCTTCCCTCGCTATATAGGCTTGCCCTCAAGCAGTTGC
>CAYPDY010000201.1:0-3328 GCA_964409515.1 uncultured Dehalococcoidia bacterium
GCGGCAAGTTCGGCCTCTACAACGAGCCGGAGGTCATCGGCTGGGTGGAGAAGCCCGGGCAGGTCATTGATAGCGAAGAGCTGATCAAGGAGATGGTGGCCAAGGTCACCGGCAAGCTGGTCAACGTATCCCCTGTTCAGCCGGCAAAATAGGGCGAATCACAACCGGAGCAAACCGAAGCCGCTGCAGGTCTAGCGCCTGCAGCGGCTTTCTTTCCGGGGAGTGAGCGCAGCAGCGTGCCGCGCAAGGCGGTCCGCTGGATCTACTTGATCTTGACGGTGACGAGGATGTCTCCCGGGTGGCCGTCGGTCTCCTGGCAGGCGTTGGGGTACTTGAGGGTGTTGCCTGCCTTCACTCCCGGGGGCACCTTCAGCTCGAGAGTCTTTCCGTTCCTCTTGAGCTCCTTGGTGGTGCCCTTCCGGGCCTCGGCCCGGGTGATGGTGAGCTCGTAGCGGACGTTCTGTCGCCGGGGCCGCCGGGCCTGGCGGAAGTGCTCCGGGTTGATGTTGCCGAACCTGATGCTGCCCCCGGGGCCGTAGCTCACCGTGAAGCCGGCGCCGGAACGCCTCAGCGCGTCGCCGAAGATGCTCTGCAGGAAGTCGAGGCCCAGGCCGGACTGGCCGAAGTCGCGCATCAGGTCCTCGAACGTGGTCCTGGTGGCCGCGTTCCCGAAGATGTCTCCCACGTTGCCGGCCGTCCCGAACCGGTCGTACTGCTGACGTTTCTGGGCGTTGCCCAGGACGCCGTACGCCTCGTTAATCTCCTTGAACTTCTCGTTGGCCCACTCCTCCTTGCCCGGGTTCCTGTCCGGATGGAACTCCATGGCGAGCTTGCGGTAGGCCTTCTTGACGTCCTCGCTGCTGGCGTCCCTGGGGACCCCCAGTGTCTGGTAGTAGTCTTTGGCCATCAGCGCGTGTCTGGTACCTCTGCTACCGGGGTTGGATCGTCGGGAAACCAACCCTGGTTCGGCGCATATTGGAGACAAGTATAGCATCAATGGCGGCCGCTCTCCATGCCGAGGCCATTGACACCGCGCTCGGTCGGTGGTATCGTTCGTTACACCTGAGAGATATACCCGTACGAGATATCCGTGCCGCCCCGTCGGAGGTGAATGAATGAACGCCTACATTCTTCAGACTGATAAGACAGTCGAGCCATTCGGTGATCACCCGGGCGACTGCCTGATCGGCAATCGGAGGCTGGCCGACATCCAGGAGGATCTGGTGAGGGGCCTGGGACTCGAGGTCAGATACGTTCCCGCCGGGGGGTGGATCGATGATCCGCGGGAGCATCTGACCATTGAAGACAGCCTCTTCTTCACCGGGAAGCTCCTGCGGGAGTTCCTGGCCGGGTCGCGGAAGCAAAACCGGTGCACCGTATGTGTCGCCAGACGGCCTGGTCCCACCATCCTGTACAACGTAGTGGCCACCCAGGACATTCGCGCTGATGCAGAGCGGGTGGAATACGGGCTGCGTTATACGCCGGCCGCGGGGCACGGAGGCGAAACGCTGCCGGTGGTGATCGATGTGGTGGAGCATTTGGGCACCTCGAACATGCCGGAGCACATGTGGGGGTGCCGGGAGGCCCACATCTCCATAAGCGAGAAGGCGATCTTCCAGATCGATCACTGGACCAACCTGCATGACGCGAACGTGTCTGTTGCTTTCGGAGGGGCCGCTCGAATGCTCAACCGGAAGGCCGCCATGCTGGGGTGGGTGCTTCGGGCACGCTCCCCCAACCAGTGGAAGATCGGACGTCGTGCCAGCAGGATCGGCAGGAACTGCAACATCCACCCCAGCGCCTGGATAGAGTACAGCGACATCGGAGACAACGTGACTATCGGCCCCGGCACGGTGGTCAGCTTGTCAGTTGTCGGCAGTGACTGCTGGATCGGGAGCAACGTCACGGTGGAGTACAGCGTGCTCGGCGGCCGGTGCTGGGTGGGGAGCAGCGGAGCGGTGCGCTGCGCCTTGCTCTACCCCGGCGTCCTCACCATGGCCCGCCTCATCAACCTGGCGGTCTGTGGCCGGGATTCATTCCTGGGCGATGGTGTCACGCTGTCGGACTACCGCCTGGACGCCCGGAATGTAGCCGTGATGAAGAATGGTCAATCAGTCGACACCGGCTGCCCGGTTTGCGGCGTCTGCCTGGGGCACGGGGTGTACCTGGGTGCGGGGTGCATTGTCGCACCGGGCAGGGCCATTCCCAACGGCATGCGCCTGGTCCAGGATCGTTCGCGCTACATCACCGCCATTGGGGCTGACGGCAGCGTGCCGGGATATCGGCTGATCAGCGCTGCTCCTGGTTCCAGGCCGAAGCCAGAGGCAGCGCTGAAGACGTCGAGAGCCCCGCTGCTTCAAAGGCTTCTCAGGACGAAGGCAGTGAAATGAAGCGATTCGGGCCGCGCAGGCAACGACGGTGGCCCGAATGACGGGGCCGGCCGAGAAAGACGCCAGCCCCATGATTGTTCAACAATCCCTGGGGCTGGCGAGCTGTAGTCGCTGGGCCGAAGCCCTTATCCCATGTTCATAACGCGGCCGCTGGCGGCGGCCACCACTTCACCCTTCTGGTTGGTGTAGGTCGATTTCATCCCGAAAAGCCGCATCTTGCGCTTCTCGTTGGACTTGTCTTCAATGCCGGTGAACTCGTTGACCACGGTGAGCTTGTCGCCGATGTGGATGGGCTTGAAGAACTCCCAGTCCCCGCCGGCATCGACGATGCCCGGGAGCTCAAACGGGGGCATGGGCGCGGCTTCACCCATCAGCTGGGCGGAGGTCAACAGTCCCGGGTTCACTTCCTTGGTCCACTTGGGATTCGAGTCGCCAATGGCTTCGCAGAAGCGCTTGTTCATGGTCCGGTCGATCTCCCAGGTCTGAGGCTTGCCCTTGCCTCCGACGAACTTCTTCTGCATTTCGGCGATGTCCATGATGTTCTGTTCTGTTCTCCTTTCGTAGACTCCTGCGATAGAGACCTTCCAGGTGACTATTCTATTACTGCTACCAGGCCTTGGTCAAAATGCAGGCGGCGTTGTTGCCGGCATACCCGTAGGTCTGCGCCAGCCCGTTGATCAGCTTGGTCTTCTTGACCTGGCCCTTGCCGCACTCGCCCCGCATCTGGCGGACGAGCTGGCAAACCTGCGAGAGGCCCTGGGCCACCACGGCCTCGCCCTGTGCGGCCACGCCGCCGCCGGAGCAGACCGGGAGATCGCCGTCGATCGGGTGGACCTTGCCGGACATGAGCATCTTGTCCGCTTCGCCGGCCTTGAGACCCAGGATGCACTCCAGGTACACCAGGTAGTGCCAGGAGGAGTTGTCGGGCAGCTCGATGA
>CAYPDY010000202.1:0-3327 GCA_964409515.1 uncultured Dehalococcoidia bacterium
CGGCTTCCTGATACTTCTTACCATGACTCGGCATAGATCACTCAACCTCGATTCCCATGCTGCGCGCCGTGCCCTCAACCATCTTGGTGGCGGACTCCAGGTCGTCCGCGTTGAGGTCCTTCATCTTGATCTTGGCGATCTCGCGAAGCTTCTCACGGGACAGCTTCCCCACGGGCTTAGTCTTCGGCGCCCCGCTTCCACCTTCGACGCCCAGGGCCTTTCTCAGCAGATCGGCCGCCGGAGGCGTCTTTAGTACGAACGTGAACGTCCGGTCCTCGTAGACGGTAATCTCGACCGGAATGATGCTCCCTTCCTGGGAGCCCGTGCGGTCGTTGTACTCCTTGCAGAAGGCCATGATATTGACCCCGTGCTGCCCCAGTGCCGGGCCTATCGGGGGAGCCGGCGTGGCCTTGCCCGCCGACAGCGCGATTTTGACTATTGCCTTTACCTTCTTTGCCATCTCTATAGCTTCTCTATCTGCAGAAAATCAAGCTCGACGGGCGTCTCCCGCCCAAAGAACGAAACCAGCACCTTCACCTTCCCCTTCTCGGGATTGATCTCGTCAATCACGCCAGCGAAATCAAGGAATGGCCCATCCACAATACGAACGCTCTGGCCCTTGCTCAAGCCGACCTTCACCTGGGGCGCCCCGGCCTTCACCCGGTCCAGTATGGCATCGACCTCCTGCTGCTCCAGGGCCGCCGGGATGAGCTTCCCCTGCTCATCCTGCGTGCTAACGAAGCTGGTCACCCCCGGGGTGTTCCGCACGACAGCCCAGTTCTTGTCGCTCATCCGCATCTGGACCAGAACGTACCCGGGGAAGAGTTTCTTCGATATGGTCCGCCGCTGGCCTTCCTTTATCTCGATCTCCTCGATGTTCGGAACCAGAACGTCGAATATCTCAGCCTCCGCGGCCATGGACTTGATGCGCTGCCGCAGATTCACCTCGACCTGGTTCTCATGCCCGGTGTAGGTGTGCACCATGTACCATCTCTTGTCTTTCTCTTCCATCGTCATCACTTCAAAAAGACATCCTGGACCAGGCGGCCGAAACCGTAGTCCAGGAGGGCCAGTATCACACCCACCACCGCGCAAACCACCAGCACCATGACGGTCAGCCTCAGGGCCTCATCCCGCGTGGGCCAGGTCACCTTCTTCAGTTCCCCGATGATGTCACCGAAGAACCTGAACCTGGGGAGCCTGTCCCTGATGGTACTGACCTTCTTGGAGACCACTATTTGGTCTCCTTGTGCAGGGTCTGAGCCCTGCAGCGGGGACAGAACTTCTTCAACTCCAGTCGCTGAGAGTCATTCTTCCGGTTCTTGGTGGTCGTGTATGTCCTTTCCTTGCACTCCGTACAAGCCAGATAGATTATGCCCCTGACATCTGCTTTCTTCGCCACTTACCATCCCTACTCAATGATCTTGGTTATGACACCGGAACCAACGGTCCGGCCACCCTCCCTGATGGCGAACCTCAACCCCTCGTCCATCGCCACCGGGGTGATCAGCTTGATCCTCATCTTCACGTTGTCGCCCGGCATGGCCATCTCCACACCCTCAGGGAGCTCGATGGAGCCGGTCACATCCGTCGTGCGGATGTAGAACTGCGGCTTGTATCCGTTGAAGAGCGGTGTATGCCTTCCACCCTCTTCCTTGCTCAACACATACACATTGGCCTCAGCATACGTGTGGGGTGTGATGGAACCGGGCTTGGCCAGCACCTGGCCTCTCTGAATATCATCCCGCTCCGCCCCGCGAAGCAGCACTCCGACAGCGTCTCCCGGCTCCGCGTAGTCGAGTATTTTGTGGAACATCTCCAGGCTGGTGGCTATGGTCTTCTTGGTTGGCCCCAGGCCCACTATCTCGATCTCATCGCCGGGCTTGATCACCCCGCGCTCAACACGGCCGGTGGGCACGGTGCCCCGCCCTTTGATGCTGAACACGTCTTCCACCGCCATCAGGAACGGCTTGTCCTTCTCTCTCTTGGGCTCGGGGATGTAGCTGTCCACGGCATCCATCAGCTGCCAGATCGGGCCGCACCACTTGCAGTCCTTCTTGCCGCAGCCGCATTCGCCGGCCTTGAGACCGCTTACCCTGATGATGGGGGTCTTGTCGCCGGGGAACTGGTACTTCGTCAGCAGCTCCCTCACCTCGAGCTCCACCAGATCGAGCAACTCGGGATCCTCCATCATGTCGACCTTGTTCAGGGCCACCAGGATGTACGGCACCTGCACCTGCCGCGCCAGCAGGATGTGCTCCCTGGTCTGCGGCATCGGGCCGTCATAGGCGCTGACCACCAGGATGGCGCCATCCATCTGGGCGGCGCCGGTGATCATATTCTTGATGTAGTCGGCATGGCCGGGGCAGTCCACATGAGCGTAGTGACGCTTGTCCGTCTCGTACTCGATGTGGGCGATCTGGATGGTCAGGCCCCTGGCCTTCTCTTCGGGAGCGTTGTCGATGGCGTCATACGCACGATACTCGGCCTTGCCCTGTGTAGCCAGGACCCTGGTGATGGCCGACGTCAACGTCGTCTTGCCGTGGTCCACATGGCCGATGGTGCCGATGTTGACATGTGGCTTGGTTCGCTCGTACTTCTTCTTCGCCATTTAAACGCCTCCTCTTATCTGAGCCCACAACCCGGTTCGAACGGGTGACCTCGCCCTTACCAAGGGCGTGCTCTACCTACTGAGCTATGTGGGCACTCTAACAATTCTAGCATACTTACACTGGAGGGGGCAGGATTCGAACCTGCGAAGCCGTTAGGCGACAGATTTACAGTCTGTTGGTATTAGCCGCTCACCCACCCCTCCGCAGCCCGAGAGGGGATTCGAACCCGCTAGCCTACCGATTACAAATCGGTTGCGCTACCGTTGCGCCACTCGGGCAACTGGCCAATTAGTATAAGATAAAGCTCGTTCCCAAGTCAACAATGCCCAAACTCACTTTGAGCGTGGACGGCGGTTTCCCGCATTCGACGCGATAGAGTAGAATGTCTGCAGAAAGACGGAGGCTGCCCCATTTGACTATCTTTCTTGAATCCCTGGACACCCTGGCCGGGGTGCTGCTGTCCCCCTCCTCCACCCTGGCCCGGATCACCGACCGCAAACCTGTCGCCCTGGCCCTGCTGGCGGCCCTGTCGGTAGCGGTCGTCTCCGGCCTGGTCCTGGTGCCCAACCCGCCCGAGCTGGCGGAAGACATGCTGGGGATGCCGAAAGGGACCCTCAGCTTCTGGGCCATCCTGCCGCTCTGGGTAGCGATCTTCATGGCCATCCTCTCTCTGCAGGCAGCCTTCGTCCACCTGGCGGCCTCCGTCCTCAAGGGC
>CAYPDY010000203.1:0-3325 GCA_964409515.1 uncultured Dehalococcoidia bacterium
TGTCGGGGGCGACGCCGGCCCCGGTGTAGCCGATGACAAAGGTCGACTTGGGGCACCCCAGCCGGATGTCGCAGGCCAGGGCCAGGTCGAAGCCGAAGCCGGCGGCCACGCCATTGACCACCGCGATGGTGGGTATGGGAAGGTTCTGCAGGCCCAGCATGACCTTCTTCTGGACCATGGGAGGGAGTATGCCTCTCCTCACTTCGGCGGTGGTCCGGGGCCAGAAGGCGGTATCCTGCTGGGTGATCACTTCCTTGTCTTTGAACTTGCTGAAGTCCAGGTCGCCGCCGGCGCAGAAGGCCCGCCCGGCGCCGGTCACGATGAGCACCCGGGTCTCATTGTCGTCCGCCAGGCTATCCACCGCCGTCGCCAGCTCCAGCCCCATCTCCTCACTCACGCCGTTGAGGACTTCGGGGCGGTTCAGGGTGATGGTGGCGATCCTGTCTTCTTTCTTCAGAATGATGGTCTTGAAATCCATAATCTCCTCCTTCTCCTAACTTTCTCCTAACGTTCGTTCCAGTCGCTGGACTATGGCGGAGACCCTCTCCGCTTTGAGGATCCTCTCCTCCGCGGCGCTGCCGATGAGGTCGGCAGGGGTCCTGCCGATGAGGTCGGCAGAAGTCCCGCCGATGAGGTCGGCAGTGGTCCTGCCGATAAGACAGGCCGAGGACTCGAAGAGGGTATCGATGATCCTGAGGCCGTGCTGGGCCAGGGTCCGACCCGTCTGGGTGTTCTCGATGAGCAGGTCGGCGTCCTCGGGCAGGAAGGCCTCCGTCGCTCCCCAGGTGGGGATGAGACGGCAGGGACTGAGGTGGTTCTCCCTGGCGTACCTGTCGGCGATGTTGATGTATTCCGAAGCGATGCGCAGGCAGCTTATGTCCTGCCGCCGCAGCGGCGGCTCGAGGTCCCGGGGGCTCTTGAAGGGCGTCTCCTTGCTGACCACCGCCACGATCCTGACCCTGCCGAAGGGGAGGGCCAGCAGCTTCCTTACCGGGCTCGATGGGAACTGGTACAGGTGATCGGCCAGCCAGTCCTCCCCGGTGATGGCGAGGTCGAAGTTCCCGTTGGCCACCTGCAGGGGCATGTCCTGCGGCCGGATGACCTTGACCCTCGTTTCCGCCAGGTTGATCCGGGGACGGCGGGGGTCCGGCGAGTCTTCCGAAACGGTGATGCCGGCCCGGGCCAGGAAATCCAGGACGGGCTTCTGCTGGTGTCCATCGGGAAGGGCCAGCCACACGGATCCGGAGGGTTCCGGTGCATCAGGGCGCGGCCGGTCCGGCGCGGTCCCGACGGAGGCCACGGCTCTCGAGGCAGGCCGCGGCTGTCCGGCGGCGGCGCACAGGCGGTCGAGCAGCGGCGTCAGGTCCCGGGACTCCCAGCTGGGACGGTGCGCCACCAGGCAGGCGCCGGAATCGAGCACGTCATCCACGGACGCCAGGCCGTGGTTCACCGGGACGCCCGGCGTTTCCGCGATGAGGGCGAGGTCAGCGCTCTCCGGCGGGTAGGCCTCGGCGCCTCCCCATAGAGGGAAAATGGCGAATCGCTTGAGCCGGCGCCGCAGGGCGAACGCCTCGGCCAGGTTGGGATACTCGGTGGCGATGCGTATGACGGCGGCCCGGCCGTCGCGCCAGCCGTCAGCCCGGCTGGCGGCCATGCACAGGTGTTTGCGGCCGTACCCCAGGTCCTGTATCTTGATGAGGGCACTCGAGGGGTACTTGGCCAGAAGCTCCTCCACCCAGTCCTGGCCGCAGATGCCCAGGTCGTAGTTGCCGACGGCCACCTGGATGGGGATGTCCTTCTCATTGAATACCTTCAGGAAGGCCCGGGGCAGGTTCCGGCACTCCGGCCGGTAGGAGCGGGACTTTTCATCGTAGCCGCTTACTTCCAGGCCGGAACGATCGAGGAGGGCGCTGGTTTCCGGGAGAAGTTGCCCTTTAGGAAGGGCCAGTCTCAGTTGCATTGGCTACCTGCAGTATGCCCAGAATCTCCGATATGGAATCGAGCTCGGTCGTCTTTCCGCTCGACTGGTTGGTGAGTACAAAGCCGGGCTTGCCCTTCTCGCCCCGGATCGAGAGGACCCACCGGTGCCGGGTGGCCCCTTTGCAGCCCTGGTCGAGGTCGGCGCGGTAGCCGGCCTGTCTCAGCTGGCTGGCCGTCTCGAATATGACCTTGTCGATGGTGTCGGCACCCTCGGTGCGGACCAGGATGGTGGACTGCCCGTTGCCGGGGGTGATGGCGATGCCGGCCAGCTGGTCGAGGTCCAGGGCGAAGCCGCAGGCGGCCACGTCGCCACCTCCCATCAGAGGTATCAGATCGTCGTAGCGCCCGCCTCCGCCCAGCTTGCGGTTGTCGATCTGGAAGCGGAAGATGGCGCCGGTGTAGTACTCGAACCCCTTGCCCAGCGCCATGTCCACCTGGTAGACGCAGCCCATATCGGTCAGGAGCCGGGCAATGGCCAGGAAATCGTCCATGCCGGCCTCGAGCCGGGGGAAGTCCCTGACCAGGGTGGCCTTGACGTTCTGTATGAAACCCGGAGAGCTGCCGCTCATTTCGAAGAGCAGAGACAGGGAGTCCTTCAGCCGCGGGCTTTGGGCGCCGACAGCCTCCAGCATCGCGGCCGCGTTCCCGTCCATAATCTGGTCGAAGAGGCGGTTCTGCTGCGCCGCATCCAGACCCAGCTCGCGGAGCAGGGACCTGATCAGTCCGGCGTGGGACAGGTACAGCGTGGTGCCGCTGATGCCCAGGTCACGCAGGATCTCCTGGGCCAGCATTATCAGCTCCACGTCCGCCGAGGGGCTGGTGCTGCCCAGCATCTCGACCCCGCACTGCCACCGCTCCCGGGACTCCATCCCTGTCTCCTCGAAGCTGAAGACGTTTTCGACATAGAAGAGTTTGGCGGGCGAGGCCTGGGCCAGGCTGTCGACATACAGCCTGACCGCCGGGATGGTGCCGTCAGGCCGCAGGACCACCCTCTCGCCGCTCCAGCCGTCCCAGTCCAGGAACGAGTACACGCGGCCGAGCATGTGGGGAGTGAGGGTGCCGGTGGAAGTGAAAAGGTGCAGGTATTCCAGTGTGGGCGTCCTGATCTCCTCGTATCCCCACTTGAGGCAGGAAGAACGAAAAGCCTCTTCTACACGCCGGAAGTTCTCCATGTCTTGGGGGAGAAGATCGCGGTTGCCTTTACACCTTTTCTGCATGTGTCGTCAGTAGAGCCTGTCGGGCGGAGCCGCAAGTTATTGTAGCACGGGCTACACAGCGGGGCAATTGGAGGCCCGGGACAACGCCCCGGTTCAGCAGCTGAGGGAGCCGCTGTCGATGGTGGAGT
>CAYPDY010000204.1:0-3284 GCA_964409515.1 uncultured Dehalococcoidia bacterium
CGGTACGTCCCCCATCAAGAAATCCGGGGAGACTCCCTGTGGCGAAAGCACGGCGGACCGTTGCATAAACATCCAAAGTACCGCCCAGTACCTGGCAGGCTTTGTGGCCCAGCATCCCGGTGCCGCCAAGCAGAAGCACTCTCACGGTTCAACCCCAATAGCCATCTATTTGCCCCTCATATCAGACCTGGACGCCAGGAAGCCGTCATCCGAATGCTGCTTGCCCAGCACACGATCCACCACCAGGCGAACCGCGTAGGCCAGGACCTCCAAAAAACGCGGATTCACCGGCCAGGCGATTATGGCACGAACAAGGTATCGCATCAACAGCGCTGGCTTCTTCAAACGGAAGAAGCTGTAAGCTATGTCGATGCAGGAAGAGGACTCGAGCTCACGCCTGACAGCCCAAGGCAGCCCCGAGTCCTTTCTGATGATGTGTTCGACAACATACATCTGCGCGGCGATCTGCGCTTCACGATCGCTGGCCGCATTGGCACCGTGGACCCTCACCCTGGTCAGCGGCTCGTCGATGCCAAGCACTGGAGACATTCGTGCTATCCGGGCCCACAGTACGATGTCTTCGCCAACATCAAGCGACTCCTCAAACCTTGCACCCTGGTCGAACACCTCCCTGCGCACCATCACCGTTGGAGTGGCTATCGGACACCGTAGCACGACCCGAGGATAGACTACACCCGTGCATCTTCCGGAGGCCACCACGTCAATACCCCTCCCCTCCGCACCGACGCGCTCATAGGATGTGTGTGACATCAGACAACCCGGGTTCGCCCGCATCATAGCTACCTGCCTTTCCAGCTTTGTGGGCAAGAAGAGATCATCAGAATCCAGAAAGGCGACCAGGGAACCGCGTGACAGGGCAATCCCATTGTTCCTTGCCGCGGATCTCCCCTTATGATCCTGTCTGATATAGCGCATGCGCGGCTCATCGAAGCCCAGAGAGGGCGCCCCCGTCTCATCTGATCCGTCGTCTACGACAATAACCTCGAAATCATCCCAGGTTTGATCCAAAACGCTCCGAACAGCTTCTCGCAACCATTCGATCCGGCTACGGAACGGGATTACGACGCTCACTGCCGGATGGTCTGTGCCCGCAGTGAGAGTCATGCCTTACCTTCACCAGAACCGCGCCCAACCAGCTTGAAGCGCTGAACCATTCGGCGGCCGGCGTACAGAACACGCATCAGCACGTTCTGCACCGACAAGGGCAGAATGGATGGCAATATCAGCTCCCACCTGCCCAGCAGGCCCCGGGGCCCATAGCGTGCAGCCCTAAGGACGTGCCTGGCGGCTTCTCCCCGTTCTATGCCACATACGTAGGCGGCAACCAGATGCGCCGAACCATAGGACTGCGACCGTGCCTTACTCACTGCCGGCGGAAGGTTGGGCCGGGCAAACAGCTTGTCCATCAGACGTATGTGCTCTTCGGCCATGGCAGCTCCGCGCTGTGCTACCGTGGCAGAATCGGGATGCACCCTGAAAGTGGCCAGCGTACTTGGTACACGGGCGAATTCTCCATACAACCCCAGCCGCAGCCAGAACTCGAAATCACCAACGTACCGGAAGTCAGGGTCTCGCATCCCGGCGATCTGCAGGCCTCGCCGTCTTATGAACGCTCCGGGCCCTACGCTGCAGTGATGACGCTTCAGCATGTACATGTAGTCATGCTCCGGGACCTTGATATGCCTGATCACTTCCGACTTCGGCCCGATGAAGTCCCAGTCCGGGTAGGCCACCAGGACATCCGGGTGGCTCTCCATGAAATCAACCGCCGCTTTGACGGCCCCTGGCAGCAGCGGGTCATCCGAGTTCACCACCACCACGATCTCGCCGCGGGCCATGCCGAACCCCTTGTTCACGGTGCGGGTCTCGCCCATGTTCGGGTGGGTCTCCCAGACTATCCGGCCGTCGTATTGGCCGAGCACCTCCCTGGTGCTGTCGGTGGAGCCGTCATCCAGGACGATGTACTCCAGGTTGGGGTAGTCCTGCCCCAGCACGCTCTGGATGGTTTCATCCAGGTATGCCGCCCGGTTGTAGGCCGGGGTGATGACCGTGACCAATGGTCTCGCGCCGCCGGTGCCGCCGTCAGCCTGAGTCATTTCCCCGCCAACGCCTCCCGATAGAGTTCCTCCACCTTGTCGACCACCCCCGCCCAGGTGAACTGCTCCATTACCAGGCGCCGCCCCTCCTCCCCAAAGCGCCTCCGGGCCTCGGGGTCCGCCAGCATCCGGTGCAGGGCGCTGGCCACCGCGCCGGCCTCGTGCGGCACGACGTATCCGCCGCGGTCGGCCAGCCACGACGACACGCCGCAGCGGTCGGTGGCTACCACCGGAGTGCCGCACATCAGGGCCTCCAGCAAGGTAATTCCGAATACCTCGTAGACCGAGGTCAGCACGCAGACGTCGGCGTCGACATAGGCCTCCAGCCTGTCCCCGCCATAGAGAGGGCCCGCCAGGGTGACCCGGCCTTCGACTCGGGCGTCCCTTACCACCTTCGTCAGGGACGCCAGGTACCCATCGTCCGGCCCGGCGATCACCAGCCGCACCGGGCCCAAGTCCGGGCCCAGGGAAGCGAAGGCCCGCACCAGGAGGTCCAGCCCCTTGATGCTGTGTATCCGGCCGAGGTACAGGACCACTCTCTCGTCATCCCCCAGGCCCTGCTTCGCCCGGAACCGCCCCCGCGGCGGGAGGGCGGCGAACTCCGCCGCGTCGATCCCGTTGGGGATGATCTCTACCCTGTCCCGGGCCAGCCCCATGCGCTCGAGCTGCCCTGCCTCCGCCGGAGTCACCGCCACCAGCCTGGCAGCGTGCTTCAGCATCGAGCGGCCCCACAGCGCGTCGAAGGCCCTCTTCAGCGTTCCTTTGTCGAAATAGGTCTCCACCGTCCCGTGGGGCTGGAGAACGTAGGGAACACGGTACTTCATGGCGAAATGCCACGCCGGCACCGCCATCGTGCTGCGGTAGGTGTGGATGTGGACCACGTCGAACCGCCGCAGCTCCCTCCGGGAGACGAAGGGAACCATGTACGTTGTGTAGATGTTCCGCCGCGCCAGCGGCGGGCAGAGGTTCCGGAAATAGTAGACCGTCATCCCGTCGACCGCCGTCGGCCGGTTCTTCCGGACCTTCACCGAAGCGTCCCGCCCGTCGCCGTTGGAGTAGACCGTCACATCGTGGCCCTTCAGCGCCAGCCCCCTGGCCACATGGTAGGCCACCGGCGTGATCCCGCCTGAGCTCCAGAAGGGCTTGAAGAAATCGACCACCTGCAGT
>CAYPDY010000205.1:0-3241 GCA_964409515.1 uncultured Dehalococcoidia bacterium
CCGTGGCCCGGCTGGCGCACAGCGGAGCGGAGATCATCCACATCGTGGCGGACTACTGCGGCCGGGAGACGGCCGGACCAGTTGACCCGGGCGGACCGGCGGGACCGGGCCCGCGGACGCTCAAGGACATCATCCGGGCGGTCCACCTGAGGCTGGTGGAGGACCGGATACGCGATGAGGTCACCATCATCGCCTCGGGCGGCATTGCCATGGCGGAGCACGTGCCCAAGGCCATGCTCTGCGGCGCCGACCTCGTGGCCGTGGATATCCCGCTCATGATCGCCGTGGGCGCCAGGCTGTACGAGAAGCCCGAGAAGCGGCTGATATTCCCCGAGGGGATGGAGGGGATACCGGCCCCGGTCCTTACCCAGCGGATGGTCAATCTCACGGGGGCCTGGCATTCCCAGATACTGGAGGTCATGGGCGCCATGGGCATCCGGGAGGCCCGCCGCCTGCGCGGAGAGTCAGGCCGGGCCATCTTCTTCGAGGAAGTGGACCGGGACACCTTCGGGAAGCTGTTCCAGGAGAAGGGAGAGGCGGTGAGCAGATGAAGCCTTTATCCGTCGAAATCAAGAGGATGCCCTCCCGCTTCCGGCACCAGGTGCCCAAGTACAAGGTGACGCGCTCCGAGGCCTGTATCAACTGCGGCCTCTGCGCCAGGAGCTGTCCCCACGGCGTGCACGAGAGGGTGGAGGGCCACAACCGGGCCAGGCCGCCCATCGACTACAGGTGCATCGGCTTCGCCTGTCAGGGGAACGATTTCTACTGCGTGGCCCGGTGCCCCCGGCAGGCGCTCTCGCTGTCGCTGAATCCGATGTACGCCACCCTGGGTGACTTCCGCTGGACCGCGGACATGATTACGGGGACGTGGATCATGGCCGAGACCGGCTACCCGCCGCAGCGCACCGACCTCGAGTATAACGTGGGCCACTCCGGGGGCGGGTTCGACAAGCTGCGGTTCAGGTTCCCCACCCGGCCGCCCGAAGTGGACCGGTCCGAGATATCCACCGCCATCCCCTTGAACCGCCGCAACGACGGGCGGGCGAACATCGTCATCTCCACCCCGGTCTACGGCGGGGGCATGTCCTTCGGGTCGGTCAGCCTGCCTACCATGGTTTCCAAGGCGCGCAACGCGACCAGGTGGAACACCTTCACCTGCACCGGGGAGGGCGGCTACCCGGAGATGCTGCAGCCGTACGATGACCACGTGATCACCCAGGTGGCCACGGGGCTGTTCGGGGTGCGCGAGGAGACCATCCAGCGTGTCAAGATCGTCGAGTTCAAGTACGCCCAGGGCGCAAAGCCGGGCCTGGGCGGCCACCTCCTCGGCGAGAAGAACACCGAGAGCGTGGCCCGGATGCGGGAGGCGGTGCAGGGCACGCCGCTGTTCTCTCCCTTTCCGTTCCACTCGGTGTACTCCATCGAGGACCACAAGAAACACATCGACTGGATCAAGGAGATCAACCCCGGCGCCCTGGTGTCGGTGAAGGTCTCCACCCCCAGCGACGTGGACATGGTGGCGGTGGGCTCCTACTATGCCGGCGCACACATCATCCACATCGACGGCGGCTACGGCGGCACTGGGGCGGCGCCCGACATCGCCAAGAAGAACATCGCCATGCCCATCGAGTACGCCATCGTCAAGGTGCACCGCTTTCTCAAGGAGGAAGGCGTCCGCGACGCCATGACGCTCATCGCCTCCGGCGGGATCCGGACCGCCCATGACCTGGCCAAGGCCATCTGCCTGGGCGCCGACGGGGCGGTCATCGGTACGGCGGAGCTGGTGTCCCTGGAGTGCGTCCGCTGCGGCAACTGCGAATCGGGGCGCGGCTGCGCCCGGGGCATCGCCTCCACGGACTCCGAGCTGGCCGACCTGTTCGACGAGGACTGGGCGACGCAGCGGCTGACAAACATGTACCACGCGTGGAACGTCCAGCTGGTCGATATCCTCCAGAGGTTCGGCCTGCGCAGCGTCAGGGAGATGGTGGGACGCACGGACCTGCTGGAGCACCTGGACTATGTCCCTGCTGCCGGGCAGCAGGGCGCCCCAGCCACGAGCAGCGGGGCGGCTGGGGGCCCAGCAGCGGGAGACGGAGTGAGACCATGATGGACTACGCCGAGAGGATCCTGTCATCACGCGCGGACCTGCACCGGCACCTGCCGGCCCCGGCCGCCAGCACCGAGGAGGAGGGCGGCTGCGGCGTCACGGGGTTCATCTGCTCCATCCCGGTGACCGGTAAGAACATCTTCGAGCCCTCCCTGCAGATGCATAACCGGGGCAATGGCAAGGGTGGTGGCATCGGCGCCGTGGGGTTCGTTCCCGAGGCCCTGGGCGTCTCCCGGCAGGTGCTGGACGAGGACTACATGCTGCACATCGCCCTCCTGGAGGCGGGGGTGGCTGGTGAGCTCGAGGAAGCCTTCATCAAGCCGCACTTCCGCATCGACAAGGCGGAGAAGCTGGCCACGCTGGACGACCATCGCCGCATCGGGCTGGATGTCAGGCCCCCGGATGTCATGCGCTACTTCGTGCGGGTCAAGGACGATGTCCTGGACCGGTTCATGGCCTACAACCGGCTTGGGTCCGTGGACCGGCGCGATGCGGAGGACGAGTTCGTCTACCAGAACAGCTTCAAGATCAACAGGCAGTACTACGCCTCACTGGGCGACAAGAGGGCCTTCGTCATGTCCCACGGCCGGAACATGATGATCTTGAAGATCGTCGGCTACGCCGAGAACGTGGTGCGCTACTACCGGCTGGATGATTTCCAGGCCCACGCCTGGCTGGCCCACCAGCGCTACCCCACACGCGGGCGGGTGTGGCATCCGGGCGGCTGCCATCCCTTCAGCGCGCTCAACGAGGCCCTGGTGCACAACGGCGATTTCGCCAACTACCAGTCGGTGCTGGAGTATCTCAAGCAGCGGGACTACCATCCTTTGTTCCTGACGGACACGGAGGAGGCGGCGCTCCTCCTGGACCTGTGGAGCCGGGTCTACAAGTATCCCCTGGAGCACCTGATCGAGGCCATGGCGCCGACCTCGGAGATGGACTTCGACATGCTTCCGGAGGAGAAGCAGGCACTGTACAAGGCCATCCAGAGCCATCACGTATTCTCGTCTCCGGACGGGCCGTGGTTCTTCATCATCGCCCGCAACGACGTGCGGAACGACCAGTTTCAGCTGATCGGGATCACCGACACGGCCATGCTGCGGCCGCAGGTCTTCGCCCTCCAGGAGGGCGAGG
>CAYPDY010000206.1:0-3230 GCA_964409515.1 uncultured Dehalococcoidia bacterium
CAGGCTCACGCTCCGCTGCGGGGAGAGCAAGGCCGTCAGCCACTGCCTGAAGCACAGGAACATGGCGCCGTTGGACTCGCCACGGGCCCTGGTGAAATCCTGCACCCCGGAGCTCTGTACCAGCCCGTTCTCCAGGAGACACCAGCCCGTCTTCGTGGCGCAATCGAGTGCCAGGATCATCCTCTCACACCCCCTGCACGCGGTAGCTCCGGCCGCGCATCTGCACGATGTTCTCGGCGCCGCACATCTCGAAAAGCCGGTCGGCGCAGGATCCTCCGATGTGGGACTCCAGGTCGGCCAGCGACAGGTTGGTAGTCAGCACGATCGGCTTGCCGCCGGTGTACCGGTCGTCGATGATCCGGAAGTAGACCCCCTGCAGGAAGGCGGGGTCCCGGGGCCTGGTCTTCCCCACGTCATCCAGTATCAGCAGATCGAAGGCGGTCAGCCGGCGGTAAATGGAATCGTCGGTGTCCGCCGCCCCCTCCTGGAAGGTCGCCCGGATGGAGGCCAGCAGGTGGGGCTCACTGGTGAAGTGGACCGGGCAGCGGCGCGCCTGCACCCACAGGTCGCGAGTCAGCCAGGCCGCATCCGTGCCCGCCAGTACCCGGTGCAGCAGGGCACAGGCCAGGTGCGTCTTGCCCACTCCATACAGGTCGGCGGAGGACAGGATGATGGACTTCGGAGGCTGCCAGGTGCTGAGGACCTTAAAGGCCCGTGGCTGCCGTTTCCGGTCGAAGTTCTCAAACGTCCTGTCCTTGAATCTGGCCGGGCAGCCCGCCTCGACGTCCCAGCGCTCCCGTTGCACCTTCGTCACCGCGTCCAACTTGATGAGGGCCTCGGCCTTTCGTTCTTCGAGGACGGCCGACGCGCTGCAGGCCGGACAGAGCTCTGGGATGTGCCGGGGCTCCCCATCGACATACGCTACCCGGGCATTGAAGTAGTCCCAGCAGTCCCGGCATTGCCGCTTCTCATCCTTCCAGGTGACGGAATGCGCCGGCCGGCCTGTTTCCAGGAATGCCTGCAGAATGTCGACCGTTCTTTCCTGCTCTTCCATGGCTGCCCCCTTTCACGGCTTCGTCCATCCAGTCTGTCAGCCGGACCTTCCAGTCCGGTTTCTTCCTTGAGCCCCTGTCATGCGACGCCCAGTGAGTGCAGCACTTCTCGAACTCCTCGTCCAGGTCCAGCTGTGGATACCTTCGAGACAATTCCTCCCGGTACAGGTGGAGTAAGTCTTCAGACTTACGTGGAGACGGAGATGGAGACGGAGACGGTAACGGAGACGGAGACGGAGCACTAGGGCACGATTCCGCATTGCCGCCTCCATGCGGGCCGGATGCCGCTGGCATGCCGGCAGCTTGCCTTTCCTGCGGATGCCACCTGGCCAGCGCGTTGCGCCGGGCCGTCTCCGACCGCCTAGGTGAACCGACCACCCAGCCCTGGTGGTCCTCCCAGTCGTGGATGGCAAAGGTGCCGTCCCTGACATCGATCCAGCGGCACTTGATGAGAGCATCCAGCAGCTTCTGCGGTTCATCCGGCCAGTTGGCCATGCCCGCGATGTCCGCCGCGTCACACTCGGACAGCACACCGCCGGGGCGTGTCTCGGCAGCGGCGCTCCAGAGACTGACGAGGTGCCAGCAGGCCCCCACCCCTATCAGCCCCATCAGCTTGATCAGCTTGTGGTGGTTGCGAAGCGGCAGCGCTATCCGGATGTCTGAGCACGGCATGTCAGGTGACTCTTTTCAGGCCGTAGGCTCCGGCTGTTCCAGGCCGTCGGGGTCTTTGGCGCACCACACGATCAGATCCAGCCTGATGTCAATCCCCCGGGGGAAGGGGTGTCCATACGTACCGCCATCGAAGCCCTCCTTTCGACACAGAGTGACCCACCCCCCGCTGACCTCAGCCCGGTCAAACCCCATCTGTGTGCCGTCATTCAACCCAAGACGGTATCCGTCCTCCCTCTCCTCCAGGCAGGCTTGATACAGGCTGGGCGGGATCAGCGATTGGCACTGGGGGCATAGGTCCCTCCCACGGCTCGTTCTCCTGCCGCAAACAGCACAGTAATTCATCTCCCATCCTCCTTCACCCTTTTCTTCCATCGTCTCTGTAACGTGAACAATGGTGGCAGCATGCCATCGACTCTCCCCTGAGCACGGCCAGCATTCCCAGCGACCGCGGCGCGTGAGGGCACGTGACGCGGTGGTCATCACCCACGGACGCCTGGAGGCAGTCGTAGGTGATCTGCCTGTGGTTCCGCCGCCTCTCGTCGCGGAGACGCGCCAGGTCGGTCGCCTTCGGCTCCTCAAACACCTCTTTGGACACCCTCAATAGTCCCGTTCTCCTTCGTTGACCGCGCCCTGCCTCGGCATACGCTGTGGCCGCGCGGGCCAGCCCCAGCCGCATCCCTCGCCGCCAGGACGCGGCTAGCCCGCTTCCAAGTGGATCGCCACACGGTCTGTCGCGTTGGCATCTGTGAAGGGCAGCCGGTCAAGTCCGCCACCGACGTCGCCGGTCATGGCCTCGCTTTCCGCTCTAGGATTTCGCTCAGCCGGTTCACCGGGACCAGGATCCGCCCGCCGATTCTGACGGTGGGGATCTTGCCCTCCTTCACCAGCCTGTACATGGTGGTGCGGCCAAGGCCAAGAGCCTGGCCCGCCTCCTGAATGCTCAAGGCCAGGCGAATCATGTTGCCGCCTCCGCTTCCGCCAAAGTGGGCCCCACGCCAACCTCGCACCGGTACCAGGGCATGGACAGGTACCATGCCGCCTCCCAGACCCGTCCACCGCACAGAGGGCACCGGGCATCCTCTATCCGGAGACGTTTGGCCGGCCAGAAGTAGGCCCGCTGACATCGGTCGCACCGGGCCATGCGCGGCGCCCGCCTGGGCGGCGAGAGCACTGCAATCCTCTCCTCGCGGCTTTGCGGGCTGAACTCATCGACTATCTTGAGGATCATCACCATGGCCTCCGAAGCC
This sequence comes from uncultured Dehalococcoidia bacterium, assembly GCA_964409515.1. Classification (GTDB taxonomy): domain Bacteria; phylum Chloroflexota; class Dehalococcoidia; order UBA2247; family RBG-13-53-26; genus JAFGCL01. The sequence continues at coordinate 2,972 of CAYPDY010000206.1, forward strand.
TTTGTCCCTGCATTTGACCTCCCTTTTCGATTTCATCGGCTTTGGCCGGAAGCCCCGGTCTGCGGCGGTCCGCCAACAGGGGACCCGGGCTCCCGGTAGGTGGGCAGGGGCTACCCCGATAGCCCCTGCCCAGAGCGGATACGCAGGACAGGTGGAAGTCGCGTCCTCCTTTCCTTGGTCCGCTTACTACTCTTGTCCAGTGTCTCGCGCCAGGTTGGGCGTCCCCCCAGCCGGCCGATGCGCTGGTAAAACTCACGGT
>CAYPDY010000207.1:0-3208 GCA_964409515.1 uncultured Dehalococcoidia bacterium
GCCCCTACGCCGCCACGCTGCTGGCCGCCATGGGCGCCGACGTCATACGCGTGGAGCGGCCCACCGGCGAAGAGGAGCGGAATTTCGGGCCCTTCGCCCCCAATGGAGAGAGCATGCTCACCATGGTGACCCTGGCCAACCGGAGGGGAGTGACCCTCGACCCTTTGAGCGAGAAGGGCCAGGAGATCGTGCATCAGCTCGTCAAGAAGAGCGACGTGGTGCTGCACAGCTACGTCAGCGGCTCCAGGGAGGAGAGTCTCCTGGACTATGAGGCGCTGAGGAAGATCAATCCGGCCATCATCGTGGCCCAGGTTTCCGGGTTCGGCTCCTGGGGGCCGTACAAGCAGCGCCCCTGCTTCGATACCATTACCCAGGCCCTCTCCGGGGCCATGAGCTATACGGGCTTCCCGGAGACGGCGCCCACCAGGTCCGGCTACGCCTGGGTGGACTTCAGCACCGGCACCCACTGCGCCCTGGGCATCATGTTCGCCCTTTTCCAGAGGCAGAAGACCGGCCGGGGGCAGTACGTGGACGTCGCCCTGCTCGACACGGCGGTAGCCTGCGTCGCCGGCCTGGCGGTGGCGGCCGAGGCCAAGGTGGGAGGCATGATCCGGGAGCGCCAGGGAAACACCAGCTACTACAACTTCACCGACTGCCTCCAGGCCAGGGACGGCCACGTGATGATCGGCTGCGCCGGCAACCCCATCTGGAAGCGTTTCTGCCGGGCCATAGGCCGGGAGGAGCTGAAGGATGACCCCAGGTTCAAGAGCGACCAGTCACGCTTCGAGAACCGGCACGCCATCCAGGCCATCGCCAAGGACTGGGTGAAGGACAAGACCACGGTGGAGACCATGAAGATCCTGGAGGCCGCCAGGGTACCCTGCGCCAAGGTAAACAACACCCTGGAGATGGCCAACGATCCGCAGGTCGCCGCCCGGGAGATGCTGGTGGACATCCCCTATCCCAGGGTAGGCAAGATCCCGGTGCCAGGCGTAGTCATCAAGCTGTCGGAGACGCCGGGGGCCATCGAGCGGCCCGGCCCGACGGCGGGGCAGCACAACCAGGAAGTCTACACGGGAATCCTCGGTTTCACCCCCGAGAAGCTGGCCGAGCTCAAGGCAGAGGGCATAATCTGAGAGAATATTGAGGGGCCCGCCCGCGCGTTCTGCTTGACAGAAGGGCGGGGTTCTGGTAACGTAAAGGTGCCATCGACCGATATGGCGGTGAGCACCGGCAGATTCAGAGTACTTAACAACAAGATCGCTTGGATCGGCAACGACCGAGACGGTGAATAGGGGCAGAGTGCCAAACACAGGTTTCATAGGCGCCGGTACGGTTGGAACCGCCCTCGCAGTCAGGCTGAGGGGAAAGGGCTACGGCGTGGTAGCCGTGGCCAGCCGCACCCGTGCCTCCGCAGAGAGACTGGCCGGCATGGTTGACGGCTGCCGGGTCTGCGATACCCCCCAGGCCGTCGCCGATGCCGCCGACCTGGTTTTCATCACCACCCCCGACGGCGTCATACCCCAGGTGGCCGCCCAGGTCAAGTGGCGCCCCGGGCAGGGCGTGGTGCACTGCAGCGGCGCGGACTCCCTGAACATCCTGACACCCGCCGCGGAGTGCGGGGCCGCGAGAGGCGGGTTTCATCCCCTCCAGACCTTTGCCACCGTGGCCTATGCCATTGAGAACATCCCCGGCTCGACCTTCGCCCTGGAAGCCGATGCCCCTCTGCTGGCCACCCTGAAGGAAATGGCGGCGGCCCTGGGCGGGCACTGGATAGAGCTCAAACCAGGCGACAAGGTGGCCTATCACGCGGCTGCCGTAATCGCCTGCAACTACATGATCACCCTGGTCAAACTGGCCACCGACCTGTGGAAGACCTTCGGTGTCTCTACGCCGGAGGCCACGCAGGCCCTCCTGCCCCTGCTGAGGGGCTCTCTGAACAACCTGGACAACGTGGGGCTGCCGAACTCGCTCACCGGACCCATCGCCCGGGGCGATGCCGGGACCGTGCGGAAGCACCTGGCCGCTCTCCGGGAGAGAGCGCCGGAGCTCCTGCCGGCCTACGAGGAGCTGGGGCGCCAGACCATTCCCATCGCCCTGGCCAAAGGCAAGATCGACAAGGAGAAAGCCAGCGAACTGAATGCGATCCTGGGCCAGCCCTGCAGGTGATTGGCCGGACGCAAACAGAGGAGGAATATAACATGAGGACGATGCTACGAAGCAAGATACACCGGGCCAGAGTCACTGGAGGCAACGTGGGCTACGAGGGCAGCATTACCATCGACAGGCTGCTGCTCGAGGCAGCCGACATTCTGCCATATGAGATGGTCCACATCCTGGACGTCAACAACGGCAACCGCTTCCAGACGTACGCCATCGAAGGAGAAGCGGGCTCGGGTGACATCGTCCTGAACGGGGCCGCCGCCCGCATGGTGGCCAGGGGCGACATCGTTATCATCCTCAACTACAGCACCGTCACCGACGAAGAGGCCAAGCACGTTCAGCCGCGGCTCGTCTACGTTGACGCCAACAACGCCATCCGCGAACAGAAGATCGGCGGGCACGGATGGATGGACGACCTCACGGAAACGCTGAAAGCCCTCTGAGTCCGATTCGACGGTCCAGCAGGCTCCAGCCGCGGGTCCCGGACATGGTATCATAAGGCGACCGGAGGCCGGGGTCCCATTTCTCCAGACCATGGGACCACGTACACAGGGTACACGGGGCTCCATACACAGGGTGTATAGGTATCTACTCGCCCCGCACCTCCGGCCTCAGGAAGGAGGGGAAGATGCGGACCACGATTCTCCAGATCAAAGAGATGAAGCAGAAGGGGAAGAAGATCCCCATGCTCACCGCCTATGATTACGCCACCGCCAAGCTGATCGACGCCGCCGGCGTCCCGCTCATCCTGGTGGGGGACAGCCTGGGCACGGTGATACTGGGCTATGAGTCCACCATCCCGGTGACCATGGACGTGATGATCCATCACACCAAGGCGGTGGTGCGCGGCACCGCGCAGGCCATGATAATCGGCGATATGCCCTTCATGACCTACCACGCCAGCATCGGCGAGGCCCTCCACAACGCCGCCCGGTTCATGCAGGAGGCCGGGGCCCAGGCAGTGAAGCTGGAGGGCGGGGTGACCATGGCCGAGACCGTGAAACGCATTGTGGACTGCGGCATACCGGTCATGGGACACATCGGG
>CAYPDY010000208.1:0-3172 GCA_964409515.1 uncultured Dehalococcoidia bacterium
GCGGCCGGCCTGCTCCAGGCCGAAGGCGTATCCCTTGTCGAAGGCGCTGAGGTTGAGGTCCTCGGTCCCTTCGGGCACGGAGGCCCGCACCGCCTCGCGCAGCGCCTTGGGCGACACCAGGTCGCTCACCGCCGCGAAGAAGCCCAGCATGATGATGTTGGCCACCACCGGCCGGTTCATCTCCCGGGCCATGCGGGTGGCCGGGACCGAGAGAGGAGCGGGCGCAACAGTCGGATCGGTCTTGACCAGGTCCGGGTCCACGATGATCAGGGTGCCCTTCGGCGGGTTGAGGCCGTAGTTGGCGTAGGCTTCCTGGGCCAGGATCACGATGACCTCGGGGCTGGTGATGCGCGGGTAGTCGATCGGCTCCCGGGAGACCACCACCTCGGCGGTGCAGGAGCCGCCGCGCGCCTCCGGGCCGTAGCTCTGAGTGAGGGTGGCGTAGCCGGCGTCGAAGATGCTGGCGCCCTTGCCCACGATCTCGCCGAACAGGATGACGCCCTGGCCGCCGAACCCGGCAATGCGCAGCTCTCTCCTGACTGTGCCCTGGCTCATGGTTTCTTCAGTCCTTCACTTGCTCTTCTGGGCCTTGGCGCAGACCCGGGCGTAGTTGCCGCAGAAGCTGGGGCGCTCGATGTCGACGAACTTGCCCAGCAGGATGGGGCCGTCCAGCGCGATGTCGGCCTCGGCCGGATCGGCGCCGCTCTTGATCACGCTCTTCTCCTTGAAGTAGCGCAGCCCGTCAACCCCCTGGCCCTGCTTGTTGGCCTTGCCGTATACCGTGGGGCAGTGGGCGATGACCTCCACGAAGTTGAATCCCGGCCGGACCAGCGCCTCGGCCAGGCAGCGCTCCAACTGCCGCAGGTGGTAGACCGTCCAGCGGGCCACGAACGACGCCCCCGAGGCGGCCACCAACCGCGGCAAGTTGAAGGGTGGTTCAAAGTTCCCATAGGGTGAAGTGGCGGTGCGGGCTTCCAGCGGGGTAGTGGGCCCCAGCTGGCCCCCGGTCATGCCGTAGTTGAAGTTGTTCACGCAGATGACCGTCATGTCGATATTGCGGCGGGCGGCGTGAATGAGATGGTTGCCGCCGATGGCCGCCAGGTCGCCGTCGCCGGAGAAGACCACGACCTTGAGCTCTGGATTGGCCAGCGCCATTCCGGTGGCGAAGGGTATGGCCCGCCCGTGCGTGGTGTGGAAGGAGTCCAGGCGCACGTAGCCCGCCACCCGGCCCGTGCAGCCGATGCCGGAGACCAGCGCGATCTTGTCCGGGTCCAGCTTGGCGCGCTGGATGGCCCGGATGAAGCAGCCCATCGACGTGCCGATGCCGCAGCCGGCGCACCAGATGCTGGGCATGCGGTCCACCCGCAGGAAGGCATCGATGGGGTTCTGCTGCCCGCGCACCGCTTCCGTCACTTCGCCGCCTCCCTGATGGCCGCCAGGATGTCCTGGGGCAGATGCATGCCGCCGCCCATGTGAGGCACCAGCACGGTCTTCTTCCCCGCGGCGCAGCGCTCGACTTCCAGGACGATCTGGCCGTAGTTGATCTCGGGCACCACGAAGGCCCTAGCCTGCCGCGCCAGCTCCCGGATACGGTCCTCGGCGAAGGGCCAGATGGTGATCAGCCGCAGCATGCCGGCGCGGATGCCCTCTTCCCGGGCCATCTGCACCGCGCGGCGGGCCACCCGGGCCGTGATGCCGTAGGCGCAGACGACAACGTCGGCATCCTCGATGCCCACCTCTTCACAGCGAATGATATCCTTCCGGTTCACCCGGATCTTGTCCGCCAGCCGCCGCACCAGCTTCTGGTGCACCTCCGCCGTCATTATGGGATAGCCCCTCTCGTCGTGCGTCAGCCCGGTCACGTGAAAGCGGTAGCCCTGGCCGGCCGGCGCCATGGGCGGGACCAGGTCGGCGTCCGGCTGGTAGGGGAGGTATTCCCCGGGCGGGACGGTGGGGCGGCGCCGCTCCACCAGCTCCTCCGGCGCGACCGGGCGGATGACCACCTTCTCGCTCATGTGCCCCACGGTCTCGTCGGCCATGAGCAGCACCGGCACCCGGTACTTCTCCGAGAGGTTGAAGGCGGTTATGGTCAGATCGAACATCTCCTGCGGAGAGCTGGGACATATGGCGATGATCTCGTAGACCCCGTGGGACCCCCACCTGGCCTGCATCATGTCGCCCTGGCCCACCAGCGTCGGCAGGCCCGTGGAGGGCCCGGCCCGCTGCACATTCACCAGCACGCAGGGGGTCTCCAGCATCACGCCCAGGCCCAGGTTCTCCATCATCAGGCTGAACCCGGGTCCGGAGGTGGCGGTCATGGATTTGGCCCCGGCCCAGGCCGCCCCCAGTATGGCATTCATGGAGGCGATCTCGTCCTCCATCTGGACGTAGACGCCGCCGATGCGCGGCAGCCGGCGGGCCATGCGCTCGGCGATCTCGGTGGCTGGAGTGATGGGATAGCCGGCAAAGAAGCGGCAGCCGGCGCTGATGGCGCCCTCGGCACAGGCCTCGTCGCCGGTGATGAAGAACTGCCCCTGCAGGGCGGCCGTCTCGGCCATCGGTCCCTAGGCCTCCTCGTCCTCCGAGGACAGCCAGATGGCGAAGTCCGGGCAGATCATGGCGCAAAGGCCGCAGGCGGCGCACTCGGCGTTGTCTACCACCTTCGGCAGCAGGTGGCCCTTGGCGTTCATTTCCTCGCCGATGGCCAGCGTCTTCCGGGCGCAGATCTCCACGCAGTAGCGGCAGCCCTTGCACCGGTCCCTGTTGAGGAACAACTCAACGCTTTCGGGCGCGCCCGCCTTCGCGGGCTTCCTCTTGGCTTTCATGACTGCACAGTTGCTCATCGTTGCTGTTCAGAGGTCTGGTGATCCGGGTGGGCTGGTTCGAGCGGCTTCCTCCGCTTTTCCTGGTCAGAAGGCCGGAATTGACTACCTGAGGCGCCTGGTGGGTGGTCTGGCCATCAACTATCCAGTATAACAAACTCGTGACTCAGGGGCAAAAGGGGCGCGGGCGGATGCCAACCGGCTGTACCGTCATCCGGACGCAGCCGAATGCCGCATTTGCCGGCGGGCCGGGGACCGGTATCCCGTTTTGGGGCAACAGAGATCGTTGCGTCAAACTCAAGTTCTACAGTTTGCTTTTTCCGCTGAGCGTGAAGGACCCGGGCCCTGAG
>CAYPDY010000209.1:0-3163 GCA_964409515.1 uncultured Dehalococcoidia bacterium
CGCGGCGAAGAGACAGGCCGTCTTGTCGCTGATGGTCTGGAAGTAGCGCTCCCTGTCCCCGATGAAGGCGTTGATCGATTCCTGGATTTCGCCGCTGCAGATGGTCATCAGGGTCTGGGCGAAGAGCTTGATGACCCTGATGTTCCTGGTCTCGGCCACGAAGCGCGCGGAGCTGGCGAAGAGGTAGTCGCCGATCAGCACGGCGTTGCTGTTGCCCCAGCGCTGCTTTATGCTCATCTTGCCCCGGCGGACCTGCGCGTCATCAATGGTGTCGTCATGCACCAGGGTGGCCGTATGCAGCACCTCCACCCCCGCGGCCATGGACGTCAGCAGCCCCACGTTGTACCTCTTGAACTTGCCGGACAGGAGCGTCAGCGCCGGACGGACCCTCTTGCCCCCGCCTTCCAGGGCATGCCGCAGCTGCTCGGCCATCTCCGGGGGAGCCAGCCTGGCCACTCCCTCTATCTTCTCCTCCACTGCGGCCATGTCCGACTTCACGGGATCGTAGGTCCAGGCGATGCTCAACGTGCTCCTTTCGCGGCTTGCCTCAGGCAGTATCTTCGGGGGCCTGGCCCAGCCTGGCGTTCTCTCCGGCTACCACGGCTTCGTCCAGCTTCACGAACAACGCTTCCGGCGCAGCCAGCTTCTGTCCCGCCGGCAGCTCGCGGAAACCCCACCCTTCGTCTTTGACGGTGCCCTGGCCGCCCAGAAGCCGGTGCAGCTTCTGGGAGCTCTCCGGCAGGAAGGGATAGAAAAGCGTCTTCAGAGTATTGATAACCGAGAGCGAGACGAAGAGGGCGGTGGCGCATGAAGCCCGGTCGGTCTTCAGCGTCTTCCACGGTGATTTCTCATCCAGATAGCGATTGGTGTCCTGGGCCAGCAGCATGGCCGCCTTTATGGCGTCCCTGAAATGACAATTATAGAGGAGGGAGTCCACAGCGCCAAATGCCGTTCTGGCCTTCTCCAGGAGGGCCTGACTGCTGCTGTCGAGCTCCTGCGGGGTGGGGACGCAGCCGTCGAAGTGCTTGCTGGTGAAGGTCAGAACGCGATGCGCCAGGTTGCCATAGGTGGCTACCAGCTCATCGTTGTTGCGCCGCACAAACTCCCGCCAGGAAAAATCGGCGTCGGAGGTCTCCGGCATGTTCGCCGACAGGAAATAGCGCAGCGGGTCCGGCGAATAGCGTTCCAGGTAGTCCGGGACCCAGACCGCCCAGTTGCGGCTGGTGGAGAGCTTCTTGCCCTCGATGGTCAGGAACTCATTGGCCGGGATATCGTACGGCAGGTTCAAGCCGCCGTACCCCATCAGCATGGCCGGCCAGATCATGGTGTGGAACGGGATGTTGTCCTTGCCGATGAAGTAGTAGGTCCTGGCCTCCCGCTGCCAGAACGCCGACCAGGCGTCCTCCCGGCCGCGGAGCTGGCCCCATTCGTGGCTGGCGGACAGGTAGCCGATAACCGCCTCGAACCAGACGTAGATCCGCTTCTGGTCGAAACCCGGCTGCGGGATGGGCACGCCCCATTCTATGTCCCTGGTTATGGCCCGGTCCTTCAGCCCTTCCTCGAGATAGCGCAGGGTGAAGTTCTGGACATTGGGCCGCCAGTGGCTCTGCTGTCTCACCCAGGCCAGCAGCGGCTCCTGGAAAGCGCTCAGGCGGAGGAAAAAGTGCTCTGAAGTCCGGGCCTCCGGGGCGCCTCCGCAAAGCCGGCAGCGGGGATCCTTGAGCTCCAGCGGGTTGGTGGGCTTGCCGCATCGGTCGCACTGGTCGCCCCTGGCTTCCTTGAAGTCACAGAAAGGGCAGGTCCCATTGACGTAGCGGTCGGGCAGGTAGCGCTGGCACCTGGAGCAGAAAGGCTGCGGCATGCTGTCACGATAGATGTATCCCTTCTGCAGCAGCGTGCGGAACATATCGTGGACCACCCGGGCGTGGTTGGCGGTACCGGTGTTGGTGAACAGATCGAACCCGATTCCCAGCTTCTTCCAGGACTCCAGGAACTCCGCGTGATACTTGGAGGCCACCTGGTCCGGTGTGGTGCTCTCCTGCTCGGCGCGGATGGTTATGGGGGTGCCGTGCTGATCGCTGCCGGAGACCATCAGGACCTCGCTGCCCCTGGCGCGATGATAGCGGGCGAAGATGTCTGCCGGAAGATAGGCCCCGGCGATATGCCCCAGATGCAGCGAGCCATTGGCATATGGCCAGGCTACGCAGATGAGAATACGCTCCATGAAGGTCCGACTCTGACTGATATTCTAGCATACAATCCCTCACCGGTCGCGCAGGAGCGCCAGCCACGCCTGGTAGAGGGTCTTCCGCGGCAGGCCGGTGCTGGCGCACAAAAGGGCCACGGCCTCCCTGGCCGGGATCTGCCTTTCCTGCATCGCCCGGATCTCGCCTTCCACCTCCGCCGTCATCCCCTTTCGTGTCTCGGGGCCGCGGCCCTCGATGACCAGGGTGAACTCGCCCCTGGGCTCCCGGAAATGCTCCACGGCCTCACTCACGGTGCCCCGGAAGACCTCCTCGTGCAGCTTGGTGAGCTCCCGGGCGATGGCCACCCTCCTGTCCCCCAGCACCTCCAGCACGTTCCCCAGGGCGTCGACGATGCGGTGGGGGGCCTCGAAAGCCACCAGGGTGCGGGGTTCCCCCGCCACCTCTTCCAGCAGTCGCATCCGGTCGGTCTTGCGCCGCGGCAGGAAACCCAGGTAGATGAACTGGTCGGCGGGCAGCCCGGAAACGGCCACGGCGGACACGATCGCCGAAGGGCCCGGTATGGCGACCACCGGCACGCCCTGCGTCGCCGCCGCCGCCACCAGCTCGTACCCGGGATCGCTGATCCCGGGCATTCCGGCCTCCGACACCAGCGCCAGGTCATCCTTCTCCATGAAGCGCAGCAGATACCCCAGCTTGGCCCTCTTGTTGTGCTCGTAGTAGCTGGTCATCGGGGTCTGGATGCCGTAGTGATCGAGAAGCAGCCTGGTCCGGCGCGTATCCTCGGCGGCAATCAGCCGGACCTCTTTCAAGACACGGACAGCCCGCAGGGTAACGTCCTCCAGGTTGCCTATGGGGGTGGCGACCACGTAAAGCACAGGCACGATCCAGTCCTCCTGACCAAGACGCAGTATACTAGCTTTCAACGCGGAAATCTCTCCTCGCCGCCGGCGGGCGCG
>CAYPDY010000210.1:0-3142 GCA_964409515.1 uncultured Dehalococcoidia bacterium
TGAGCACCATCTACCAGAACACCTTCGAGAAGCTGCTGCGGGCGGGCAAGGTCGAGGTGGACATGGTGCCGCAGGGCACGCTGGCAGAGCGCATCCGGGCGGCCAGGGCCGGGCTGGGAGGGGTCTATGTACCGACCGGGGTCGGCACCATCGTGGAGAAGGGCAAGGAGAAGAAGGTCATCAACGGCCGGACCTATCTCCTGGAGCTCCCCATTCATGCCGACTTCGCCCTCATCAAGGCCCATCAGGGCGACCGCTGGGGCAACCTGACGTATCGCCGGACTTCCCGGACCTTCAACGCCGTCATGGCCGGTTCCGCCAGGGTGACCATCGCCGAGGTGGACGAGATCGTCGAGCTGGGCAGCCTGGACCCCGAGGCCATCGTTACCCCCAGCGCCTACGTCGACCGGGTGATCGTCCGCCCCAAGGACATCAAGGTGGACGACAAGCCCATCAGCCAGGAGGCCCTGGACTCCAACGCCAGAATGAAAGCCAGAGGGAGCTCGTAAGGAGGGCGAAGATGACTGACAAGTTCAAGGACAAGTTCAGACTGGACCGGCAGACCATGGCCCTCCGGGTGGCCAAGGAGTTCCAGGATGGCGACTACGTGAACCTGGGCATCGGCATCCCGGTGCTGGCCTCCAACTACGTCCCGGCCGGCCGGGAGGTGGTGTTCCACAGTGAGAACGGCGTACTCGGCTTCGGCGAGGTCCACACAGCGGGCGAAGGCGACCCGGACTTCGTCAATGCCGGCGGCCAGCCCGTGAGCATAATCCCCGGGACGTGCTTTTTCTCCCACGACGAGTCCTTCTCACTGGTAAGAGGGGGACACCTGGACATCAGCGTCATGGGCGGCCTGCAGGTCTCCGAGAAGGGTGACCTGGCCAACTGGCTCGTCCCCGAGCGGCAGATCGGCACCATCGGCGGCGCCATGGACCTGGCCGTGGGGGCGAAGCGCCTCATCATCGCCATGAACCACGTCACCAAGGACAACCAGCCCCGGATCGTGAAGAAGTGCAGCTACGAGCTGACGGCCGTGCAGTGCGTGGACCTGGTGGTCACAGACATAGCCGTCATCGAGGTCACCAAGAAGGGAATGGTGCTCAAGGAGGTGGCGCCCACCTGGACCCCGGAAGAGGTCCAGGAGCTGACCGAGCCGAAGCTCATCGTGGCCCCCGACTGCAGGGAGATCGAGCTCTAGCCCGCCCCGGCAGACCAGGAAACTACACGCGGGGCCGCCTCCGGTGGCGGCCCCGCGTCTCTTACCGCCCCTGTTTCTTCTTCTCCTCCTCCACCAGCACCCGGCGCAGGACCTTGCCCACCGGCGACTTGGGCAGCTCCTGCCTGAACTCGATCTTCTTGGGGACCTTGTACTTGGCCAGCTTGGTCTTGCAGTAATCGGTGATCTCTTCCGCGGTGCAGGTCTGGCCGTCCTTCAGGACCACCGCGATCTTCACCGTCTCGCCCCGGTACTCATCGGGCACCCCGTAGCAGACGGCCTCCTTGATCTTCTCATGCTCGTAGAGGACCTCCTCCACCTCCCGCGGGTAGATGTTGTAGCCGCCAGCGATGATCATCTCCTTCTTCCGGTCCACGATGAAGAAGAAGCCGTCGCTGTCCATGCGGGCTATGTCGCCGGTGTATAGCCAGCCGTGGCGCAGCACCATGGAGGTCTCCTCGGGCCGGTTCCAGTAGCCCTTCATCACCTGGGGCCCCTTCACCACCAGCTCGCCGATCTCGCCCACCGGCATCTCGGTCTCCCCCTTTTCCAGGTCCATTATCCTGGCGTCAACATCCGGGAAGGGCAGGCCGATGCTGCCGATCTTGCGCGTCCCCATGACCGGGGTGCAGGTGACCACCACCGGCGCCTCGGAGAGCCCGTAACCTTCCACCAACCTGCCATGGGTGAGCTCCTCGAACCTCTGCTGCACTTCAACGGGCAGAGGCGCCGCGCCGCTGACACAGGCCTTGACTGACTTCAGGTCGTACTTCCGAACCCCCGGGAAGTTGTTGATGGCCACGTACATGGTGGGAACGCCCGGGAAGAAGGATGGGCGGTACCTGTTGATGGCCGCCAGCACCTGCTTCGTCACGAAACGCGGCAACAGTATCATACTCAGACCGTCCAGAACGCAGTAGTGCATTACGGTGACCATGCCATAGGCGTGGAAGAGCGGCATCACCCCCATCACCACGTCATTGTCACGGGCCATCTTGATGCCGGAGGCCCAGGTCCTGATCTGGACGGTGTTGGACACCACGTTCCGGTGGGTGGCCACCACGCCCTTGCTGACACCGGTGGTCCCCCCGGTATACTGAAACATGGCCACGTCCTCGGGGCCCACTTCAACCCCCGGCGACCCGGGCCGGTTCGCCGCCAGCAGGTCCTGGAAGAAATGGATGCCCGGGGCCCGCTCCACCACCGGGCGGTGGCCCTCCTTCTTCTCCTTGAGCAGCGAGAAGAGCAGCCGGCTGACCGGCGGGAGGTACTCCTTGATATAGCCCACGATGACGTGCTCCAGCGGCGTCCGTGACTTCACCTCCGCCACGTTGCGATAGAAGAGGCTGAGGACGACGATGACTCTGGCCCCGCAGTCGTTGAGCTGGTGCTCGATCTCCCGCGGCGAGTACAGCGGATTGAACGCCACCACCGCAGCGCCGAGCTTGAGCGCCGCGTAGTAGCTGATGACGAACTGCGGGCAGTTGGGCAGCAGCAGGGCCACCCTGTCCCCTTTGCGGACCCCCAGGCCGGCCAGGGCATTGGCCATACGGTTGGCATCGTCATTCAGCTGCCGGTAGCTCAGCCGGAAGGTGTCGCCCAGCGCCCCGGGGAAGATGATGGCGGTGCTGGCCGGCGCCCGCGCGGTGGTGTCCTCCAGCAGGCGGTGCAGGGGTATCGGCGGATAGTCCAGGGTGGGCGGTACGCCTTTCTCGTAGTTCTTGACCCATACTCTGTCCATTCTGCACCCCCTAGCAAACGTACTTCTCGGCCGCGATTATGCGGTCGGCAATGCTTCTGCGCAAGCCGATGGCGTCGAGGGGCGGGGCCCCGGTCATCGCGGACAGCGCGGCCAGATCGCGGGCCAGGGCGTCCCCGGCATGCGCCGCTGCCAGCGCATCCAGGGCATGATCGCGGACCCGG
>CAYPDY010000211.1:0-3138 GCA_964409515.1 uncultured Dehalococcoidia bacterium
ATTTTAAGTCCGTTGCGTCTGCCTATTCCGCCACCTCGGCGCCAGCGCTCTCCAGGTACCCAGGCGAGGCGTCAGCCATTATACTATGCGCCATCCCGCCAGTGAAGCGCCACCGGTCCCGGAGGTATTGCTTTGACCCCCCGAAAGCCTTAGACTGGGCCACCTGGACTCATATGTACTACTTTGCTTACGCGTCCAACCTCAGCCGCAAGCAGATGGCGGAGCGCTGTCCCGCCGCCAAGCCGCGGATGGTAGCCAAGCTGCCGCACTACAAGGTAGTGTTCGTCGGCTGGTCCCGGAAATGGCGCGGGGGCTACGCTACGATCAGGCAGGCCACGGGCGGCGTGGTCGTCGGGGCGCTCTACGACATCTCAGAGGAGGGCCTGAGGATGCTGGACAAGCACGAGGACTACCCCCGGACCTACGACCACCTGAACGTGAAGGTGGTGACCGAGGACGGCGACTTCGTGGAGGCCGTGACCTACATCAGGGCTGACCGGGCTGAGGAAACCAAGCCTTCACCGGAGTACCTGGCCGTCATCAGGCAGGGCTACCGGGACTGGGACATAGCCTCCAGCGGGGGCAAATCCTCGAGGCTTTAGGGTTGAGGGATGGAGGCGGCGAGCGGATTCGAACCGCTGTATAAGGGTTTTGCAGACCCTCGCCTTAACCACTTGGCAACGCCGCCCTTTGGTGCCGAGGGGGAGATTTGAACTCCCACGAGCTACGCTCACCACCCCCTCAAGATGGCGTGTCTACCAGGTTCCACCACCTCGGCGGCCACAGTAACCATGGCACCCCCCATGGTCGAGAATAGCATAGCCTGTCGGCTGGCATACCGTCAACCGAACCCTGCCCGTGTGGTAGAATGGCGGCACGGGAGAGTGCACCATAGAGGACCCCACCCAGATTGTGGTCGACGTGAGATGCGCCCCGGGGTCTCACCGCCAGGGGATTCTGACCACGGAACACCCCATGAGCGCCGGCGGCGTCCCCATCCTTATCCTGGACGGCGTGCCGCTGCGGGCGGAGGACCTGCCCCCGGGGTGCCGGATAGTGCTTCGGTGGCGCAGAGAATACACCGGCGCTGTCTGGCGCCTGGTGCAGAAGGCAAAGACCGGGGGGCGGTACCCCATCACCGCCCTGGGACACTCGAAGCACCCGGATGTCAGCGAGTAAAAGGCAGGTCCGGTGCTTCCACACCGGGTGGCGTCAGCCGCAGGACCGCCCTCCTGGCAGGCGCCGCCTCGATGACGAGCCCCCAGACCGAGGGGATCGAGCGCAGGCGTTCCGCCTCCCGCCTGAAGTTGGCCCTCAGCTGACCCGCCTGGACCGCTTTCTCACCCAGGCAGCTGGGACAGGTTATGAACCCCTTGACCCCCTTTTCGCAGTTGCCGCACCGGCCGGTAACTACGTAGGAGTCGTTGCGCTTCTCGCCGGTACCCTGGCACTCGGGGCACACCACGATGCCCTTCGCCCGGCACCTGATGCACGGCTCCATTGGGTTCGCGGACTGAGCCATCCCTGATCGATCAACAGACACCTCCTGTGCGGCTGGCGCATCAGTCGGCTCTTTGAGCGGTCAAGAACGCCACACAACAAAGAAACCGACCTCGAAAGGTCGGTTTCACTATTGACTCCCCACTGCCAAAGTGACCAGATGAAGGCAATGGTTCAACGCCGCTCCTCTTGATGCCTTAGTCGTCCGTGCCCCCGTATTCCCCCCGGATGGCCTTGCAGTCAGGCGGGCACCGCCATATCATTTGGGGCAGTGTTTCTCCTGGCTCACGCGGGAATCGCCCTGGCCGCGGCCGCGGTCGCCAACGGCGTCTACGGCGGACGTTCGAGTCATGATCCGGCGAAGGAGGGCGCCGCCGCTGCCGGCAAAGCGGCCCCCTGGCGCTTCGCCGAGGAATGGGTGACCTCGCTGGGCCGCCGGATCGATCTCAGGGTGTTCCTCGCCGGCGCGCTGGTGTCCGACATCATCGACAAGCCGCTGGGGCGCATCTTCTACGGCACCTTCGGGTGCCGCGCATTCGGTCACTCCCTCCTGTTCCTGCTGATCGTCGTCCTGGCCGGACTCGGCCTCTATCTCCGCCGCCGGCAGCCGGAGCTGCTGGTGCTGGGCCTCGGCATACTGACCCACCTCACCCTGGACGGGATGCTGCTGGACCCACACACGCTGCTCTGGCCGGTGCTGGGCCTGTCCTTTCCCACGGTGGCCGTCGGCGACTGGGAGCAGGCCATGGTGGACCAGCTGTTCGCTTCACCGGCGGTCTACGTCCCGGAAGCGGCGGGCGCGGCGGTGCTGGCCTGCTTCACCTGGCTGCTGGCCCGGCGCGGCCGGCTGCTGGCCTTCGTCAGGTACGGCCGGACCTAGCCCCCCGGACGGCATCGCCTCCTCCGGCAGGGGTTTTGTGAGGGCCCCGGCCCCGCCTGAGACACCGGTGAGAGCCGGATGGCCCATAATAAGGGGCAGCAGAGGTCCCCCGTGGGCGACCTGAAGGAGGTCTTGATGTCCAGGAGATTAGCCAGAGTAGCCATCCCATTGGTGGTGTTGGCCGCCATAGCCGCCGTGACCATTGGCACAGAAGCTACCTGCTGCCTGCCGCAGCTCTACATGGGCGGCATCCCGCTTCCCGCGATCTGCTTCTAGCGGATCGAGGGCGCGAGCCGCAGTTGCCTCCATAGACTGGTGACTCCCTGACCAACGGTTTCGTGCCGCGGGCGAGCCATGGGCGCGGTGATTCTCCGCGCCCGTCCTATATCCGCTTGACGATCTTGGCGAACTCAGTGGCGGTGAAGGCCTTGCACGTCGTTGTCCTGATGTCGCCGCTCATGGCGAGAGTAAGGAGTCGCTGCAAAGCTATCTCGTCACTGGGGTACTCCAGAACGACCACGAAATCATATGACCCCAACAGCGCATAGAACGAGACCAGCTTGCCTCCGGACTTCTGAATCACATCCTTCCATTTGTCTTCCGCGGTGGTTTTGCTGATTTCCCTGATTCTCTTGGCACCCTGCTCTGTGTAGTTGCACAGGATAACGAATGTCGACACGTTCCTTGCTCCTTTCCCGGGGATTTCACGAGGGGAAAACTGGCAGGGGCGGCAGGACTCGAACCCGCGACCGGCGGTT
>CAYPDY010000212.1:0-3131 GCA_964409515.1 uncultured Dehalococcoidia bacterium
ATGCCCGGCGTGCCGACAGGTCGGCCCGCAGTATCTTGCCGGCGTATCCGTATGTTGCCATTGTCCCCCCGAGGCTGCCTCAGCAGCCTGCGCGTTCCCTACTCCTCGGGCACCATCTTCATCAGCTCGCCCCGGTTTTTGGCCCAGCCTTCGTCATAGGGGGTAACGTATTTCCACTTGGTCCCGATGTAGGAGAACTTCCACTCGCCCTTCTCCCTCACGTACTCCTCGAAGTACGTGCCCGCCATCCACTGCGCCTTGCCCGTGGTGGCGTCGGTAGTGGGCGCTTCGTAGTACCATCGGCCCGTCGCCCTGTCACCTTTGACCTCGATGATGGGGTTGTGCACCATGTGCATGCAGAACGTCACGCCCATGGCCACAAAGGTGCCGAAGAAGGTGTGCATCCCCTCCGTTCCCTGGAACTGCGAGGCGGGCCCCAGGCCGAAATCGACCCTGGCGTCCTTGGTGAAATGCGAGACCAGCTCAATACGGTTCTTGTCTATGGTCAGCCCGGCGTCGCACAGGTAGCAGTAGGTGGCCTTCAGCTTCTTGATGGCCTCGATGTCCTCCAGGACCCTGATCCTGGCCTCCAGTTCCTTCAGATCCATAGTCGGCGAACCCTCCTTCCGTGACTTCTCTCGGCTCGGCAGCCCTCAGAGCGGGGGATAGATCCGGGAGGCGGATGGCGGTCGGGGAACACGGAAACCACGCTCACAGGCACCCCCCCCAAGGAACATGTGGCTATCTGTACCCACCCCCGCGGCAAGCATATTATCGGCTCCCCAATTTGTCAAACCCGTCCGCCGTCTCTTCTGTCCGGATGAACCCGGCTCCCGGTCCGCGGGGACGTCACCGACCTGTTGCAGTGTCCAGCAACTGGTAGTTGATAGTCAACTCAACAAGACACAAGCTCAATGTCCAGTGGAGCAGGGTGGCACTGCAGCACCTGCCGGCCGGTCCGGTGGGCCGAAGGCCATCGGCGAAAACCGGCCTTCCGTCCAGTGAGCCGTCCGTATCTCCGTACAGCGCCGGACCTGTCTTCTTCGGGTATGATCTTCCTGTTTAGGCTGATATCAAGGGGGGGAACACAGCTTCCGCACTCTGCGTGTTTGGGCGCGCGGAGTGCTGCCATCCGGCTTAACGCCGTCCATCCTGTCACCGGGTTGGCGCACAACACCCCTCAGCAGCCATGGTCGCGGTCGTATGCCCGTTTCACCGGCGGCGCCGCAGCCGAATCGACCTGAGAACCGATCCGCAAGAGAGGAGAAAGGCATGAGCAAAGAGAATCGCTATGATGTGGTGGTGGTTGGCGGCGGCCCGAACGGACTGGGGATCGCCGCGTACCTGGCCAAGTGCGGCGTCAAGGTCTGCGTGGTCGAGAACAGGACGGAGATCGGGGGGGGATGCGAGACCATCGAGCCCATCCCGGGCTTCAGGATCGAGCCCCACGCCGCCTACAACTACGCCGGCGCCTCGCCGGCGTGGGAGCAACTGGAGTTGCACAAGTTCGGGCTGAGGATGGTCCCCACGGATGTCTGGGGCACGGCTATCAGCTCCGATTTCAATCGGGTGACCTCCGGCGGCCGCTGGAACAAGCAGGTGGTCCGGGAGGCCATGCTGACCTGGAGCGAAGAGGCGGCGGCCCAGACCGAGGCCATCTACTCCATCCTGGAGTCCCCCGAGTGCCGGGAGTGGCTGCGATCGATCTACTGGACCCCGCCCCTGCCGGAGGGCTACAGCCGCGAACCCAAGGACCTGCCCTGGGTGAAGGCCATCAAGAAGGTGCCGCTGCTGGGCCAGATATACGACGACAGCTGGCTGCAGATGTCCACCTGGGACATCACCAACATACTGTGCCAGGAGGACGCTCAGAAGGTGGGCATCTGCGACGCCGCCTGGGACAGCGGCCCGGAGCATATCACCAAGGGCCTGGGGATGGTGGGAGCAGCCATCACCTTCCTCATCATGTACGCCTCCGGCGTCTTCCTGGGCGGCATGCACTCCTACGCCCACGCCACCATGCGCTGCGCCCTGGCTCACGGGGCCAAGTTCTACACCAACTCCAGGGTCGAGGAGATCATCATCGAGAACGGCGAGGCCAAGGGCGTCCGGCTGGCCGAGTCCGCGCCGTCGGCCAACAAGATCATCTGGGCGGACAAGGCCGTCATCAGCGACATCCACGTGAAGGAGACCTTCCTCAAGCTGGTGCCGAAGAAGCACCTGGACGCCGGCTTCTACCAGAAGGTGCTGGATATCAACCTCAACGGCGGAAGCCTCTTCAAGCTGGACCTGGTGGTCAAGGAGCTGCCCCGCTTCAAGGGCAAGGCCGGGGAGTTCATGGACAAGCACCCGTCCCTGGGAGTCATCTTCCCCATCGAAAGCATGGAGGAGATGGACAAGCACCGCAACGTGGTCGATGTGGAGCGCCGCTTCCCGGTGTGGGGCAAGGACGGCTTCGTGCTGCGCTCGGTGCGCTCGAGCATCTACGACCCGACGCGGTGCCCGCCGGGCTATCACGTCATCTACAACTTCTTCCCGGTGCCGGTCCCCGAGTACTTCGTCGACGGCATCGAGAACTACAACAAGCACAAGGAAGAGATGGTGGAGATGGCCCTCAACATGTACCGCAAGTACTGCACCAACATGGGCGACGACAACATCGTGGCCAAGTTCGCCATGTCCCCGCTGGACTCATCGTTCCGGAACATGGGCTTCGTGGGCGGAAACTGGGAGGGGATACGCGTCTGCGACGACCAGTGGTACGACCGCCGGCCGCTGCCGGAGTGCGGGCGCTACCGCACCCCCATCGACAAGCTCTACCTGGTGAGCCAGACGTCGTACCCCGGAGGCCTGGCCCTGATGGCTCAGCCCTACAACCTGATGCACCTGCTGATAGAAGACCTGAACCTGAAGCCGGGCAACTGGTGGTACCCCTCGCCGTACTACGTCTCGGAGAAACAGGTCAAGAGCGGTGAGGTTTAGGGTGGACAACTCGAGGAAGGAGGCAATCTGATGCAGTCACGTTTCCCCTACAAGAACGAAGGCAACTACGGCCAGGTTGTCCATCCGGTCATGTCGAACCGGCTGGAATGCGACGTGGCGGTGATCGGCGCCGGCCCCAACGGCCTGAT
>CAYPDY010000213.1:0-3126 GCA_964409515.1 uncultured Dehalococcoidia bacterium
CCCTTGCCCGGCGCAGGTACAGCAGCGCCCCCAGCGACACCACCACAACCAGCCCACCACCCAGGCCAACGGCCAGCCACATCCAGGGGAAGGAGCCGGGTTTGCCGAAGCTGGCGGTGACCTCTCTCGAGGAATCCACGGAAAGCGTCACCCCGTCACCCGACCCGAGGACGCCCCCTGACCAGCCTTTGAAGCTGTACCCTTTCAGTGCTGTCGCCGTCAGAGAGACCTCGGTGCCGTCCACCAGGTCCAGGGAAACAGTTGACTGGGTGTTGTCGGTGATAAAGTCCCCGCAACAAGTGTGCACCACAACATACCCGCCAAGCGGGGGGTTGGCCCGAAAAGTCACGGTGTGTACCTCACCAGTCGGCACGAAGTTGGCGGTCAGGTTGACCTCGCGTGGCACGCCAAGGTAGTACCTCTCCATGGCCAGGACGACAGTGCTCCGGGTCGTGTCCTCGATGGCATCGACGTCGCCGGTCCAATTCACAAACTCATATCCGGCGCAGGCGCTGGCCTGCAGCGTCACGTTGTCCTGCGGATAGAACGCCCAGCCTCCGTAGTCCGGCTGGTGAGTGACCGCCCCCGCGCACGGCGGGTTGCTGACGACCGTCAGCGTCATGCACTTTCAGACGGCGTCGACCCGGGCCGGGACCGCCAGGGGCGCGGCGAGCAGTGTCACCGCCCCCAAAATGGCCGCCAGGACGAGGAGCCGCCGGTTAGCCATCACTTTCATCGCTCTTCCGCTCCTAACGCGACGACTGACCTGCCGCGGACATTTATACCACTTTCCCGGCCGCCCCTGTCAACCGCCGGCGCGCCCTGATGGTATAATTTCGCTATCAGGGCCGAAGGGAGATACGGCGTGAAGAAGGTACAGCTCTATGACACCACCCTGAGGGACGGGGCACAGCAGGCGGGGATATCGTTCTCCGTGGAGGACAAGCTGAAGATCGCCCGCAAGCTGGACGAGCTCGGCATTCATTATATCGAGGGCGGCTGGCCTGGCTCCAACCCCAAGGACGAGGAGTTCTTCCGCAAGGCGAAAGGGCTGCGCCTTTCCCGGGCCTCCCTGGCGGCGTTCGGCAGCACCCGGCGGCCGGGCACCAGGGCGGCGGCGGACGCCAACCTGAAGGCCCTGGTGGAGGCCCAGACCCCGGTGGTGACCATCGTGGGGAAGAGCTGGGACGGACAGGTGACCCGGGTGCTGGAGACCACGCTCGAGGAGAACCTGGCCATGATAGCCGATTCCATCCGGTTCCTGAAGTCGAAGGGGATCACGGTCTTCTTCGACGCCGAGCACTTCTTCGACGGCTTCAAGGCCAACCCGGACTACGCGCTGGAGACGGCCGCGGCGGCCGAGAAGGGCGGGGCTGACTGCATCGTCCTCTGCGATACCAACGGCGGGTCGCTGCCGGACGAGGTGGCCGGGGCCGTGCGCGCCACCCGCAAGACGGTCTCCACCGCAGTGGGCATCCACGCCCACAACGATGGCGAGCTGGCCGTGGCCATCAGCCTGGCAGCCGTGGGGGCCGGCGCCACCCACATCCAGGGCACCATCAACGGCTACGGCGAGCGCTGCGGCAACGCCAGCCTGTGCTCCATCATCCCGGCCCTGGACCTGAAGATGGGCCTGGCCTCCATCGGCCGGGACCGCCTGGTCAAGCTGACCGAGGTTTCGCGGCACATCAGCGAGCTGGCCAACCTGAGGCCTTTCCCCCGGCAGCCCTATGTGGGCACGGGAGCCTTCACCCACAAGGCCGGCCTTCACGTCTCCGCGGTCAACAAGTGGACCGAGAGCTACCAGCACATCGACCCCGCGGCCGTGGGAAACAGCAGCGGGGTGCTGGTGTCCGAGCTCTCGGGCGTGAGCAACATCGTCCAAAAGGCCAGGGAGAGGGGCCTCCCTATATCCCGAAGGGAGGAGGCCCGGCGGATACTGGAGCAGGTGAAGACCATGGAGAGCCGCGGCTTCCAGTACGAAGAGGCGGAAGCCTCCTTCGAGCTGCTGGTGCACCGGGCCCAGTCAGACTACAAGCCTCCCTTCGAGCTGGTGGATTTCATGGTGGTGGTGGAGAGCCGGCGCCGCCCGGCGGCCGGCGGTGGGGAAGTCCTGGCCGAGGCCACGGTCAAGGTCCGAGTGGGTGGTGAGGTGATCCATACAGCCTCCGAGGGTGACGGACCGGTGAACGCGCTCGACGCCGCCCTGCGCAAGGCGCTGATCTGGTTCTATCCGGAAGTGGCCCGAGTGGAGCTGACGGACTACAAGGTCCGCATCCTGGACGAGAGCGCCGGGACGGAGTCCCAGGTCAGAGTGCTCATCGAATCAGGGGACGGACAGCGCCAGTGGCGCACCGTCGGCAGCTCGGAGAACATCATCGAGGCCAGCTGGCTGGCCCTGGCCGACAGCCTGGAGTACTGGCTCCTCCAGAAAGCCTCCGGCTAGTCCCGGCCATCCGGGACCACCCGCGGAGACCCCCGGCCCACGATGCCGGATGCCCTCCGGCAATGCCGGAGGGGTCTCCGCCATGCTCGATGGCCCGCGCCGGGCCCGGCAGGCTTCCCCCAGGGCCTTGAGACCGAAATGTGACCCGCCCGGCCGCAACTGAGACACCGTTGTGACGCCCCAATGATATCGTTGGGCCATGTACCCGGCCAGCGTCGGGACGCACCTGTTTTGTGAGGGTAGAGGCAACCGGGCCCGCCACGCGACAAATACTGGTACAGCAAGGCGCGGTCCGAACTTGCATCGTGTCTGACTGTCGACTATCGGATCGGGGGCTAAGAGATGAGATGGAGTAGAGCAGGCGGTTTCGCCGCGAGAGCGCGCCGGCCTTCCTCTGCCCGGGGGCAGAGGGGGGCGGTGCTGATGGAGCTGCTGGTGGCGATTGCCATCTTCGGCATTGTGTCGCTCGCCTTCCTGGGGGCTCTGGTCGCCGGATACCGCGGCATCATAGTGGCCCATGACCAGACCATGGCCGAGAGCCTCACTCGCACCGCGCTGGAAGACGTCACCGAGGCGTCGTTCCCGATTTCGACGGCTTCCGACAACATAACCACCGTAGACGAGTACGAAGTGGTGGTCCATGCGGACTATGTAGTTCTGGAGGATGACTTCTCGTACAC
>CAYPDY010000214.1:0-1249 GCA_964409515.1 uncultured Dehalococcoidia bacterium
CGGCACAGTACCGCAAGAATGGCGCCTTCGTGATGCACACCAGCACGGAGCTGGCGCTGAGGAAGCTGCGGGCCTCTGGTGACGGCACCCACCTAACCAACCAGTTTCTCTGGCAGCCGTCGCTGGCCGAAGGCCGGCCGAATACCCTGCTCGGGTATCCGTGCTACTGCGATGACAACCTGGACGAGATCTCGGACACCGAGGGCATCCTGGTGATCTTCGGCGACTTCAAGCGTGGATACCGCATCTACGATCGCCAGGGGATCACCGTGCAGCGGCTGAACGAGATATACAGCGAGCAAGGCTGCGTTGGCTTTCGTGTCCACGCCCGGGTTGGCGGCTTCGTCATCAAGCCGGCCAACAAGGCCCTGGCGCTCCTGAAGGAACACAGCTAGACCCTACGTGTCGCTGGGCGGGTCTGGTGGTCTCATCACCGGGCCCGCCCACCACTGAAGCAGGGAGGGAACATGACTGAACAAGAGCAACAACAGTGTGAACAGTGCCGGAAGAGGACACTCGCCAGCCTGGACCTCATCAAGCAGGATATGGTCGAGCTGCAGGACGCGATGCACCGACAGGAGAAGGAAGGCAACTTCCTCGCCTGGCAGAACGTGCAGCTCAAGCAGCAGCTCGCAGCGCTCAATGGAGAGAGCAAGGGGTAACATTATGTCTGGTTCGCACAATATTACATTCGGCGAAACTCCCACGCTCGGGTTATGTTAAGTCAGTCGTTCGTATGTGATACTTCACGCTCAGCGATCCGGTTTTCCTATCATTTTGAGCGTGGGCTGGTTACCAGACATAACGAGGTGCTATGACTACTGAGTTGACGCCAGCCCTGGAAAAACCACAGTGCGCGGCGACCACCAAAGCCGGCCTTCCGTGTAGGGCCCTGGCCGTTTCAGGCACGCCG
This sequence comes from uncultured Dehalococcoidia bacterium, assembly GCA_964409515.1. GTDB lineage: Bacteria > Chloroflexota > Dehalococcoidia > UBA2247 > RBG-13-53-26 > JAFGCL01. The sequence goes on from CAYPDY010000214.1 coordinate 914, forward strand.
TACTGCAACGTGCATGGCCCCAATGCCTTAGAGATGTCTAAGAAGGGCGGCAGGCATCGCGCTACCGCCTTGCGTCTGGCAAAGGGCATGACACCGGACCTTCGCAGCGTCGTATTCATGCTCCAGGACGCGGCCAGGGATGTCCGCAGTGGTGACATCAAGCCAAGCCAGGGTCAAGCCCTGGCGGCCATCGCCAGCGCCCTGCTACGGGCCATAGAACAAGCGGACCTGGACGTGCGCGTTGCGGTGCTCGAAGTGAAGACCAGGAGGGAAGAGAATGAGCCGACTTGAGAATAGGATTGCCACCCTCGAAAAGAAGATCACCCGGCCCGCAGG
>CAYPDY010000214.1:1259-3120 GCA_964409515.1 uncultured Dehalococcoidia bacterium
TGGAGGCCCTCAGAGGCTGCCAGACTGTCGATGAGGCGGCCGTGCGGTCCATGTCTGTCCCTTGGTCCAGGTACATCCCGGTGACACCTACGGCCAGGCAGCTCGCGTTTCTGCTACTGGGATCTCGGGAAGCACTCTATGGCGGCAGCGCCGGCGGGGGCAAGTCGATAGCCCTTCTCATGGCCGCCCTCCAGTACGTGAGTCAGCCGCACTACTCGGCCCTGCTGCTGAGACGCACCTACGCGGACCTCTCGCTGCCAGGGGCCCTCATGGACGTCGCGAAACAGTGGCTCACCCGGACGGCGGACAAGTGGAACGATACCGAGAAAACGTGGATCTTTCCCTCGGGCGCCTCTCTCACCTTTGGATACCTCGGGGACACCTCCGACAAGTATCGCTACCAGTCCACGCAATTTCAGTTCATCGGTTTCGACGAGCTGACGCAATTTCAGGAGCAGGACTATCGCTACCTGTTCTCTCGTCTGCGTCGGCTTGAGGGCTCGGGCATCCCTATCAGGATGAGGGCTGCCAGCAACCCCGGCAACAGTGGGCACGAGTGGGTCAAGCAGCGGTTCATGGTCGAGCCGAACCCGGAGCGTGTCTTCCTGCCGGCCAGGCTGGACGACAACCCGCATATCGACCGCCAGGAGTACGTCCAGAGTCTCGCAGAGCTGGACCCGGTGACCAGGGAGCAACTCCTCCACGGTGACTGGTCGGCCCGGCCGGATGGCGGACTCTTCAAGCGTGACTGGTTCCCGATCGTCGACGCGGCTCCGCCGGACTGTGAGCGGGTCCGCTATTGGGACCTGGCCGCGACGGCACCGAAGCCAGGGAGGGATCCTGACTACACCGTGGGCTGCCTCATGAGCAAGGGCCAGGACAACACCCTCTATATCATCCACCTGGCTCGCATGAGGGGCACACCCGGCGCCGTCGAGACTTTGATACGCCAGACGGCCGAGGTCGACGGACTCTCCACCAGGGTCCGCATGGAGCAGGAGCCTGGAGCCAGCGGTGTCAAGGTGATCGACGACTACCAGCGGCGTGTTCTCATGGGCTTCGACTTCCAGGGTGTGAAGAGCACCGGCGACAAGCAAACCCGGGCCCGGCCCCTGGCGTCCCAGGCCCAGGCCGGCAACGTCAAGCTCGTGCGCGGTCCCTGGATCAACGCCTTCTTGGACGAGGCCGAGCTCTTCCCCCTCGGGTCGCATGACGATCAGGTGGACGCTGCCAGCGGCGCCCTCGCTGATCTGTCGGCGCCGGTCAACGTGTTCTGGTGCGCGGTGTGCGAGTGATGGGTGTCGCATCATTCAGCAGAGGCACTTACCCTCGACTTGATCACCGGTGATGTATAAGGCCACCAGAGTCTGAGCTGTCCAACCGAAATCCATAGCGTCCCTCCTGAGAGATCATCGGGGTCATTATATTCCACCAGACGAGGTCGCGACAGCCCCGCTCTGCTGGCCGTGGATTCTCCCACGACAACGAAGAGGGGCCCGAAGGCCCCTCCCTTGATCAAACCCCCTGGTCGGGTCAGCTCACGTCCTCCAGCTCCCAGGACGCGATCAGCGTCTCCAGCAGCCTCGCCCTGGCCTCGGCCCGCTCTTGGCCTACCTGCATTGGTGACACCTTGTCCAACAGTCTCTCGACAACCTCTCCCGATACCATCTATCCCTCCTTCTTTCTCTCTCAGCCTACCCCAGGCCCTCTGGCTTGACCGGCTGCGCGTTACAGAGTAGCTCGAGCTGCTCGATAGCCTCTTCCACGGTCGGCGCCTCAATGCGGCACGTCTCACCGTCCGGGAACCGGAACACGAAGAATCCTCGCTGCGCCAGGACTTGTTCCATCTATCTCAGCCCCT
>CAYPDY010000215.1:0-3078 GCA_964409515.1 uncultured Dehalococcoidia bacterium
TCGGACTGTTCGGCTTCGGTGCTGCGGCCTTCTCAGTCTGGAGGGGCAGATGAGTCCCCGATGCCTGAGCGTCATTCCCTCATGGAGTTTTGCTATCAATTTGCTATCGGGACGCTGATAATGGATTTATACGATGTTTCCACTTGAACGTGAAACCGGGCCATGGGCCGGAGCAGGTTTATGTCCGGTTTGAACGTGAAATAACCGACTTCCCATGCTCCCGACGAATCCCTCATGCGCTACCAACTCCCCTCTTCACTCCCGCACTGAAAGCGGCCTGGCACGAGCTGTACATCCCGGCCGGCGGCGAATCAAGGCGTACCGCAGGTGGCTCAGGGGCTGCTGTTTCCGCTGCAGAGGGATGACCCGGTGCAGTCATGGGCGCCACCACATCCGCCGGATCCGCCACAGCCCACCTGGTGCTGCGAACCGCAGACCGATTGTCCGGTACCACAACGGTCACCTCCAAATGCGTAGACCGATCCAGCGACAGCGAGGGTCAGGACAGCAACCACTGCAACCAGCACGACTAGAATCTTGATTGTTCGAGACATCTTCTCACCTCTCTGGCTACAGTCTATCGGCCGGGTTCTGGCTGGGCAAACGAATTCACAGCATCAACGTAGTTGTCGGCGTGCCGCATTCCGCCGCTCTAGCCGATCTGGCGCTTCTCGGCCTCCTGGATCAGCCACTCCTTGCCCTCGTCAACCGTGTCGCTGAAATGCGCGTTCACACGCGTAGTTCTGGCGTGTAGCTGTGCTGTTGATTTCGTCAGACCGGCCATCCCGACGAACACGACGCAGATGCGGGGATTGCCTGTCGCTATGGCCGCGACCTCTCTCGCCTTGTTCAGTATCGCGACCGACATGGGAGTGTTGGTGGCGTCGATCAGGGCCAGGCAGCCCTCCCGCTCCCCGGCCAGCACCTGCTTGGCCTCCGCCCACGCCACCAGGATCGTCTTTTCATCCTGGCCCGAAATATCCATGAACCACATCTTCCTGTCCTTATAGGTTATGCGCTCAACATATTTCCCCATCCGCTCCTCCCCGGCAGCATATTTCGTCCAGGATTGTAGGCAGCGAATGGCGCAGTGTCAATGACCGCCCGGGGGATTGACAAGAGGTGTAATCTATGCACGATGATTCACTTCCCCAGTCAGACCAGGGGCTGCTACTACCACAACCCGGATACCTGTTGCTGGCTCTGCATGATGAGGATCTGGTGGAGGATCATCCTGGCCCTGTCCTCCCCGGTGCCTTCAACCCCGGACGGGCGCCATGACCCCGGGCAAAAGCCTTGATGCTCCTGCAAGGAGGGAAGATATGCGGTTCTCCAGGCTGGTGACCATCGGTGTCGTTCTGCTTGTCCTCGCCGGCGCAATCGGGGGATTCGCCTGCGCGGGCGATAAGGGTGAGCAGGGCCCCCGGGGCGTCCCCGGTCCCAACATGATCGTGGCGGCGGGGTATGTCCGCGCCGACGGAACGATACTGGAGGGGTACAACGTCGACAACTGTACCTGGACCGCACACAACTACATCATCGACATCGAGGGCGTCGACCTCAACTCGGTGGACCAGGTGGTCCTGGTAACCCCCTGGGGCGCCAGCGTGAATGACCTCACCCGGACCCTCATGACGGGCACCGACGAGTCGGGCGACCTGCTGGTCTGGGCCAGGGACACCAAGAGCGGCCAGCTGGGCCAGTGCCCCTTCTCCTTCCTGATCCTCGATACAACCCCATAGGTCCCGCGGCGGCCTGGTCCGGGAAAGGGATCCCTGTCCTCCCAAGCGACTAATGCGGCAGAGGGAGCGCACAGAGGACATGACTTAGACACCCCGATGGCCCCACCCGGAGACGTGGAATCACTGCCTGTATGTGGTCACTTTGGCAGTGAGGAGTCAATAGTGAAACCGACCTTTCGAGGCCGGTTTTCTTTTTAGCAGTTTTCAGGGATGTCCGCAGGAAAAGGAGGTGAGAAAGAAGGAATGAAGAAGACACTGGTGGTGATCGCGGTGGCAATGCTGATAGCGGTGGGCTCCGTGGCCCCGGTTCTGGCATCGGCCGGTACCGTTGAAGCGTGCGACGGCCTGAGCCCCGGTTACTGGAAGAACCACACCAAGACCTGGGACGGCAGCGACCCCAGCTGGAACCAGACCGACCCGGAATGGAGATATCGCTCGCCCCTGCCCGGAGACAGCTTCCGCACCTGGTTCGGCGTTGGCCCTGAGGCCACGCTGCTGGAGGTGCTCAACACCCGCGGCGGCAAGTTCGATTCCCTCAACAGGGCGGCGGTGGCAGCCCTCCTCAACTCTTTCTATCATAATGCCGAGGCCGACTCCTGGAACTACTACTCCGTATTCGGCGTCAAGACCCGGGTCGAGAATGCGTACAACGGCGTGACCGGCTGGCAGTCCGCGAAGGCCGATTTCGAAAAGACGTGGGAATAGACCCGGTCTCAGCCGCAGAACAGGCGGGATAAGACCTTTCGTCCGGGCCATGCAGAGACACTGCATGGCCCGACTCCTTTTTCCGGGGCGGCCCGCCGGGGCGTTCCGGCCGGGATTGCGCCAGCCCAGGCTGCCTCTTCAGATTGAAGACGCCCCCAGGTCCGGCTCCTGGTCTACGCCCGAAACGGGGGGCAAGCGCTTCTGCCACTGCCTGTCCGGGTCCGGAGAGAACTCATCCAGCCGCTCCAGGTCCTTTGATTCGATGGGCGGCGGGACCGCCGCCGGCGGCTGAACCACGGGCGGCGGTGCTGCCTCCTCCGCTCCCGACTTCAGCATCTTCTCCACCCTGGTACGGACCATGCCCACGAGGTTGACCATCTCGCTAATCTCGCGCTCCAGCGCCTTGGCCCGGGCCACCGCCTCGTTCCTCTCGCGCTGAAGGAGCCGCATCTTGCCGTCCAACTCGGACAGCATGTCCAGCAGCGGATTCTGTTCCATTGGGTACGCCCCCACCACGGATGAGTTCCAGACGATTATAGGCCAGTTGTGTCGTTATGACAAGCATTTCCGCCGGAAGGTGTAGGTGTCCTACAATTCTGACACCGGCTAACTGTTCAGCGAAAATGTCACT
>CAYPDY010000216.1:0-3064 GCA_964409515.1 uncultured Dehalococcoidia bacterium
ACCGCCTATGACTACTACGTCGTATTTCTGCTCTGCCATTGTGAAACCTCCTACTACGCCAAACCCAAGACTATCTTTCGGACCCAGCGGCTGGCTGGTGTCCACACGCCCCCCACTGTCAGGCGGGCGTCAAGTACGCAAACGAGTTCTTGGTTACTCGCACTATGACCATGGCCTCGGCGTCCCTTATCCCGGGTATCTTCCCCAACTCGGTCTTCAACAGGTCATAGACCTCTTCCATGTCCCGGAACAGCCCCCAGGACATCAGGTTGTAGCGCCCGGTGCATATGACCAGGGTCTGGGTACTGTCCAGGCGGCTCAGCCTGTCCGAAGCAGCCTCGATCTCCCCGGGCAATACGGAGATGCCGACTGCCACCATGACGCGGTAGCCGAGGGCAATGGCATTGGGTGCGACAAACGCCTTCACGGTGCCATCGTCCAGAAGACCCCGCAGCTTCGCCGAGACGACATTCTTGTTCATGCCGGTGCTTCTGGCGATGGCCGCCGCCGACTTCCTGGCATCACGCTGCAGCTCCCTGATGATGGCCCGGTCCTGTTCATCCAGCCTGAGGCCACCGGCGGGCGCCTGGGATGCCGGCGTCGCGTCCGCCAACCGGCCGATCTCCTCATGCGGCAGGGATGGTGACTCCAGGAACGTGAATGACAGCTTCTTCATCCCCAAGGTGATCATGGTTTCGGCGCCGATGATCCCGGAGGTGCCGCCCAGGTCCTTCGTGATGAAAGAATGCAGCTCATCCTGATCCTGGAACAGCCCCCAGAGGACCACATCGTAGCGTCCCAGGCACACGAACGCGTTGTGAACGTTCGGCATGGCCCCGATCAGTCTCACAACATGGTCGATTTCGCCCGGGGCCACCCTCACGCCAATCACCGCGGCAGCGTTGAACCCCAAGGACGGGGGATGGACGTATATCGTCGGATTCACCACCCGTCTGGCCATCAGCCTCTTCAGCTTCATGCTGACGGTGTTCCGGTGGATGCCCAGCGTGTCGGCCATCTCCGCGACACCATGACGCCCGTCCTTCTGCATCTCCCTGATGATGCTGAGATCGGACTCATCCAGTCTGGTTCGGGAGGGTCTTGCCATTCAGTCGACCTCGCAGCACACTGGGGCGCTACCGGGACGAGCTCCCGGTGTGCGCCCGCTCTCCGTTCAGCCTAATTGTAGCCATCCTGGGGACAGAAATCAAGAGTCATCGTAATCCGTGTGTCAATGGCACATGGTGGATGATAAGGTGTGATGATATATGCACATCATAGTATGGCTATAACAGGCACATGTCCGACAACATGCGCTGGTGCTGCCGGGGCCAGCTCCGCCCCGGGGGACAGGGCTGGCCCGCGCGTGATGGGAAGACCGATCAGGACTCCTCGCTGTGATGTGTCTGCCGGCCACGCGGGCGGTGCGCTACCGGGATCGCATCTGGACCTCAAAGCCGCTCTTCCTGAGGGCGTCGACGAGGCCCACCGGATCCGACGCGGTCAACTGTGTCAGCACCTCGTTCTCACCGCCATCGGAGGCCGTCCTGGCATAGATGTTGACGATGTCGCACTTGAACTCCGCCATGACTGCCAGCATCCGGCTCAGATCGGCAATGCCCTTCCACTTGTGGACCGAGAACCTGATCCCCGGCCGGTCTATTCCCAGAAGCGGATTGACCACCTTGTAGAAGATGTCGTTGGTGGTGACTATGCCCACGACCCGCTCTTTCTCCACCACTACCAGGGCGCCCACCTTCCGCGACTGCGCCATCGCCACCGCCTCCTCTATGGTCGTATCCGGAGGAACGGTGAGCACCTCCCTCTTCATGACCTCCCTGACCGTGATCTTCGACAGCAGGTAGCTCGCTTCGTGCATGCTGAAGGTGGTCAGCTTCGACGGTCCCGACTTCTCCAGCGCGTCCCGCGACACGATGCCCACCAGCTTGCCCTTGTCCACCACCGGCAGGCGGCGGATCCGGTGAGCGTCGATAATCCTGTGGGCATCAGCCAGGGAAGTGTCACCCGATATGGTCACCACGTTGGTGGTCATCACGTCACTGACGAACATTTCATCCTCCTCTCCAAACCTGACCTTAAAGACTGTCCCTGTCCAGACACCGGGCAGCCCCGGGCCGCCCGCACGTCAACTGCCGGCAGGAGACCCGGGCCCCACCATCACCATCTTGCGCCAGCCCATCAGAACCGGGCTGGTCTACTTCTTCTTGGCGGCTGCCTTCCGGCCCTTCTCGGGCTCGAGAGAGTACTCCCAGATGCAGTCGTAACCTTCCTCCCTGCGGGTGAAAGGAGCATCGTAGGGAGGAATGACCAGGGGCCGGCACTTGACTTCGGGGATCAACGACGTGCCGGTGATGCCGAAGCCGGGGATGTCCCACTCCCGGCACATGACCCGGACAAAGTCCATGTTCCCCTTGTCTCTCCAGTAGCGCATGGGCTGGCACCGGGGGACCTTCACTATCCCGATGGTGGGGCTGACCAGCTCGACTTCATAGTCATACAGATGCGGGCAGCCTCCGGCCGCCGGGTGCAGCTGGGTCACCTTCAATATGGCCGCCATGTCCTTCTTCTTGTGCCCCATGGCCTCCAGGGTGCGCAGAGCGGTCGGCGGGATGTTCTTCAGCCAGACGTCCTTGTCCAGATCGCGGGCTACCTGCTCGCCGTACTTCTTGGCCACGAGCTCGTACCAGTGGCCGTCGATCTGCTGGTAGGCCCTGGCGTACTGGTAGGCCAGCTTGACCAGCGTCTCCTGATCGAAGTCCTCCAGGCGCACCACGGGCAGCACGGGGCCGCTGTAGTCCTTGAGCAGCTTCTTGGTTGCTTTGGCCATTTTGTCCTCCTCTCTCTGCAAGCCGGCCCAGCCGGCAGGCTGGGCTGCATCTCTACTTCTTGTTGGCCCAGACGTCAACCCACTTGTTGCCCACCTTCTTCCACCCGTCCCACCTGGGCTGTTTCTCCTTCTGCAAGGTCAGGTCCCAGACGCAGCAGATCTCGTCCTTGCTCTTCCTCGGCGGCAGCTTCAGGGGCACCACCTTGATGTAGTCGT
>CAYPDY010000217.1:0-3058 GCA_964409515.1 uncultured Dehalococcoidia bacterium
TTGATCAGCGTGGCCTCGGTGTATCTCGGTGGGGGTTCGGTGAAATGCTGTTCCGGGGTAACCTTCAGGGCCTTGAGGGGTTCGCCTTCTGCCAGTGAGGGCAGGCGGGACCTCGGCTCCTCTCCATCCCCGTTGGTTTCGTCCTTCCCCTCGCTGTAGAGTACCAGGAAGCCCATGAAGTGGGGCACGGAGCCGGTCGCCTTGAACACGTAGGCAGTGGACCCGGCAGGGGGCCTGGCCTCGATGTCCACCGAGGTGGTGTCGAACTGGGCGGCCGCCATCTGGCTGGCCATCATGCGTTCCCAGACCAGGCGGTAGAGCCGGGCCTGGTCGCTGGAGAGATGGGCCTTGATGGCATCGGGCTCGCGGTCTACCCTGGTGGGCCTGATGGCCTCGTGGGCTTCCTGGGCGCCCTTGGCCTTCTTGGTGAAGACCCTGGCATGCGGCGGGACGTACTCCTTGCCGTACTTGGCGGCGATGTAGCGGCGGGTCTCGGCCAGCGCCGAGTCGGCCACCTTGGTGGAGTCTGTTCGCATGTAGGTGATCAGGCCCACCTCGCCCTCTTCGCCGATGGGCAGTCCTTCGTACAGCTGCTGCGCCACGGCCATGGTGTGCTGCGCCGTGAAGCGCAGCTTGCGCCAGGCCTCCTGCTGGAGGGTGCTGGTGATGAAGGGGGGCGATGGCTGGCGGGAGACCCTCTTCTTCTTCACCTGGGACACCGAGTAGGCCGACTTCTCCAGCGTCTGGGCCAGCGGGAGCGCCTCTTCGCCCTTGGTGATCTCCAGCTTGGCCCGCTCTCCCTTCACGCCGGACAGCCTGGCGGTGAAGGAGGAGGGCTTCTTCTCGTTGAGTATGCGGCTCAGCTCGGCCTCGATGGTCCAGTACTCCTGGGCCACGAACCTGCGGATCTCGTCCTCGCGCTCCACGATCATCCTGAGGGCCACGGACTGGACACGGCCGGCCGAGAGGCCGCTCCTGACCTTCTTCCAGAGCAGGGGGCTGATCTTGTAGCCCACCAGGCGGTCCAGCACGCGCCGGGCCTGCTGGGCGTTGACCAGGTTCATGTTGATCTGCCGCGGGTGGCGGAAGGCATCCTGGATGGCTTCGTCGGTGATCTCGTGGAAGACCACACGGAAGGTGGGGATGTCCTCCAGCCTGGCGGCCTCGATGAGGTGCCACGAGATGGCTTCGCCTTCACGGTCCGGGTCGGTGGCCAGGTATATGGCCTTCGCCTTCGCGGCGGCGTCCCTGATTTCCTTTACCACCGCCTTCTTGGCCTGGGGGACCACGTACCGGGGCACCACGCCCTCGGCGAGCGAGACGCCGAGGCTCTTCTGCGGCAGGTCCCGCACGTGACCCATGGAGGCCTTGATGGTGTACTGGCTCCCCATGATCTTGCCCAGCGTCCTGGCCTTCGCCGGGGATTCAACTACTACCAGATTCTTCTTAGCCATTCCGTTCGATCTAGTTCAGGATGTAGCTCATGCCGCCCACCTGCCTGGCCAGCCCCTTGATCTCCAGCATCGCCAGGGTGCTGGTCACGGTGGGCGTCGGCAGGCCGCTGGCCCGACAGAGTTTGTCGATGTGGGTGGCCTCGCGGGTGAGATGCATCAGCACCCGGGCCTCGGTGTCGGTGGGCACCGCCGTCTCTTTCATCTCGAGCTGGCGCGGCTGCCTCCTCAGGTTGAGCTCCTCCAGGATATCGGCGCAGTGGCAGACCAGCTTCGCTCCCTGCTTTATCAGCGCATTCGTGCCGGCGGAGAGCGGTGAGAATATGCTCCCCGGGACGGCGAAGACCTCGCGGTTCTGTTCCAGCGCCCGGTTGGCGGTCAGCAGCGCCCCGCTGCGGTCGCCGGCCTCCACCACCAGGACCCCCAGGGTCAGCCCGCTGATTATGCGGTTGCGCTGGGGGAAGTGCTCCGGCCGGGGCCGCACCCCGAGGGGGAACTCGCTGATCAGCGCGCCCTGCTCTGCTATGCTGCGGGCCAGAGAAGCGTGGCTGGCCGGGTAGACGATGTCCAGCCCGCACCCGGTGACGGCCAGGGTCCGCCCGCCGGCGTCGAGGGCGGTGCGATGGGCCACGGCATCGATCCCGGCAGCCAGGCCGCTGACCACGGTGACCCGGTGGCGGGACAGCTCGCGGCTGATGTCCTCCGCGGCCTGCCGGCCGTAAAGGGAGGGACGCCTGGTGCCCACCACCCCTACGGCGCATTCATCATCGGGGAGGAGCGTGCCCCTGACGTAGATCAGTATGGGGCAGTCATAGACCTCCCTCAGCCGGGGCGGGAAGAGAGGGTCATCGGGGCTCACCGCCTTCACGTTCAGCCGCTGCAGTTTCGCCAGCTCTTCATCCAGGGAGAGCCCGGCGCGAGTCACCACCAGGGCCCTGGCGGCCCTGGCGTCCAACCCGGCGGTCTGCAGCTCATCTATCGGGGCCAGCCAGGCCTTCTTCACGGTGCCGAAGTAGCGTCTGAGGAGGGAGAGCCTTACCCGCCCGATGCCCGGAACGTGACTGAAACCTATCAGGTAACGCAGCTGTTCAGGATCGGTGCTCATGAGATGGTCCTATTCGCCGGAATGACGTCGTCTTCTCTAATCAAATTGCCTTCGATGACCGTTTCCCCGCCGGGACCGCCGCCGGAAGACGGGTGCAAGAGGTAATGGTATCACAGCGGGCAAGGGCAAGGAAACCCATGGCGGAGAGGGTGGGATTCGAACCCACGGTCGCTTGCGCGACACACGCTCTCCAGGCGTGCCTGATCGGCCACTCCAGCACCTCTCCCGAGCCAGCACTACTATGATAGCCTATCCGGGCCCCGGAATGGTAGTCGCGCCAGACGGCGCCGGCGGCGCCGGCCGAGGACCTGTCCCCTCAAGCCGTGGGGCGGATGGCGGAGAGGGTGGGATTCGAACCCACGCTCCGCTTGCGCAGAGACCGCTTTTCGAGAGCGGCACCATGAACCACTCGGTCACCTCTCCGTGGGGCTATTTTGAACGCGGTTGGCCATCCCATTGTATCCGAAGGTGAATTCCTCGTCAAAGCTGTCGGGGCGCGTTG
>CAYPDY010000218.1:0-3030 GCA_964409515.1 uncultured Dehalococcoidia bacterium
AGCCCGTGCTGCTGGCGGACCCGCTGAGGCCGGACCTGGTCAACACCGATGTCAGAACCTACACCGGCCCTGATGGCAAGGCCGTCTTTGCCGATATCGCCGGCATATGCCGAAGCTCCGGGGGAGGATTCTACAGGCACGAGTGGCAGTATGGCGGCGACGGCGGGCGGATCGAGCCCATGCTCTCCTATGCAAAGTCCTTTGACCCGTGGGGATGGATAGTGGGAACGGGTGTCTACACTGACCAGGCCATGGCCGGTTTCCGGGCCACGGAGTCCCAGCTGTGGACCGTGGCGGTGGGGATCACCCTGTTCGACCTCCTCCTCTGCTGGATCATGATGCACTTCGTCCTGAGAAGGCCGCTCCTGGCCCTGGAGAGGTCCAACGAGGCGCTGGCCCGCGGGGACATTGCCCAGAAGATCGACATCAAGTCCAGTGATGAGATAGGAGAGCTCGCCCAGTCGTACTCCAGGGTGGTGGACTATATGAACGAGCTGGCTGGCGTTGCTGAGCGCGCCGCAGATGGCGACCTGACCGTGGAGACTACGCCCCGGTCGGAGTTCGATATCCTGGGCCGGGCCCAGGCGAAGCTGATCGCCAAACAGCGCGATCTCATCGACAAGACCAAGACGGCGGCAGCGAGTGTGGCTGAGGCCAGCAGGCAGCTGACCAAGGCGGCGGAGCAGACGGCCCAGGCCACGCAGCAGATCACGGCTACCATACAGCAGGTGGCGCGGGGGGCCTCCGAGCAGTCGACGTCGCTGCAGCAGACGGCGCAGACCGTGGAGCAGCTTACCCGTGCCATCGACCAGATAGCGCAGGGATCAAGCGAGCAGTCAAAGGGAGTGGAAGAGGCCTCCGGCATCGTGAGGAGGGTGTCCAACTCGATAGCCGACGTGACGGCGAATGCCCGGGCCGGCGACGAGGAGTGGAAGAGCACGGCGGCCTCGGCCGCTGAAGGCGCCCGCAAGACGCACGACACGGTGGAGGGCATGGGCAAGATCAAGAAGGCTATGGACGGCGTGTCCTCGAGGGTCACGGACCTGGGGAAGAGGTCCGAGGAGATCGGGAACATCGTGGGGACCATAGACGATATCGCGGCGCAGACCAACCTGCTGGCCCTGAATGCGGCCATAGAGGCGGCCAGGGCGGGAGAGCAGGGGCGCGGTTTCGCGGTCGTGGCGGATGAAGTGCGGAAGCTGGCGGAGAGGTCTTCGGCGGCCACCAAGGAGATAGCGGTGCTGGTGGGCGGCACGCAGAGTCAGGTGCGGGAAGCGGTCACGGCCATGCAGCAGGGCAGCCAGGACATAGACGCGGGCTACAAGCTCGCCAACGAAGCCGGAGAGGCGCTGGATGACATCCTGACGAGGTCGGGGAGTGTGGGCCGGCAGGTAGACCAGATCTCCTCGGCGGCGAAGCAGCTCCAGGAGCTGAGCAACGGCATGGTGGAAGCCATAGAGCGCATCAACCACATTGTGGAGCAGAACGCAGCGGCCACCCAGCAGATGACGGCCAACTCGAGCGTGGTGTCCACGACCGTGGACAGCACGGCCGCCGTGGCCCAGGAGAACAGCGCTTCGGCGGAGCAGGTTTCCTCCTCAGCGCAGGAGATGTCGACCCAGGTGCAGGAGTCCCTGGCTGCGGCCCAGTCGCTGGCCGAGACGGCGGAGGACATGGAGCGGACCGTGGCCGTGTTCAAGACCCAGCGGGACTGAACGGGGTCTACCCGTTGTTCGTCCACAGAGTGACAGTCTGGCCGTTGCCATCCTTCATTGACCCCGACAGCAGGAGAATGAAGTCCACAAGCTGCCAGATGCCGCCGACGGCTAAGAATATCAACCCCAGCCCGAATATCCAGATGGTGGTCCAACCCAGGATGGAGAGGACAAGCATGATCACTCCTGTCCCGGTCTTGCCGAGATACAGGCGGTGAATGCCGAATATCCAGGCCAGCCAGCCGAGCAGGCCGCAGAGCAGGGTCGCCGTCAGCCTTGACTTGGGGGAGACATTCGCCGGGTTGGCCGTGATCGGCCTGCCGCAGGCCTGGCAGAACCTCGAGTCACCAGCGAGCCCGGTCCCGCAATGGGCACAGAACTGCGCTGCTTCGGTATTCGGCTCCGTCACTGGGCCGGGGTCGTTCACGATGCCGCCTTGAGCTTCGTTCCCGCTGTTGGCAGAGACCATGACTACCTCCAGTGTATTCTCCACCATGAGGCTGATCCCCGGTGTCTCCTCACGCGGCGTTCATGTCACAAAACAGTATCATCCCGGGCAGACCGGTCCAGGGCCGGTGTCCGCTCGGGATTCAAATCCGCGCGACGCCCCGGCTGCGCCGGACTCAGATGGTCTCTCCCGCAGCCCGGTAGTCCCTGAGCAGGCCCGCCAGGTTTGAGCAGGTCTCATCGGCGTAGCGCATCTGTCTGGCCGTGACCTGGGACTTGATCTTCGCCGGTACTCCGGCTACGAAGGACCGGTCGGGTATTCGCATGCCCTCCGGAACGACGCTGCCGGCGGCGATGATGCAGTGACTGCCGATCTCGGAGGCAGCAAGGACGGTGGCGTTGCTGCCGATAAGAACATTGTCTCCGATCGAAAGCGCCTCCACCACCGCGCCGTGACCGATCACCACGTTGTCGCCGATGGAACTGGTACAGTGCACCACCGCGTTCTCTTCGATATGTGTGTTGCGCCCGATCCTGGTGTTGCGGCCGGGGATCAGGACACCGCAGTCGGACCTGACCACAGCGCCGGACCAGACGCTCGATTCCCCGCCTATCTCGACGTCTCCGATGATGCAGGCGGCTTCACTTATCGAAGCGGAATCGGCAATCCTGGGCGCTTTCCCGCGGTAGCTCTTGATCATATCATCGTCCTCTGCCTATCTGGCGCCTAGGCCAGCCAGCGCTTTCTTCTCTTGTAGTGCTTCACGCCGCGGTAGCTCTTGGCCTGCCCCACGGCCCCCAGGCCCATGTAGAACTCCCTGATGTCGGCGTTGTTTTTGAGCTTTTCCGCCGTGTCGTCCAGGACGAT
>CAYPDY010000219.1:0-3025 GCA_964409515.1 uncultured Dehalococcoidia bacterium
TGAGACGCTGGTCGAGACGGGCTGGGGCCTGGACCTGTTCGGCACCGGGCAGGTCGAGGTGCGGGTGGATCCGCAGCAGCCCTGGTACGGACCGGTGACGGTGACCAAAAGCGTGTATGTGGTGAACGTGTTCAACTGCAGCCTTCTCCTGCTGGTGATCGTCCTCCTCGCCGTCTACGTCCCGCGGCGGCTGAAAGGCCGGCTGGGCGTCATAGTATGGCCATCGGGGCAGAGGCTGCCCTGGCGGCCCGCCGGGGAGCCGGAGGCGGCATACGGCCAGGAGGCCGCTGCGCCCTCTGAGGCGGCGCCGGCGCCCGCCGAGCCTGCCGGCACGCTGCGGGAGAGGATACTGGGGTGGTATCTCCTTTTGCTGACTGTGGTGCAGCGGATCACCAGGGTCACTCCGCGCCCCAACCAGACGCTGCGCGAGTTCATGCAGGAAACGGGGCCGGCGCTGGGGCCGCTGTCCCGGCGCTTTGCCGAGGCGACTATCACCGTGGAGGCGCTGCTCTACTCGCGGCGCGAGCCAACGGAGGAGGACGTAGACAGGACCAGGGCCCTGTCCCGGAACCTGGAGAAAGGTGAGGGCGGTGAGGCCGGGTAGCATCATCATAGCCGTGGTGGCGGCCATCCTGCTGGTCTCCCTGGTGTGCATCTGGTTCTACCCGTCGGTCCAGGACCTGGCGGCGGCCAACGAGGCGTGGAACGGCATCAAGAGTACCACGAGCGGGCTGAAGGCGGAGTCCGTCACCTCCCTCGGCGATCTGCCTGATGCTTCGCAGGCTGCGGCCCTGATCACCATACCGAGCCGGGACTACGGCGACGAAGACCTGTCGCGGCTGCGGCGGTTCGTGGAAGGCGGGGGGCGCCTGGTGGTGATGGACGACTACGGGTACGGGAACCGGCTGCTGACCTACATGGGCCTGGGGGCCAGGTTCGTGGGCCAGGCCCTGCTCGACCCGCTGTTCTGCTACCAGAACCAGCAGATGCCCCGGGTCACCGACTTCAGCCCCGGGCTGCAGGAGGCTGGCGTGACCGCCATCGCCCTCAACCGGGCCACCGCCCTGCGCAACGTGGAGGAGGACCGGGTGATCGCCTGGTCTTCAACCAACAGCTTCCTGGATGTTAACGGGGACGGCTCCTGGCAGGACGGCGAGCCCCGGGGGCCGTTGCCGGTGGCCGCAGAGCTGCCACTGGGCAGCGGCACCCTGGCCGTGGTGGCCAGCCCCGGGATGATGATAAACAGCATGTATGACCGGGATGACAACCTGCCCTTCTTGAAGTACTTGACCGCCTTCGAAAGCGGCAGCGACCGGATCGTGGTTGACGGCTCGCGTCTGTCCACCAGCCCGCTGGACGTGTCAAAGATCAGACTGATCGAGGTGCGGGACCTGCTGTCGAACCCCTATGCCGTGCTGGCCATCCTGCTGCTGGTGGTCCTGGCGGTTTCAGCCTATGCGCTGGGGAAAGGAGAGGCTCTTGGCCGAAGTCAATAGACTCGCGGACACCTACCACAGGATACTGAACGAGGTCTCCAAGGCCGTCATCGGGAAGGACGAGATAAAGGAAGCCCTGATGATAGCCCTCATGGCCGGGGGGCATGTCCTGATCGAGGGCTGGCCCGGGTCGGCCAAGACCACCCTGGCCAAGACCTTCGCCCAGGCGATCGGCGGCGACTTCAAGAGGATCCAGTTCACGCCGGACATGATGCCGGCCGATGTCACCGGCTTCTACCTCCACTCGCCCAACGGCAAGGCCCCCTCGTTCATGCCCGGCCCCATCTTCGCCAACGTGGTGCTGGCCGATGAGCTGAACCGGACCACTCCCAGGACGCAGTCCGCCATGCTGGAGGTGATGCAGGAGCGCCAGGTGACCATAGAGACGACCACGCACCTGCTGTCGGGCCCCTTCATGGTGATCGCCACCCAGGTGCAGTCCGGCGCCGAGGGCACCTACCCCCTGACCGGCGTCCAGGTGGACCGCTTCCTGCTGCGCCTGGCCAGCCAGTATGCCTCGAAGGAGGACGAGAAGCGGATGCTCTCGGAGATCGACCGCATCGACCAGCCGGACATCAAAGCGGCCACCACCACGGCCGAGATCATCGAGCTGCAGCAGCTGGCCAAGAAGACCTATGTCTCCCCGGAGGTGGTGGACTACGTGGCCTCCATCATCGAGTCGGTGCGGAACGACCCCGACGTGCTGCCGGGGGTCAGCAGCCGCGCCAGCATCGCCCTGTACAAGTGCTCGCGGGTGGCGGCGGCCCTGGACGGCCGGGACTTCGTCATCCCGGACGACGTCAAGCGCCTGGTCCCGGGCACCATGGAGCATCGCATCCGGATCAAGGCCGAGGCCGAGATGGACGGCATCACCGCCGGGATGGTGCTGGAGAGGGTCATGGGGCGGGTCCCGGTGCCCAAGATCAACGTATGAGCCGTTTTCGCATCCTGGCGATCAGCATCGTTCTGAGGGCGTACATCGCCGCCAGCCTGGTGGCGGCGGCGGTGGTCGCGCCGGGGGCCCTTTCCCTGGGTCCGGTGCTGCTGCTGCTCTGGCACCTGTACCTGTGGTGGCGTCCGCCGCGGCCGGTGGTCCGGCTGCTGACGGACTTCTTTCTCTACTTCGCCATCGCCCTGTCTTTTGCCGACAGGCTGGGGCCCGGCTGGCCGCTCCTTCTCTCCCTGCCGGTGCTGGGGCTGGTGACCTTCGATCTCGAGGAGGCGGCGGCGCCGCCGGCGCCGGGCCGGTCGCGCTACCGGCGCGCCCCGACCAGGAACGGTGTAGCGCTGTCGGTCATAACGGCTGCCGCCCTGTGCCTGTCGCTGCTGCTCGGCAGCGGGGCGCTTCTGTACACGTCGGTGGCAGCGTCAGTGTATCTGGTGGTGCTCTTCGCCCTGGCCCTCCAGGCGGCGATGGTGCTGCTTAGCCTGCTGGCGGCCAGGCTCCACGGCGTGCCCAAAGATTACCTGCGCACGCTGATGATGACCACCATGTACCACAACAGCGGCAACTACGGCGTGCCGCTTCA
>CAYPDY010000220.1:0-3005 GCA_964409515.1 uncultured Dehalococcoidia bacterium
GCTACGAGGGCTACTGGGAGGGCTACGGCTATTCCAACGACGGAGACCTCTAGAGTCTCAACACTCCCTCAGTCCGCCTTCAGTGCCTGGCAATTCTCCACCCCAGGAGGAAGGCGGCCGTGCCGACTGCGCCGACGGCTGTCAGCCCCATGATCGTCCAGGCCCAGGCCGGCATACCGCCGCCGGGCTCGGGTGCCGTGGTCAGAGTGCCATCCGCCGATACGGCCTCGTTGTTGGCCGCATCCCTGGATACCACCCGGTAGTGGTAGGCCTGGCCGTCCTTGAGGCCGGTCAACTCCACGCTGTGGCTGGTCACCAGGCTGGAGTCCGGGGTGGTGATTGAACCGTATTCCTCCGTTAGGCCGTACTCCACCTGCGAGGTCGCTGCTTCATCCGTCGTCCACGTGATGGTGGACCTGGCGCCGGCGGCTTGAACTGAAGGTGCCGAGATCACCGGCGCCGCGGTGTCGGCCGGGCCGGGTGTGGTGAGAGTGATATCGTCGCCGTAGACGGGGGAACCGTCCCCTGCCGCCTTCGCCCTGAAGTGGTACGTGGTGCTGGCCGTGAGGCCGGTCGGGTTGGCACTGAATGCGCCCGCCGCCGTCATCGCCTGCGGTGTGGAGGTGCTGCCGTAGGATGCGCTCAGGCCCCATTCGAAGGATACCTGCACTGACGAGGCTGTGCCCAGGCTGGGAAGGCTTCCATTGAGCGTGGCCGAGGTGGGGCCTATCACGCTGGCAGCGCTAGTGGCCACCGCGGGAGGCGTGCCGAGAGTAGTGAGGCTGTTGTCAGCACCATAGCCCGTGCCATTGCCCACAGCCTTGGCCTTGTAGTAGTAGGTTGTGCCTGGAGTCAGGCCGCCCAGGTCAAAGTAGAACCCTCCGGGGCCGCTCATAACTTGTCCCGTGGTCTCACAGTTGTACGTGCCTGGGCTCGTCCCCCAGACAAAGGATGCCGTGACGTTGTCTGCGCTGCCCAGGGACGCCAGGCTGCCGTTGAGCCGGGCCGAGTTGGCGGAAATGCTCCCGGCGTTGTCGGTGGTTGCCGCCGGCAGCATGCCACTGACCAGCGCCGCTACCGCCGACTGTATGGCGCCCACGGCCGCGGCGTAGTCGGTCCTGGCGCTGGCGAAGTTGCCGGCCGCGTACTCAACGGCTGCCCCGGCAGCCAGCACGCTCGCCTCGGTCTGAGCCATCGCAGCCACGGTACCAGGCGCGAAGAGGTCGGCGGGATAGTTCGTGTTCATGATGTTGTACTGCTGTGCGGACGCCATGGCGCCGGCCTGGTCCGCCGAGTAGACGGCCAGGTTCGCGCCAGACGCCACGGGCCACCGGACCCACGACTCGTAGGTGGCGTACACCGTATCGAAGGACGTCGGTGCGAACGCCATGGTGATCTTGCCGGTCTCGTAGTCTGCCGTCCAACCAGCGGTAGTCACGAAGGTCTCGGTGGTCTGGTTCCCCACGCAGACCACCAGCGACCCATACACCACCGGGTGCGACCCCGTGTAGAAGACGGTCTTCACCCCGTTGCCGGCGCCGAGCGACTGGAAGTACCGGTAGTCAACGTAGACCTGGGTGCCGACGGGTGGAGCGGTGCCGAAGGTGATCCTGCCTCTGAGGGCATCCACCGAGTAGGAGACCGGGTCCTGGAGGCTGATGATTTCCGGGATCGGGATGGTGTCCCGCCAGTACACTATGAGCGAGGACACCAGGATGGGGTGGCTGGCCGTGTCGAACTGGAGTGTGGCACCGTTGCCACTGCCAATCATCTGGCCTGCCTGGTAGGTGACCACGTAGCTCGCGTCCTGCCTCTGGTAACCGACCTTGACCTGGTAGCTGTGCAGGACCGAGTTGGATGCCGAGGCCGGAACCGGGACCGCGAACGAGAAGGTGCCGGTGGCGCCGGCCGCCAGCGTCGACGGGCCGGTACCGCTGATATCCGCGCCCCAGTCCAGCGTGAGCATGGCCTCCTTGATCGTGACGTCCACCCCCTGATCATTGGTGACCTGGATCGTCACGCTGGCCGTCGTCCCCGCGGTGAATGCCAGCACGTTCGAACCATAGAAGCTGTCATAGCCCTGGTAGACCGGCACCGTCCACGCGACCTGGCCTATGGCCGCCGTCGCCGGCGCGGGGATAGCCACGGGCGCCACGGCCATCAACACCAGGCATGCCAGCGCCACCAGACGACCCATGCTCACCTTCATACGTCCTCCTCAGCCGCTGTCTCGGCATCCCGGATTGCCGGCAGCGTCGATCGGGAGTGATTGTATCCCGCATTGCAGTGTTAATCAATACTTTCCCACTGGCTATGCGAGCCAGCTCCAAACGCGGGAGATGAACTGATCGAATAGCGCGAACCCTATGAGGGCGATCATGGTCCATTTGACCGTCTTGCCGGCCCACACCGCGCCGAAGAACTTCCACGCCGGGAAGCGCGTCGCGCCGGCGGTGGCGCTGACGAGGCTGTAGAAGGGATTAGGCACACAGGCCGCCAGGCACAACGCCAGGGCACCCCTGGTGTGGACCCACCTTTGCAGCCGGGGATAGATGCCGCGCGACTCCCTGTTACTCTGGGCCTGCAGGAAGCGTTCGCCTCGCCCGCGCCCGCCGCCAGCCCCAGGAAGAACGGGTTAAGCCAGGCGCTGAGGGCCAACACAGCGAACGAACTGGGAACCAGGGTGATCACCGTGGCGGATGCCAGGAGGCTGATGAGGAAGGCCCCCAGGTAACCGAACTCCTTGAAGTCCTCCAGGTGCTGGTTCAGGAGCACGGCCGAAGTTGCGATCAGGAGCACGACCAGGATGCCCACCAGCACCCCGCGCCAGGTAACCCTGGGCTTCGCCCCGTTCTGTTCCATGTCTGTGGTCATGGTGTCTTGGGACCCTGGTCCCAATTCCTGGGGCGGCCTGGTTACAGGGAGATCGATGGAGGGAGTCTGAACGTGGGTTGTTGGATGCAGGGCCAGGAATCGAACCTAGCCTTCAGTGCTCAAGACACTGC
>CAYPDY010000221.1:0-2962 GCA_964409515.1 uncultured Dehalococcoidia bacterium
TGCAACCGCAACAAGAGAACCGTCAGGATACTTAAGTGAACAGTATTGCGGCTAGTCTATACGAGACGAGTTTCGACCAGAAGTTCACGGCATTGTGGCTGTCCATCGTCCTGGGCACCCTACTAGGTGCCACTGTAGGAGCGGCTCTCGGAGCGACGTTCGCACAGAAGTTGATGAAGCAGAGAAGTTCTCTTTCGAGAACAATATTCGCCAGCGTGGTTGCGATGCTGGCTGGAGTCCCTCTTGTCTGGATCCAGGTTGGTGCACCCATTGCAGCGATCTTGATCGTAGCGGGAGCAGTCATCGGCTCAGGTTGGAAGGCCGAACCGATCAATAGCTCGTAGCCCTCCAAATTCCACTCTTGGCTGTTCTGTAGGGCAATCGGTTCATAAGTTGGCGAACATAGCCGATGAGCGGTTGGCGCCAACGGCGGCAAGTTGATCTCCGCTATCACCGATTCTGGATTGCCGGAAGACGCCACCTCCCCGACGTACAAGGAGTCCGCCCTCAGTAGCCGTCTGCGACGCGACAATCTAGCGCACCGACCTGGCGCTGCATAACAGAGCCGCGGCCCCGTGTTTCAAGGGGAGACTGACTCCCCAGGTTTCTCTCTGGTCGTCAAGACCTGGAATGCTGGCCTGACCTGCCCGCCCCTGACTCTCTGAGTGGTATCGTTCGCGGCGGCGGGCCACTCAGATCCAACTCCGATGCAACGCTATTTGTAGAAATGGGGACCATGGTCCCAAGACAGCACGGTAGGCGATGAGGGATACTGAATTCATGTACAGCCCCGGAGAACGAAGACAAATCGGCACCATTGTGAGGGTCATCGCCTCCGCGGGCACGGCTTTTCTCTACCTGGCCCACACGTTCTGGCTTCTTGTCATCTTCCCCGACGACCCTTTGGGCGCCTTCTTCATGACTCCTGTCCACCTCGCAATTGCAGCGGGGATTGGCGCGGGAGCGTTCTTCGGTCTCAAATGGGCCAGAACATGGAGACGGGTAGCCACAGGCGCCGCGTGCTTCTTCGTCGGCACACTGCTGGCAGGACTCGTCATCTTCTCCACTCCGCAGTACGAACCGGGTCCTTTCGGCCAGATCGCCCAGTACCACTCGGTGTTTGGGCGGTACCCCAATAACGTCGAATTCGAGGACATTTTCTATGGCAATAGGGCGGAACAGGCCGCAGCCAGAGTCAAGTATGCGGCACCAGATACGGTCATCATTATCATCTTCGAGCGCTCGACCGAACAGGAAGTGAAGTGCTGGATTGGCCTCCGAGACGGCACCATCAGTTCCTACGACGCGAATGAGTTGTGTATCTCGGATGATGGTGGCGACACGTTGCTGTTCGTAACGGACCCCCTCGACCCCGCACAGCGAAAGGAGTACATGGTCTCCAGAGCGGACATCCGCGAGGTGGCCGAAGGCCAGGGCAGCCTGGGCCGCGAGCACTACTCCATATACTACCCTGACCCCGACCGCGACGGGATATTGGTCCGAACGACAGGAGACGCCATATTCGAGTGGGTGCTGCGGGCTCTCAAGTGACGTCTAGGTGACTACTCCGACCACCCACATGCTGGCTAGCAGGCAATCGACAATACCCCATATCAGACACGACCCGGTCGATCCCGCAAGTCACCAGACAACAACCGTGTTTCAGGCCGAGCCCGACTCTCCCCCGTCTCCACCACAAACACCGGAACGTGCAGATGGGTGTCTGCCGGAGACCGAGAGGTGCAGCGTCACGTTGGGCGATGCGTCCCCTCAGCGGGGTTTGTCCATCTGAAGCATAGCGATCCGCTGTCCGCTTCCCCCCAGGACGAAGGCCAGATCTCCATGAGAGCATCCGAGCTTGCGATGCGCGTCGACGCAGGTTTCCATGAGAGCACGGCCCTCTTCAGACTGCAGCAGCGCGGCCGCGGCAAATAGCAGGCCGGCGATGTCCTCCGCGGACCTGCCGGCAGCTCGTGCCGCCGTCTCCCACTCTTCGATCCATCGTTGAGCTTCGAGCACGCGCATCACCATGTCGCCCCCCTGGGCTGTTTCTTGGGATCGGCCTTGAACCAGTAAGTCAGGTTGGCCCCAACGATGACGCTGGCTGTGTTCGACATGCCGAGCTGCATCGCCGTCGCCGGGGGAGGCATTCCCCAGGCGTACAGGCCGGCAGCCAGGCCAAGCAGACTGACGCTAACTATGATCTTTGTATCCAAGCTGCGGTTGACAGCGTCCGTTGCCCATTTGACAGTTGCCAAGGCAGATTCGACACAGCGGTACCTAGGTCAGTGCCGCAGCGGACAAACGCGAGCAGTCGTCTGAAATCAGCCAGTCTCATAGCTGTGGTAGAATGGAACGGCGCGGATTCTAACCCTACGCAAAGGAGGCGTCTCCGAGAAGTAGCCTACAGCAGTGCTTCCTGCCACCTGCCAGGTGGACAGGTCCGACTTGTGGCGACGGGAGTCACGGCCAGTCTGCTATACTCCTGACGGTGGTCTTGAAGATGAAGAATCTTAGGCGGCTAGTCACTGCAGCCGTCTGCCTTTTGGCGATGACGCTCTTTGGGGCTGCGGCGGGGTCATTGTGTGGGACGGGCTTTGACGCCAGCGGCTCCAGCATGGTAATCAGCCTGGTGATGGGTTGTGGCATTGTCCTATTTGTGCTCTGGCTTTTTCGTTCTTCCCTGGCGTGAGAGTACCCTCCCGAAGGTTCACGCTCAGTTCGCGGGTGAAGACGTCACCTCAATTCTTTGGCCACCCTGTCATCCTAGCAGTGCCTTGAAGAACGTGACTTTCACGTGGCAGTCAAAGTGACCTTAGGGGGGTACTAAGAAAAAACTAGAAGCGGTGCCTGCGGTCATGGGATTGCTTCCCTCATGATCAGGGACACAGGACGGGGCAGAGCGGCGGTAGCGTATCGTATCTTGTGTAAATTCTCTGGAAACAGACAAGGGCGTATCCTT
>CAYPDY010000222.1:0-2945 GCA_964409515.1 uncultured Dehalococcoidia bacterium
GGAGATCACCGGCTACGCCGCCAACGTCCTCTGGGTCAGGCTCGGCCGCTAGCCGAGGCGCAGTGTCCGCAGAAACCACACCCCTACCTCGACCGGAAGGTGAAACAGCGGCATGAAGATCTTGGCGACGAAGTACGAGGTCAGTATGCCCAGGATAGCGCCGCCGATGATGTCCGACGGGTAGTACACGGCGGCGTAGACCTTGGCCAGCGGCATCAAAATCGCCGGGATGAGCATCATGTACCCCCACCTGCGGTTGAAATGCCAGACGCCGGCGGCGGCGGCGAAGGTGAGGCAGGAGGAGTTGCTGGGGAATGAAGGATCGTGGATGGGGTAGAAGATGCGCATCGTGACCGGCTCCAGCAGCTGGGGCATGTCCTGGAAGGGATGAGGGTGGCGCCAGATGCTGTTGGCGACCAGGACGAAACCCATGGCTATGCCGATCGTGATGGCGGAGCAGACACAGGCTTTCTGGTTCCGGTCGCGCTCTTTGAAATCCCGGCCGGTGAACCACAGGCAGAGCAGGATCAGGGAAATGCATACGGGCAGGAAGTAGTCGCTGGCCAGGAGTATCATGATCCGGTCCAGCGCGCCGCTCTTGCCGACCAGGTGGCTGATCCAGAGGACTATGCTCTGATCAACCCGGATGATGAGTCCCAGCATCGCCCTCGCCTCTTCTTCTGACGGCCTCTTTCAGGGCCTCAAACCAGCTCACGTACTTCAGCTGATAGGCTCCTTCTGTCCGCTCCTCCGGGTCGCTCTCTGCCGCGCGGCGGTAGACCAGCCGGCTGATCAGGGAGGCCAGCACCAGGGTGAGCACCAGGGCGGCGAAGGTTGTCCAGCAGAAGACGGTGAACTGCTGCGCCCCCTCCAGCCCCGTGCGGCGCATGGCCGTGTTGACGCGGTCGTCCCGGTAGAAGAACCACCAGAAGGCGAACACCACGGCGGCGGCCGACAGGAGGACTGTGACGGGCTTGTTGCGGATAAACAGCATCCCCTTCAGCCCGTTGACTGCCGCCACCAGCTGAAGCAGGCCCATGACGGCCACGAACACGAACAGGCAGTACTGCCAGGCGCGGACGATCTCCAAGGCTATCCCCGGGCGCCCTTTTTGCTCCGGTAGGCCGGCGTGCACCACCCGAGGTATTTGCGGTTGCGGCCCCGGATCACGTCGCTGTACAGGGCCAGCAGCTTCCTGGTGATGGGCCCCACCTTCCCATCTCCCACCGGGCGGTGGTCGACCTCGACCACCGGGGTGACGTTGGCCGCTGTTCCGGTCATGAAGCACTCATCGGCGAGGTACAGCTCGCTGCGGTCGATGGACCTCTCCACCGTGTCCAGCCCCAGCTCGTCCTTGGCCAGCTTGATCACCGAGTCGCGCGTGATCCCCTTCAGGATGTTGTCGCAGGATGCGGGCGTCACCAGCCTGCCGTCGGCGATGATGAAGATGTTCTCGCCGCTCCCTTCGGACACATGGCCGTCCTGCGAGAGGAGGATGGCCTCGTCGAAACCATTCTCATGCGCCTCGGTCTTGGCCAGCGCGCTGTTGACGTAGATGCCCGTCACCTTGCCCCGCGGCGGGATCATGGTATCATCCACGCGGCGCCAGCTCGAGACGCCGCACCTGGCCCCCTTCTCGGCATCGAGATAGGGACCGAACGGGGTCACGAAGATGAAGAGGTCATCCTCGAGGTTGTGCAGCCTCACGCCGACCGTCTCCGAGCTCTTGTAGGCCAGGGGGCGAACGTAGATGTCCTCCTTGTAGCCGTTCTTCTTGACCACGTCCACGGTGATCTGGCACAGCCGGTCGACGTCGAAGGCCAGCCCGATCTTGAGTATGCGGCAGCTCCGGTGCAGCCTCTCGTAGTGCTCCTGGAGGCGGAACAGGTACATCTCCCCCTTCTCGCTGTTCCAGTTGCCCCGGATGCCCTCAAAGCAGGCGGTGCCGTAGTTCAGGGCATGGGTCATGACGCCGACCTTCGCTTCGGACAGAGGCACGAATTTCTTCTGGAAGAAGGCTACCTGCGGCATTCTGCATCTCCTTTCGACTGTGACAACCTCGCGGCGTTACCTATTATAGGACTTCAAGCTCCGGGCATACAAGAAAGCGGGCCCTCCCCGCCGGCGCGGGAGACCCGCCTGGCCTGAAGCGCCGTCCAGAGAATGAACAGAATGGGGATCCCCATGTTGAACTCCAGCAGGCTGTTGAACAGCAGCACCTCGACCCAGTCCTGGGCGGGGCGGATGCCGGACGCCAGCAGGGTGATCTCCATGCCGAAGTGGACCGCGACGCCGACGAGAAACAGGCCGGCCAGGCGCCTCAGGGTCAGCGACTTCATGGGGCCCCAGGTGTATTTCAACAACACCAGCAGCAGGTACCCGCCGGCCACCAGGGCCGCCTGCACCGCCCGGCTGTCCGACATGTCGCGGCCGATGTCGATGGGGCGGTCGTCCAGGCCGATGTTCTGGCTGATAAAGGCGGTGGCCATCCACCCCCCGTACAGCAGGACCGTCCAGAGCACCCCTTTCCGGGCCGACCGGACCCCGAACATGACGGCGACGTAGGAGAACTCGATCATGCCGTAGGTGAAGGAGAAGTAGAGGAGGAACAGGTCCCGGTTCAGGGGCACGTCCAGGAAGCGGGTGTGCTGAACGCGCAGCCACAGCACGTCGTCCACCAGGAATACCACCAGCGCACCGAAGAGCCCGAACCACAGCGCCATCGTCTGCCTCCGCCGCAGCAGCACCAGCATCCAGACCGCGCAGAACGCGAGGTCCAGGTACACGAAGTCCATGTCGAACGTCCGGGCCACATAGCTCTCCACCGTCCGGCCTCCCGCGGGCCCATGATATGGCATTTCGCCCGACCGTTCAACGGTTCCGGCGCGTTGTGTAGGTGTCCTACAATTCTGACACCGGCTAACTGTTCAGCGAAAATGTCACTA
>CAYPDY010000223.1:0-2848 GCA_964409515.1 uncultured Dehalococcoidia bacterium
GAACCCCACCCATGCCTATGACGCGGCCGGGACCTACACGGTGACGCTGACGGTGACCGACTCAGCCGGCGGCCAGGATGCGGAAACCAAAGAAGGCTACATCACGGTGGCCGCTCCCGCCCAGGCCCCGGTGGTGACCACCGGGGCGGCGGACGTCACCGGCACCACCTCGGCCACCGTCCATGGCAATCTGGTGAGCCCGGGCACGGCCGACAGCGTCAGCGTGTCCTTCGAGTGGGGCCTCACCACTGCCTACGGCACCACGGCCACCGCTCCGCCCATGACCGCCGCCGGCGGCTTCAGCGCCGACCTGACCGGCCTCACCCCCGCGACGGAATACCACTTCCGGGCCGTGGCCGTGGGGGACGAGGCGGCCTACGGCGAGGACCACACCTTCACCACCGCCTCCCTGCCCGACGAACCCCCGGAGGTGACGACCGCGGCCGCTACCGGGATCGCCGCTTCCTCCGCCACGCTGAATCTCACCCTGACCGGCCTGGGCACGGCTGCGTCAGTGCAGGTGTCCTTTGAGTGGGGCCCGACCACCAGCTACGGCTACAGCACCCCTGCCCAGTCCCTGGAGGAGACCGGGTCCCTGAGCTATGCCTTGAGCGGGCTGGCCCCGGAGACCACCTATCACTTCCGGGCCCGGGCGGTGGGCGATGGGACGGACTACGGCGTGGACCAGGCCTTCACCACGGCGGCCCTGCCCGACGAGCCCCCTGAAGTGACGACTATGGCGGCCAGCGCCATAGGTGTGAGCTCGGCCACGCTCAATCTGAGTCTGGCCAGCCTGGGATCGGCGGCCTCGGTGCGGGTCTCCTTCGAGTGGGGCCTGACCACCAGCTACACCAGCAGTACCACGGCGGAGACCGTGAGCCGGACCGGCCCCTCCAGCTTCGCCTTGAGCGGCCTGGAGCCGGCCACCACCTACCACTTCCGGGCGGTGGCCGTGGGCGACGGCACCGTCTATGGCGGTGACCTGACCTTCACCACCGCTTCCGCAGAGCCCGAGCCCCCGGCGGTGGTTACCCTGGATGTCGGTGGGATCGGCACGACCTCGGCCACCCTCAATCTCCGCCTGACAGGACTGGGTACGGCCGCCTCAGTCCAGGTGTCCTTCGATTGGGGGCCAACGACGGAATATGGCCACAGCACCGAGGCCCAGGCCATGACCGGGACGGGGACATTGAGCCAGCCGCTCAGTGGGCTGGCAGCGGCCACCACCTATCACTTCCTGGCAGTGGCTGTGGGGGACGGGACGGCCTACGGCGGAGACCTGACCTTCACCACCGGCTCCACGCCGGCGGTGGCGCCGAAGGTCAGGACGGATGATGCTGAGACCATAACCGGCGGCTCCGCCCGGCTGAGGGGCGAGCTGGTCTCGGCGGGCACGGCGGCTGGAGTGACGGTGTCCTTCGTCTGGGGGACCAGCCCGGGAGGCCCGTATCCCAACGAGACCCCGGGGGCCGCCCGGTCGGACGGCGGGGAGTTCTACTTCGACCTGGACGGACTGGACCTGGGGACCGCCTACTACTTCCAGGCCAGGGCCGTGGGCGATGGGATGAGCTACGGCGTGGAAAAGAGCTTCACCACCATCGGCGAGGCCCCGCACATCGACAGCCTCATGGCGTATAATGGCCGGCCGGGGCAGGCCCTGACGGTCAAGATCACCGGCTCCAATCTGAGCAACGCCACGCGGGTGGACTTCGGGGAAGGGATCGAGGTCAGCGAGTTCACCGTGACGAGCGACCGCGAGATCCGGGCGGAGATCATCATCAGGAGCGGGGCGGAGTCCGCCGCCAGGGAGGTCTCGATTGTCACCCCTTCGGGGACTGCCACCTACACCGTCCCGGGCGGATTCCTGGCCGGTGTTCCCGGCGAGGTTGCGGGGGATGACGGCCCGAGGGTGCACTTGTGGGTCTACCTGGCCGTGGGCGGAGGGCTGGCGGGGGTGGGCCTGATGGTGGCCTTTGAGCTGTGGCTGCGGCGGTTGGCGGGGAGAAGCCATGGGTGAAGAGAAGACCGCAGAGCAGCTGATCCAGGAAGCGGAGCTGAGGCAGGCCATCGCCGAAGCGGAGAGGGCGGAGGCCCAGGCCAGGAAGGCCAGGTATGAAGCCCGGGCGTCGGCGGGGGAGGGCCGGACGACGGCCGACCAGAGTTCGGGCTACCCGGCTACGCTGGCCGCCTTCCAGGCCATGGTGCAGAAGGCCGGCGACGTCGCCAGGGCCGTAGAGGGCCAGTGCCCCCCGGAAGGCGGGGCGCGGATCCTGATCGTCGACTCTCTCGACTTCTGCGGCCCGGACGTGCAGGCCATCCAGGTATCCGCCCAACTGGACTTCTGGCTGGAGGAGCTCGAGGCCCGGACCGCCGTGCTGGACCGGACGCTGCAGCAGCTGGCCGAGAGGGCCAAAGTGGACATGACTGCCGTCCTCACCGCCGCAGGCGGCGTCGCGGCCGCCGTCGGCGCGGCCGGCGAGGTGGCGGGCCTGGCGGCCGATGTCGTGGGCTACTTCCGCGCAGGCTATGATATCAAGGGGCAAACGATCAGCCTCCCCAATGCGGCGCTGCAGGCCCTGGTGGCCGGCCGCGTGGACAGGCGGAAGTGCTCCGTCTTTCTGCCGGCCTTCCATCGCCTTGAATCCCCCGGGGATATACCCGTCGTGGCCAAGCTTAACGAGTGCATCAGGCGGAAGGACCGCTTGAAACAGCAGGTGGCCGCGCTGAGGAGCCTGTCCGCCGGGCAGAAGGAGCAGGAGGCCGGGACGATGGACGGGGCCAGGGGCCAGGGCGCCGAGATCGAGGCGGCCTGCAAGAATGCGGAGCAGCTCATCGGCCAGTTCGCCGA
>CAYPDY010000224.1:0-2702 GCA_964409515.1 uncultured Dehalococcoidia bacterium
ATCACGAGCAGACTTCCATAGCATTTCCTGTTCTTCGCTTAACGCCAGGTCCATCGCACTCTCCTTCCTGATAGACTCTATTACCGAGGCAGGCCCAGGCCCATGGTGGCCACCGTGTTCCTGGAAGCCTCGTTGGTGCCGCCTTCGATGGTCATGGCCACCGCGCCCAGATAGAGGTACTTCATCCGGCCTCTGAGCCTGACCCACTTCGAGTCCTCATCCAGCGGCCCGTACAGTCCCAGGATCTGCACTCCGAGATGCCCCAGGCGCTGCAGTATGCCGCCCCCGAAAGGCTTCAGCTGGCACGCCGGGGCAATAATGTTCATCCCCTTGGTGGCCATCCAGTTCAGCCTGATACCCAGGTTGCGCCCCACTTCAAGCTCGATGGCCAGCTGCGCCAGCCGGCTGCGGATCAGGGGGTCCTCGCCGACCGGGCGGCCTTCGTAGTCCTTCGTCTCCCGGCAGTACTTGACCAGGAGCTCCAGGTCCCGGCGGCCGCTGTTGATCAGCCAGTAGCCGAAGCTCTTCTCCGTGGCCACGCCAAAGAGGCAGACGGCCCAGCCGCCGTTGAGGGTGCCCAGGATGTTCGCCTTGGGCACTCTCACGTTATCGTAGAAGATCTCGCAGAAGGCCGGATGGCCCGTCATCTGCGGGATGCGGCGCATGGTGATTCCCGGGCTCTTCAGGTCAACCAGAAAGGTGGTGATGCCCTTCTGCTTCTTCACATTGGCGTCGGTCCGCGCATATACAATGGACCAGTCCGCGTAGTAGGCTCCCGTCTGCCACGTCTTCTGGCCGTTGAGAACGTAGAAATCGCCATCCTCGGTGGCCCGCAGCTTCAGGTTGGCCAGGTCGGAGCCGGCATCGGGCTCGCTCATGCCCACGCACCACTGCATCTCGCCGCGGGCTATCCGGGGCACGAACCTTTCCTTCTGCTCGTCGGTGCCGAACTGCAGGATCATGTCTCCCGTCATGAGGGCCGCCGATATGGCCCAATACGGGACCCCGCGGTAGATCAGCTCCTGCTCGAGCATGAAGCGCTTGAACATGGGCGCTTCCTGGCCGCCGTACTTCTTCGGCCAGTGCAGCCCCAGCCATCCCTTGGCCGCCAGCGCCTTCCTGCCCTTGAGGTCAAACTGGTGCAGCTCATCATCCGCCTGTTCGTTATGTCCGTCGGGATCAACGCCCATCCAGTCCTTCGGCAGCAACTGGTCGATGAAACCCTGAACTTCTTTGTGGAATGCCTCTTCATCGGGAGTGAATCTGAAGTCCATTAACCTCCTTCCCGCCGCGGGAGCTCACCAACTTATCCGCCCGGCCGCTTCCCGGCGACGAAAAGCTCAAAAGTCGACAGGGCCGTAGCCCTGATTCCCTGCTATCTATGAGAACCTCGACGCGGCCACCGGTGCGATGACCGCGTCGAGTGCTATACCAGTGTCAGACCTGCTTCGGCAATCCCAGCCCGGTCTTGCCGGCTATGTGGTTCTTGGAGGTCTCGGTGGTGCCGCCGGCCAGGGTGAAGGACAACGCACTGATGTACGTGTGCCTGATCCTGCCGCCGATCCTGACCCACTTCGAATCCTCGTTGAGCGGACCATAGAGGCCCATGATCTGCATGCCGACGTTGCCCAGCCTCTGGCAAAGCTGCCCGCCGTGGACCTTGATCTGGGCACTCGGCTTGACCGTCGGCATCCCCCTGGTGGCCATCCAGCTGAGCTCGTGGCCCATGTTCATGCCCACCTCGATGTCGATGGAAAGCTGCGCCAGCCGGCTGCGGTAAACCGGGTCCCTGGCCAGCGGCACACCATCGGGGTCCTTGGTTTCCTTGGCATACTCGATCAGCTGTTCCAGGTACCGCTTGGCATTGTATATGGTGAAGAGCCCGTAGGTCCTCTCCGCGCCGAACGCGAAGAGCAGGATCTCCCACCCGCCGTTCTTCTTCCCGAGGAGGTTCTCCTTCGGGACCTTCACATTGTCAAAGAAGACCTCGCAGAAGGCCGGGATGCCCGTCGCCTGCTCAATGCGGCGCATGGTGATCCCCGGGCTCTTCAGGTCGACCATGAAGACGCTGAGTCCCATGTGCTTGTTGGCATCTGTCCGGCAGTAGGTCATGGCGTACTTGGCGTTGTGTCCGCCGCTGGTCCAGATCTTCTGCCCGTTGAGTACATAGCCGTCTGCCTCTTCCACCGCCTTCAACTGCACGTTGAACGTGTCGGTGCCGGCGTTAGGCTCGCTCATGCCGATGGCCCATTTCACCTGGCCCTTGGTGATGGGCACGACGTACTTTTGCTTCTGTTCCGGAGTGCCGAAGTGCGTGATCAACTCGGCCTGGGCTATCGCCAGGTCCATGCCCGGAGACCCACGGTAGGCCAGCTCCTGCAGAAGGATCATCTCCTTCCAGATGCTCCCACCCTGGCCCCCGACTTCCTTCGGCCAGGTAATGCCGATCCAGTTCTTCTCGCCGAACTTGCGCCACATCTTGCCCGCGATCTCGAAGATCTCCGGTCTGGATTCCTCTTCGGGTCCGGGGTCGATCCCCAGAAAGCCCGGCGGCAGCTCCTTGTCCAGGAAGTCTCTCACTTCCTGGCGGAAGGCTTCTTCTTCAGCGGTGTACCGAAAGTCCATAATCCCCCTTCTTGCCTTCCGCCTACATCCCCAGTTCCTGGGCTACTATCTCGCGCTGGAAGTCGGCGTCCCCAAAG
>CAYPDY010000225.1:0-2692 GCA_964409515.1 uncultured Dehalococcoidia bacterium
CAGCCGGCCTTCAAAGTGCTCCCGGGCTATCTCCCTCGCCTTCAAACCCCACGGCTTGTTGTGGTGGTCCGTGATGGCGATGCCGTCCAGCCGCCTGGCCCTGGCCGCGGCTATGATGGCTCTGACCGACTTGATGTGGGGGGCGGACCGCATGCTGGCCTCCCCGCAGTGGGTGTGCAGATCGAGCTTCAGCACCTGCATGAGCTGCCCCTGTCTAGAGCCACGGTATCCTCACCTTCCGGCAGTATTCGTCCCAGGAGGCGCCGTGCACAGCGGGTGCTTGACGACGCCGTTGTCCCTTGGTCCAGTTCAGCCATCCGTCTGCGCCACCGATAGCGGCAGTTGCGGCTTTCTTCGGGGCCTCCTCTTAGCGGCCCTCGGCCTTGAGGCATCGAGGGACTTGCGAGGCCTGCCCCTGGGCCTCTTGCCCGGAACGACCTCGCTGGTGCCGATCCTGGCCCTGGCCTCGAACATGAACGAGAGCAGCCTCTCCAGGAAGTCGTTCACCCCGCTGCTCTTGTCATTGAAGGCGATGGTCTCCTTGCCGATCATGGTGGCGCCGTACACCAGCCTCTGCTCGTCCGTGCCGGCGGCGAATTCCCGCCGGTAGTCCCTGTTCAGGGTGTTCACTTGGACTACTCCGTCTTGAAAACGGCTGTGCAGCACCGCCCCATCCTCAAAAGGAATCTCGGTGAAGGCAATCCTCATGCCGCCCGGGCGCAGCAGATTGCCGCTCTCTCTCGACCTGGTTCCTGTCGGAGTCCGGGTGCCCGAACCGGCTCCT
Organism: uncultured Dehalococcoidia bacterium; assembly: GCA_964409515.1. Lineage (GTDB taxonomy): Bacteria > Chloroflexota > Dehalococcoidia > UBA2247 > RBG-13-53-26 > JAFGCL01. The sequence continues at coordinate 785 of CAYPDY010000225.1, forward strand.
TCATGCTCGGCCGCCGGGGCGCGCTCTCTTCGCAGCCCGCCCAGCAGCTCCAGCCCCCTGAACTCGCGGTCATCCAAGATGTCCCTGGCCAGGTCCATGGCCCTCTTCTGGATTGTGGTCAGTCTCTGGGCTGCCTCCCTGATCCTGAGCTCCTCCACCTCCGCTTCGATGAAGGGCCGAATCCGCTGTAGCTCCTGGATGAGCAGCAGCCAGTCCTGGTTCTCCTCGAAGCCGTTCCTGGCCGGAAGCGGGTTGAGGAAGTCGGCGTCGATGTACCCGCGGAGCGAGCCGCCGCTGAAGACGCTGTCCTCGAGTCCATAGGCGTTGGCAGAGCGCAGCTCTTCCACGATGGGAACGCCGGCATGCCTGATCGACACCCTGCCTTTCCCGGAAGGGTCAAACCAGAGCTGGCACCTGACGGTCTTGGCCCCCTCTCCCGGCACGCGCACCTCCCGAAACCGCTCGCCCACCGCAGGCAGGGATACGTCTGACGGCAGGACCTGGCGGACGGCACCGGCACACGATACCGTGACCTCAAGGCTGCCTTCGCGAAGGTACGAGTCGAATTTCTCGGAGAATAGACGCTGCAGCCGCTCCGCTCCTATCGGCCCTCTCAGCTTCGTGGGGTCGTGATTCAGGCCCGAGATGACGATCTTCATTCCCGGGCTGTCGAGGGACTCCCGCCTTCTGGCTGTCCCGATCTCGTATTCGTCCGAGCGGCTGGTCAGCGTAACTCTCGTGGTCGCCGATCTCTTCGCCTTCTTGCTGTAGAAGGTGCAACTGCTGCCCACCTGGTTGAAGGCGAACATGCCGATCCCCAGCTGGCCAATCTGAGGCACTGCCGATCCCGGCTTCGCCGAGTCAGCCACCCTGTTCATGGCCTCCGCGAACTCCGCCTCGTCCATGCCCGGGGAGTTGTACGCTATGGTCACGCTCCCCTTCTCCAGCAGGTAGCTCACCCGGCAGGGGCCCTCGACCTCTCCCCTGCTGCGGGCTTCCTGCCACTCGTCCAGGGCGTTGCTGATGTACTCCTTCAGCGCCTCCCCGGGATTGCGGTAGAGGGTTCCCAGGTAGGTGAGCATATTGGCGACATTGCCTTGTATCCTTCGCTTCGCCATAGTCGTCATTTTGACGCATTCTCTGAGAGGATACAAGGCGGCCCGGGCAGCGTTCCCTTGCCGGATGTACAATACGGTCTGACGGGAACCGGCGCCAACACCGGGAGGGGTGAAGCGTATGTCAGACACAGGTGAGCTCATTGCCCCCTGCGGGATGAACTGCGGCGTGTGCGCCAGCTACCTGGCGATGAAGAACGACCTGAAGAAGAAGGGGTTTGCCAGGAAGTACTGCCCCGGCTGCCTGCCCCGCGGCCAGAACTGCACCTTCATGAGCCACCAGTGCAGCCTGGTGGGGAAGGGGCTGGTCCGTTTCTGCCATGAGTGCGGCGATTTCCCCTGCACCCGCCTGAAGGGCCTCGACAAGCGCTACCGGACCAAGTACCACCTGAGCATGGTGGAAAACCTCAGATTCATCAGGGAGCAGGGGATGCAGAGCTTCCTGGAGAAGGAAGAGGCGAAGTGGCGCTGCCTCGAATGCGGCGGGACCATCTGCTGCCACAACGGGCTGTGCCTCAGCTGCGGCCTCGACAAGCTGCGCCGGAACCGCAAGTACCGCTGGGGCGAAGAGTAGGGGCCGCAGGCCGCTGTTCATCGCTTGCCGACAGGCGCGATGTAGACCGTGAACTCCTCATCTCCGTCAACGCCCAGCAGCCGGTCGCAGGCCGCCTGATCGTAGGCCGCGATGGCGCAGGCCCCGGCGCCAAGGGCGGTGCACGCCAGGTAGAGGTTCTGGCACACGTGCCCGGCGTCGATGGCAATGACCTTGTGGGCCGCGAGATCATAGCGCCAT
>CAYPDY010000226.1:0-2684 GCA_964409515.1 uncultured Dehalococcoidia bacterium
CTCCGCGGGCACCCTGATCGCCTACTGGAGCGATGCGCATCATGGGCAAGGGTGAAGTGACCAACCGGATCCGGCGGCTCCGGTTCGACCACGGAGAGATGACCCAGCAGGACCTGGCCAACAGCGTCGGCTGCACCCGCCAGACCATCATCGCCCTGGAGCAGGGTAAGTACGTACCCTCGGTCACCCTGGCCTTCCAGATCGCGCGGGCCTTCGGCGTAACGGTCGAAGATGTCTTCCAGTACGGAGATGAACCCCCGGGCTGAACCCCCGGGCTGAACCCCCGGGCTGAACCCCCGGTCCTCATCCCATTGTGCCGGGCCCCTCCCGTCAGTGCTATCATGCCATTGGGGGGAATTGCGGATTTGGGGGAGAGATGGCAGAAGAGCACGGATACGCCGGCCGGCTTCTCAGAGTGGACCTCACTTCAGGCAGCACCAGCAGCGTACCCACCAGCGACTACGCCGGGAAGTTCCTGGGCGGCAGAGGCATTGCCAGCAAGATCTACTGGGATGAGGTAGGGCCGGGCGTCAAGCCGTTTGACCCCCAGAACCGCCTGGTGTTCATCACGGGGCCGGCCACGGGCATCGCCCCGGCCGGCACGCGCTGGAACATCTACGGCAAGTCCCCGGCCAGAAACCCTGATGGATTCTGCTATACGCACCTCGGCGGAAGCTGGGGGGCATTCCTCAAGTTCGCCGGCTTCGACGGCATCGTTGTTTACGGCCAGTCGGAGAGACCGGTCTACCTCTTCGTGAAGGACGGGACGGCCCAGATCAGGGATGCCGCGGCTCTGTGGGGAAGGGGGGCCGTTGACACCCGCAACGCTTTGAAAGCGGAGCTCGGCCGGGAGGTCAGGGTGGCCGCCATCGGCCCGGCCGGCGAGAACCGGGTGCTCTTCTCCGGGCTGATAGCTGATGGGGATGCCAGCGGCGCCGCCGGCTTCGGGGCCGTCATGGGCTCCAAGAAGCTGAAGGCGATAGCGGTGACGGGCACCCGGCGGCCGGTGCCCGCGGACCGTGAGTCGCTGAGGGAGGTGACGGCGCAGATGAAGCGCCTCCTGGGCGCCACCCCCCGCGTCGACCCCATCCTGCATGTTCCGCCGGATGCGAAGCATGATGTCTGCTACGCGTGTATAGGCTGCGACATGAGGATATCCCACCAGATCAAGGATGGTCCCAGGGCCAAGTTCGCGTGCGGCGCGGCGGCCTTCTACCAGGCAGTCGCCATGAAGTTCTACGGCCAGGCGACCGACGTGCCCTTCCTGGTGGAGAGGCTGTGCGACCAGTACGGGGTGGACGTGAACAGCGTGGCCACGACCATAACCCTGCTGGCCCGCGCGGCGTCCGCCGGGCTCATTTCTGAGAAGGACGCAGGCATCCCCATATCGAAGATCGGGAGCCTGGAGTTCATGGAGACGCTGCTGCAGAAAGTGACGGCCAAGGAGGGCATCGGCGAGGTCCTGGCGCTGGGGCCGACGAGAGCCGCCGAGAAGCTCGGGGCGCCCGGTCTGCTGGAGGGATCGATCTGTGACAGCCTGGGCCACGTGGTGAGCCTGGATCCCAGGCTGCTGCTCTACACCGGGCTGATCTATGTCATGGAGCCCAGATACGCCACGGCGCAGACTTCGCAGATACTGGGGCGGGGCGGGTGCCTGTGGTCGGAGTACGCCGCCGGCAAGCCGGGGGCCTACCTGAACGGCGATGTGATCCGGGCCATCGCCCGGCGCTTCTGGGGCGGAGAGCAGGCGGTGGACTTCTCCACGTATGAGGGCAAGGCGCTGGCGGCCAGGATGGTGCAGGACCGCGCCTACAGCAGCGACTGCCTGATACTGTGCCTCTGGATGTTTCCCATGTCCGACAGCGAATACACGGAAGACCACGTTGGCGACCCGACGATCGAGAACCGGATGCTCTCGGCTATCCTGGGGCAGCAGGTCTCCGAACAGGACCTGTACCGCATCGGCGAGAGGATCGTCCATCTGCAGCGGGCCATCCTGCTGAGAGAGGGAGGGCGGGGCCGGGAGAGCGACAGGCTGCCCGACTTCTACCACACCCGGCCGCTCAAGATGGACTGGACGGTCAGGGACTGCCTGGTCCCGGGGAAGAACGGCGAAGTGATCTCGCGTAAGGGGCAGGTGTTCGACCGGGAGAAGTTCGAGGACATGAAGAGCGAGCTCTACGCCCTGCGCGGCTGGGATGTGCCCAGCGGGCTGCCTACCAGGGCCAAGCTGGTGGAGATGGGTCTGCCCGAAGTGGCCGACGACCTGGAGGGCCGCGGGCTGGCCGTGTAGCCGGGGCGAGCCTATTCCGGCTTCGCCTTCTTCTGCAGCTCGTAGAGCTTGTTGAGGGCCTCCAGCGGACTCATGGAGTTGAGGTCCAGCTTCAGCAGCTCGTCTAGCGCCGGGGGCTTTGAGCCGAAAAGGAGTATCTGCTCCGGGGGTGACGCGGGCGGCCGGCGTCCCTTCCGGGCCTGCGGGGCCCGGGCCTGATGATCGCCCTCCAGGTCGGCGAGCACCTCCTGGGCCCGGTGGATCACCGACCGCGGCAGGCCGGCCAGCTGGGCTACGTGTATGCCGTAGCTCTTGTCGGCCCCGCCGGGGATGACCTTGCGCAGGAAGACCACCCGGCCCCGCTCCTCGGTCACCGCCACGTTGAAGTTCTTCACCCGGGGCAGGAAGCCGG
>CAYPDY010000227.1:0-2667 GCA_964409515.1 uncultured Dehalococcoidia bacterium
GCGGGGTCTCTTCTCTCTACGTCAACCCCTGCCGACCAACATGTTACAGCATCCCCTAATCGCTCTCCCGTCCGGCCGCCGCGGAATCACGGAACCACTTGTGAATCTGGTCCAGTGCCGGAGGGAAAACGGTGAATACCTGCGTGTCGTTGGGGAACTGCAGGGCATGCCCTTCGGTGATGAACAGTATGCCTCGCTCCCCCGGTTTCAGCGTCTCGTCTATCCTCTTCGCCATGTGCTCGTATCTCTTCCGGGAAGCGTCCACGTAGAACTGGCTCACCAGCCTGGCCACCTTCTCGCTGAGGAAGCCGCCCAGCATTATCCTCTCCCAGTCCATGTTCTCCTCAGCCAGCTCCCTGTCATCCGTGGCCTCCAGCCTGGCGCCCTTTTCACACCTCAGCTTGACCAGGGCGCAGCTGCTGGCACTCATCTGCTCCATGATCTTCAGGCCATCCTCGCCACCGGCCACGATGGCCTCATGGTAGATGTACTGCACCGGACCGGTCCTCTCTTCCAGTTTGGCCAGCTGCTCCCCGACCTGCTGCCAGTACAGGTCGAACTTCTCACAGTACTCGGCCGGTGCGTCCTTGCCCCGCAGAATGAGGGGTACGACGAAGAGCTTCCTCTCACTGCCGAACGACTCCACTGAAGGTCTCTCAATATGCCCCAACTCTTCACCCATTGTCCGTACCCTCCTCGACCATTCTACCGCGTCCGGCCCTTCCCGGCACCGCCCGGCTGGCCGCCATCCGACTTCTGCCTCAGTTTCTGGAACTGCCGGAGCAGCTCCTTCTCTTCGCGGCTGAGGCGGGTGGGAGTGACCACCCTGACCACCACATATTGATCTCCCCGGCCGCGCCTGCCCGGGCGGGGCATGCCCTGCCCGGGAACCCTTATCACGGCGCCGGTCTGGGCCCCCTCCGGTATGTCCACCTTGAGCTCGCCGACCAGCCCGGGCACCACTGCCTCGCCACCCAGGGCCGCCACCGGGAAGGACACGTCTTGCTGAAGGTAGATGTCATCGCCATGCCTTTCGAAGACGGGGTGCCGCTCCACCTCGACCACAACGTACAGATCACCGGACACCCCTCCGGGGCCGGCCTCCCCTTCCCCCTCGATCCTGATGCCGTACCCGGTATCGGCACCGGCCGGGACTTCGATCCGCAGGTCCTTCTTCGTCTCGATCACGCCCTTCCCCTGGCAATCCGGGCACGCGGACTTGATGATCCGGCCCCGCCCGCGGCACTCCCCGCAGACGGTGATCTGACGAACGACGTTGTACCCCGACCTTTGCTCCCTGACCACCTGGCCGGCGCCCTGGCACCTGCGGCAGGTCTCCAGCCCGTCGGCCTGCGCGCCAGTCCCCCGGCATGACGCACAGGGTGACGCGCCGGGCAGCTCGATGGTCTTCTCGATGCCGCTGGCGGCTTCCTCCAGGGTCAGGCTGAGGTCATAGCGCAGGTCGGCCCCTCTCCTCGGCCACCTCCGCCCCGATCCTGCTCGGCCGAAAAGGCCGTCAAAGAGCCCGTCACCGAAACCGAACTCCCGGAACAGGCTGCTGAAGTCAACACTGCGGAAGATGTCTTCCTGCGTGAAGCCCTCCAGCCCGGCATGGCCGTAGGTGTCGTACAGGCTGCGTTTCTGCGGATCGCACAGCACGGCATAGGCTTCGTTGACCTCTTTCATCTTCTGGGCTGCCTCGCCGTTGCCGGGGTTCCGGTCGGGATGGTACTGCATAGCCAGGTTGCGATAGGCCTTCTTGACGACGGCCGGATCGGAATCCCGGCCCACGCCCAGAACTTCGTAGTAGTCGTTTCTTGCCATCGTCATGCGCTGTTGAGCGGGGGGAACGCCCCGCGCGCCCGTGTCACGGGGTGAAAAGGGTGATGCCCGGGCCGGACAGCCGCTCCGGCGTCAGGCCTCCGGGGCGGCTGTCACGCCTTGACCTCTGCTGGCTTCGCGCTCGCCGGCGCCGCCTCGGACGCCTTCTCACCTGTCTTGCCGGGGGCAGTCTCCGGCTCCGCCTTCTTCTCTGCCGGCTTGTCTTCGTCCCTCTTGCTGCTGGTGGCCGCGCTTCTGCCGTCGGACGCATTGTCGGTGACATAGAACCCGGGGCCTTTGAAGACTATGGGCACCGGGGAGAAGATGCGCTGTGCCTGGCACTGACACCGCGGGCAGCTGGCCCCGCTGCTCTCGCTGAAGCCCCTCTTGACCTCAAACTTGATGTCGCAAGCCTGGCACTTGTATTCGTAGATCGGCATTTCAAGTCCTCCTGTCCCTAGCCAATGAGTCGATGAACAGACGAAAATCCCGCATCTTCCCGTCCGGGCCCCTCAGCTCCCCCCCGGAGTCGACCGAAAGTCCCCAGCGCCTGGCCAGGCCGGCCCGGCACTCGTCCCTATGGAAACCCGCCGTCCACTCCCGGCAGCTCGAAGGCTTGAAGGAGTGGATGGCACACAGGTCATCGCCGGCTCCAGCCGCGCGTTGCAGAAAAGCACAGGCACCGTTCTCCTGGCGAACAAGGAGGCTCGCCTCGCCCGGCCAGCGGCGATCGGCATACCTGTCCCGGAACTCATCCCCGGTCAGCCCCAGCCCGCCGGCTATGCGCCGCGCCTCCGCCAGGTCCAGCCGGACCTGGTAGCGCCGGCAGCACTCACCGCAGCGCAG
>CAYPDY010000228.1:0-2653 GCA_964409515.1 uncultured Dehalococcoidia bacterium
CCAAATTCCCGAACAAAACCCCCTGTTTTCTGGACCAAACTGTAGAACTTGAGCAAAAGGAGTCACGACCCACGAAATCAAGATACAGGTGGTCAGCCTCGAAAAGGCCGTATTGGGCAGTGCGTGTCCCCAGCATACTCGGACCTCCGTCTCCCTCGTCTGCCCAAGTATACCCGTTATGCGTGCCGACAGGCACTTTTCGGCCGGATTTCTAGGGTGGGAGCCGCCTGTACTCCATGAGCTGGATCATGGCGCCGCCGATCGTCTCGCTGTCCAGATACACCTCTGTGAGCTGCAATCGGGGCGGCCTGGCAGCGCCCGGCTGGCCCTCCCCCGATGAGGGCGGGGCGTCTATGATCATGGGCGGCAGCCCGCATGGCGGGCCTGGACCAGACGCACATGTGGTCGCCTGGTTGGATCTGGCGTTGCGTGTCTACTTGAACACGCCTTCGTGGTACATCTCCATGAATTCCTCGTCGCTGTGACCCAGCAGCTGGCAGATGACGTATTCGTTGTGCTCGCCCAGGCAGGGGGCCCCCATGGGCGGCGCACACGGGGTCTCGGACAGAAGGTACGGGAATCCAAAGACGGTGTGGGAGCCCATCTCCGAGTGAGGCACGGTTCCGAAATGCCCGCGGAGATTGAGCTGAGGGTCCTCCCGGACCTCCCGGAAGTCCTGGATGGCACCGGCGGCCACGCCGGCGGCCTGCAGGGTGGTCATGACCTCGCGGGCGGCCAGGGTGCTGGTCCAGGCGCCGACCAGGCGGTCCAGCTCGTCTTCATTGGCCTTCCGGGCAGCCAGCGTGGCGAACCTGGGGTCTCGTGCCAGTCCCGGCTGGCCCATGGCCGCGCAGAGCAGGCCCCATTCGCTGTCGGAGAACACGGCAATGGCGCACCACTTGTCGCTGCCGGAGCAGGGGTACGCTCCGTGGGGTGCAGCGTCGGGCCTGCGGTTCCCCATTCTGGCGATTTCCCTTCCGTTGACAGTATAGTCGAGGAGGGCCGTTCCCAGGAAGGCCAGGCAGCACTCTACCATGGAGACATCGAGATGCTGACCCTTTCCGGTATTTTGGCGATGGAGAATGGCCTCCAGCAGGTAGGTGGTGAAAAGGCTGCTGGCAACTATGTCGGCGTAGGTAGCCCGGCCGAACATCAGAGGGTCGCGGTCGGGCCAGCCCAGGACGCCTATCATGCCCGCCTGCCCTATTATCTGGGTGCCGTAGCCCGGGTGTGAGGCCCAGGGCCCCTCAAGTCCCTGGTTGGTCAGCCGGGCCAGGATGATGCCGGGATTGATCTTGGTCAGCTCGTCATAGCCGAACCCCCACTTCTCCAGAACGCCGGGCGTGCGACTGTCGACCATGACATCCGCCCAGGCTACCAGTTCCCTCAGGATCTCGGCAGCCCGTTTGGGGTGCTTCATGTTCAGTGCCAGGCCGTACTTCCCGGCCTGGAAGTTGCCGAACAGGAGGCTGCGGTTGATCCCGGGCTTCCGCGCCTTGTAGGGGGGCGTGACCCGGTAGATGTCTATCTTGAGCTCCGATTCGACATGCACTACGGTGGCGCCCTGATCGGCCAGCAACCGGGTGGCCAGGGGGCCGCCCATGGCCTGGGTGAAATCCACCACCTTCAGGCCGGCCAGCGCCTTGTGGCCGTTATGCCCGGCACCCGCCGGCGCGCCGATCCCGCCGTCAAGCCGGGAGGGTCCGTTGGATGGGGCAGCCGGTGGTGCGGCCGAGATCACCTGGTTGTGTTCGCCGACCAGGGGGGCTCGACGCAAGCCGTTGGAGGAGGAAGCCGAAGATCGGGCGCAGGAACCGGGGTAGAGGATGGTGTCGCCAATCTCCGGATGCTTCACTCCGGCCCAGAATCCCCTTGACTGGAGCTGGGGGCTCGACACCAGATCGGAGACCGTACAGCAGGGGGCCATGAGTATCTTTCTGAGGACTGCCCTTTCCTGTATTTCCGCTCTGGTTCGCGTCTTGAAGAAACGGTCGAAAGCCTGACAGATGGCCGTTACCTGTTCGGGCGGGGTGGTGTTCAGGTCGAGCTGGTCCCAGTCCATTCCCTGGAAAAGAGGCTCGGGCAGGCCCTCGGATTCCATCCATTGTTGCAGCTCGCGGTTCGAGTGGGCGCCGTGTGCTCCTCCGTAGAGGAAGAAGCATACATAGCCGTCTTTGCAGGGGCTGACGAAGGTGCGCACAATGCCGTTGGCCCGGTAGGCATTGCCATCACGCGCACCGACCAGGTTGCCGTATTCAGCCAGATAGTCAAACTCAATGATGTTCGAGGTCATGCTCTGCATGGCGCAGGTGTCGATGTACTGGCCGCGGCCCGTCCGTTCTCTGTGGTAGAGGGCCAGCAATATAGCCTGCGCGGTGTGCGCGGAGGCGTAGGTGTACACCTGCGGCACGCTGGTGTTCAGCGGCGCCCGGTCGGCGTCACCGTTCATGCCCATGAATCCGCTCAGTGCGCTGACCACGATGTCGGGCCCCTTGTATTGCGCGTAGGGACCGCTCTGCCCGAAGGGCGTGATGGAGGCCATGACTATCCGGGGGTTGATCTGGGCCAGTCCGGCGTATCCCAGTCCCAGGCTGTCCAGGTAGCCGGGACGGCCGGATTCAATGAGGACATCGGCCTCCTGCGCCAGCCGCTT
>CAYPDY010000229.1:0-2619 GCA_964409515.1 uncultured Dehalococcoidia bacterium
CTAGGGGCCAGACGGTCCCGGCTACTCCAGCCTCAGGTCCCACTCGCAGTCGATGTCGTCGTATTCATTCCGCGGCGGCACCCGCACCGGCGTCACCTTGATCTTCGGGTTCACCAGGTACTTCTCCAGGATCGGCTGGCCGCCATTGTGGTACATGGGCGGGGTCCTCTGGAGATTAGGCTTCTCCATGTAGTCGGGCCAGTTCCCCCGGCCTATCTTCATCACGACGTGGTTGGGGCCCTTGATATCGTATTTCGCGGGGAAGTAGCCCATGGTGCTGTCCATGGCCAGCTGCAGGAGCTTGAGCGAGTCGGTCACGGTCTCCAGCTTGAACTCGCCCAGGGGGGCGAACCGCTTGTTGGTCCGCTCGGCCACCCTGAGCCAGGCCGCGCTCTCGCATTCGTCGGCCATCTCGCGGCCGAACCGGCGCATGACGGCGAAGTAGTAGCCCTCGTTCATCACCAGCCAGGCGTACTGCCAGGCGGTCATCATCCGGAGCAGGAAGGCCTTGGAGAAATCGGCGTGGGTGAGGTTCGGGTAATAGGGCCCGCTGAGATCATCCACCTGCGGCGGGCTGGTGGTCTCGTCGACCACCTCCTCCCTGGCCCTGACCTTGACCCCCTTCTGCGCCGGGAGGCTGTACACCCACTGACAGGCGATGCCATCGGTGCTCTTCCGCGGCGGGAGCCTGGTGGCCGCCAGTATGACGTCGGTGTTTACCTTGTACCAGTGGATCAGGTGGGGCTCCATGATGACGCACATGGGTACTATCCGCTCCGGGGCGCTTCTCTCGCAGAACTCCAGGCTGGGGCACTTCTCGACGGTGATCGTGGCGTAGTTCTCGTCCCTGATCACCTTCGTGGTGGGATAGACCGCTCCCATAGTGTTGTCCAGCGGCAGCTGCAGGACCTTGAGGCAGTCCACAGCGCTCTTGTTGGGGATTCTGGCGATTCTGGCGTACCGCGTGTTGCAGCGCTCGGCGCACCGGAGCCACATCTCCAGGTCGCAGCCGTGCGCCACCTCCCCACCCACCTTCTCCCTCAGAGGCTCGTACCAGGCCGCGTCCAGCTGCAGCCAGGCCCACTGCCAGATGCGGACTAGTTTGAGAAGGAAGTCCTTGGAGAGATCGCTGAAGCCCAGGTGAGGATTGAACGGGCCGCTGTAGTCGTTGATTTCTGCCATTCTGATGCCTCCTGTTCCGCACTCATGAGATCGAAAAACCGCCGTCCACCAGCAGCACGGTGCCGCACATGTAGTCCGCGGCCCGGCTGACCAGGAAGAGGACCACCCGGGCGATGTCGTCGGGCACGCCCTTGCGCTTCAGAGGGTACCGTTCCCGGTCTATGACCAGGTCGTTCACGTTGTGCCCGGCGGCCATGAACTCGGTGGCACAATCCCGGCTACCGGCTGTCCGGATCTGGCCGGGGGCCACGGCGTTGACGATGATTCCGTGGGGCGCCAGCTCCAGGGCCATGGCCTTGGTGAGCATGATCACGCCGCCCTTGGAGCTGCTGTAGTGTGATGCCCCGAAGGTGGGATGAAGGCCGTCAACCGAGGCCAGATTTACTATGCGGCCGCCACGGCCCCCTTCGATCATGGCGGCGGCGGCTGCCCGCGAGTACTTGAACATGCCCTTCAGGTTGAGGTCGATGGTGCTGTCCAGCATCTCGTCCTTGACGTCCATAAAGGGCATCATGGGGTAGATGCCGGCGTTGTTCACCAGTATGTTGGGGTGGCCGAAGGCGTCCCTGGCGGTCTTCATCACCTTGGCGGCGTCGGCCGTGCTGCCGGCGTCAGCGGCGATGGCCTGCGCCTTGCCTCCCCTGGCCCGGACCTCCTCCACGGTCTTGTCGGCCGCAGCCAGGTTGATGTCGGCTACCATCACCGCCGCCCCCGCCTCCGTCAGCCTGTGGACAATGGCCTGGCCTATCCCCATGGCGCCGCCGGTCACTACAGCCACGCTGCCGGACAGGTCGAAAAGCTGGGCTATGGTCTGTGTCTCGCTCATCTCTTGTGCCTCGTCTCTCCTCGTTCAGATTCCACCTCTACCAGGGCCGTGTTGGTGCAGAAGGCCCCGCCGGGTGAGTGCGCGTCCCTGGTCAGGGTATTGGCGCAGCCGCCCCGGTCGATGCCGTTCTCGTCGGGATCGTACCAGGTGCCCTGCGGCACATCCACCACCCCGGGCATGATCCTCTCCGAAAGCCTGACCAGGATCCGTATCTCGCCGCGGTCGTTGAAGACCCTGACCGTGTCGCCGTCCTCAATGCCCCTGGCCCGGGCGTCCGCCGGGTTCATCAGCACCGCGTGCTTCTCGAGCTCCCTCAGCCAGGGCAGGGTGTGATACTGGGAGTGCGCCCTCTTGAGATTATGGGTGGTGATGAGCTGCAAAGGGTACTGCTTCGCCAGCGGATCGCGCCTCCCCTCCCAGGGCTCGATGTACTTCGGAACTGGAGGCATCTCGGGGCTGTTCATGTCCGCCAGCCGCTGCGAGTAGATCTCGATCTTGCCGCTGGGTGAAGGGAAGGGGTGGTTCTGCGGATCGTCGATTTGCCTCTTGAAGGCGACGTACGGCTCCGGCATCCTGATCTTGTGTATGCCGTCGCGCCTGAAGGCGTCGTA
>CAYPDY010000230.1:0-961 GCA_964409515.1 uncultured Dehalococcoidia bacterium
TGCCGTCTCAGTCAGTACTCACGGAATGTCAATCGGCGTTGAAAATTGACCCGGGTGTTGGTGTCAGTTGGGCGGTGAGTTCCGGGTCCGGATCCTCCAGGAGTCGTTGCCGGTCTCGATGATCTCACAGTGGTGAGTGACCCGGTCCAGAAGCGCGGTGGTCATCTTGCCGTCTCCGAAGACCTGCGGCCACTCCCCAAAGGTGAGGTTCGTCGTGACGATGAGCGGGGTTCGCTCGTAGAGCTTGGAGATCAGGTGGAAGAGGAGCTGTCCGCCGCTTTTCGAGAACGGCAGGTAGCCAAGCTCATCGAGTACCACCAGATCGAGCCGCAGGAGGCTCTCCGCCAGTTTGCCGCCGCGGCCCTGCATCTTCTCCTGCTCCAACTGGTTCACCAGGTCCACCACGTTGAAGTAGCGCCCCCGCTTCTCCTCCTGGACCAGGTGCCTGGCAATGGCGATGGCCAGATGGGTCTTGCCAGTCCCGGTGCCGCCGATGAAGAGCAGGTTGCTCCCTGTGTGCAGGAAGCTGCCCACATACAGGGAGCGGATTCGTACCTCCTCGACCGGGGAAGCCGGGAAGTCGAAGCTGTCCAGGTCTTTGTCCACGGGGAACTTTGCCAGCCCCAGCCGGTACCGTATGCTTCTGGCTTTCCTTTCTGCGATCTCCGCCTCCAGAAGGTCGAGAAGCAGCCGCTCCGGCGTTCGGCGCTGCCTTGTGCCAAGGGCCAAGGTCTCGTCCAGCACGCTCTTCATGCCGGCAAGATGGAGGTCGTCCATGGCGGTGAGGATCTCATCGCGCAGCATAAGCACCTCCTGTCCGCCCGGTCAGAAGCGCGTCGTACCGGCCACAGTCAGCGACCGGCAGGATGGAGAGCGCTGGCACCTGGTTTTCCCGCAAGACAGGAGCGACATCGGGCCCATCGTGCGTGCGACCGAGTACGTTGAGCACCACGTCCTTGCT
>CAYPDY010000230.1:971-2594 GCA_964409515.1 uncultured Dehalococcoidia bacterium
GACCCCAAGCGCTTCTGCGCAAGCGTGTTCGACGGCCTCCAGCCCATAGAGACGTATGACGCTGAGGATGCCGACAAACTGACGGTCTCCGTCGGGCCGGAGCTTAAGCGCCTCTCGTACGGCGCTCAGGGCGTCCGGCAGTTCCCAATCCACAAACGGTGCTCCGTTTCTCAAGGCGCCGGGTTTGCGTTCCAGCACGGCGACATAGTGCCACGGGTCGTAGCGGACCTGGTTCCTGCCAAATAGCCGCCTGTGTTCTGCGATGACCACCCCGGAGTCCACCACGACGACGCGGTCCGCAAAGGCGCGCAGCATCACCGTGCGGCCGACCGCCTTGGCGTCCACGCTGTAGCGGTTGTTGTCGTAGGAGACGAGTGAAGTGGACGAGACGCGCACCGGCGTTTCTTTGAAGCCAAGAAAGGGCGTTCGGCTGGAAAGCAGCCGCGGCTGTTCCTCCAGGAAGACTTCCGCCACGGTGCGCTCCTGGAACTCGGGATGCCGCTGTCCCGCGGCCAGCTGGTGACACCGATCCACAAGATGCCGGTTCAGCTCCTCCAGGTCCTGGCACTTCAGGCGGGGTACAAAGACGCGCTCCCGGATGAACCCCACCTGGTTCTCCACCTGCCCTTTTTCCCAGCCGGCGGCCGGTGTGCAGGCCACGGGCTCCACCAGGTAATGGGAGGAAAGCTGCAGAAAGCGGCGGTGGAAGGTGCGATCCTTGCCAAGGAGCACTTTGGTGACTACGGTCTTCAGGTTGTCGTAGATCCCTCTTTGGCAGCTGCCGCCGAAGAAAGTGAAAGCCCTGACATGCGCGTCCAGCACCATCTCCAGGCTCTCTCTGGGATACGCCACACAGAAGGGCATCCGGCTGTGGCACAGGCGCAAATGCGCCACCTTCACCGTCACGGGAATCCCGGCAAGCTCGACAAGTTCGTGGCTCCAGTCGAACTGGTAGGCTTCACCGGGAGCAAACACCTGCGGGATGTACGCCGTAGCCTGCAATGGGGCCACCGTCTTTCGCCACTTCTTCACGTAGCGCCGCACGCTGTCGTAGCTGCCGGCGAAGCCTTCCTGCTGCAGTTCTTCGAAAAGGCGCATCGCTGTCCGCTGCTGTTTTCGCGGTCTCTTGCTGTCGGCAGAAAGGCGGGACAGTAAGGTCTCTTCAAAGGGGCCGAGCTTGGGCAACGGCTGTGTCGTGCGCTGGTAGGTGAGCTCGGTCGCCTCTCCTCGCAGGATCTTCTTCACGGTGTTGCGAGCCAGGTGGAAGTCCCTGGCGATCTGCCGGATGGACTTCTTATCCCGGTGGTAGGCGCACCGGATCTTGCGTATTGTCTCCACGGTCAGCATCTCCTTGCAGTCCCTCCTCTCTCTCAGGCGATTTACCTGCTTCCCTGAGAGTTCGGAGATCCCGATGACGTGGGTCAATATTCAACGCCGATTTCAACCCTATATGGGTCATTATTCAATGCCGGTTCACAGCTTGAGGCTGGGTGAGCCCTTGAGGCTCATCGTATACCACTTCCAGGAGCCGCCCTTTGGTGCGTAGACCAGGACCCGATCGCCTTCGGGCAACAGTGAGTATGAGATTGGACCTGGCGGCATCGGCTGTTTGCTTTCCGGGCA
>CAYPDY010000231.1:0-2577 GCA_964409515.1 uncultured Dehalococcoidia bacterium
TGGCCACTGAACAGTTTACCCGGGAAGTAATGAAGGAATGGGATCTCAAGTACTGCCTGCATCAGGTATCCACGCTCTCGGAGCTGAGCAAACGCATCCAGTACGTCGAGCGGGTGGACGAGCATTTCGTCTATTACTCCGACGGCACCAGGATGCTGGACATGATGAGCGGCAACTACTCCTGTATCAACGGGCTGCGAAACGCCAAGGTGATGGCGGCGGTGCAGCAGGCCTGCGACGATTTCGGTTTCGCCCCCGAAGGAGGGATGACCAACCGCTACAAAGCCAGGGCCTCGAAGCTCCTAATTGAGGATATCCTCGGGCCGGACAACTGGGCCGGGGCCGTTCGCTGGGTGTGCTCAGGCAGTGAGGCCACCGAGCTGGCGCTGCAGATCGCGCGCCTGCACATGAACCGCCCCAACGTCGTCACCAGGGAATGGGACTACCATGGCTGGACGGCCGGCGGGGATGCCTGCAGCCGCATCCGCTTTTCCGCCCACAACCTGTGCTCGGCCGGTGAGCCGCGCTGGGTGAGGGATGTGCCGGGCAAGCAGGGATCAGCCTTGGTGGTTGCCGGGCACAACTGCTATCGGTGCAGCCTGGGACAGACCTACCCGAGATGCAAGATGGCGGACGGCACGCTGGCCTGCATCCACGCGGCCGAGAGCATGATCAGGTCCATTGGCGTGGAGACCATTGCGGCCATCATCACCGAGGTGGCCTACGGGACGGCGGCGCTGCTGCCCGCCCCGGAGTACTTCCCGCAGCTACGGCAGCTGACCCGGGACCTGGGGATCCTGTGGATAGACGACGAGATCTTGATGGGTGCGGGGCGGCTGGGATCCTGGTTTGCCTACCAGGCATATGGCGGGGCCACGCCGGACATCATGTGCATCGGGAAGAACATCGGCAGCTCCCAACTGCCCGTGGGTGGTGTAGTGGTGAACCGGGAGATCGCCGACTTCTTTGGGCAGAACCGCTGGAACACGGGCGGGACATTCTTCGCCCACCCCGTGGTCATGGCGGCGGTGGAGGCCAACCTGGACAACATGATCGAAGAGAAGTGCATAGAGAAGGCGTACAACGTGGGCGAATACCTGCTCCCCAGGCTCAGGGACATGGAGAAGAGGCACAAGTGCGTGGGCCAGGTGGCTGGGCGGGGCTGCTACTGGGCGGTGGAGCTGGTCAAGAACCGGGAGACCAGGGAGCCCTTCATAAAGCAGGACCGGAACACTGACGCCGGAGGGCGACTGTGGGCAGGTTGGCCCACGTTCACGGTGGCGCGCATAGCCGCCGGGAAGGGCGTGAACATCGGGCCTTTTCCACCGAACACCTCCGTGATCGCACCAAACTGCACCATCACGAAGGACCTGCTGGACCTGGCCTGCGAAGCACTGGACGACGGACTGGCCGGGGTCGACAAGAAGTGCGACTGAGCGGCCTTCTAATGAATCGGACCGGAGGAGATCAATGAGAGTAGCAGTATTGGGCTGCGGGCAGCAGGGAAGATATGTATCGCGCACCCTGGCGGGTTGTGATGCTGTCTCGGCGCTGATCGTGGCCGACAAGTTCCCCGAGGCCGCCGCGCTGGCGGCGAAGAAGGCGGGACCAAAAGCCACCCCGAAAGAGGTGGATGTCACCGACCGCAAGAGCCTGGACGCGATTCTCGAACAGGCGGACGTGGTATTCAATGCCGTGGGACCCTTCTACAAGTACTTCAAGGGCGTACTGGAGGCGGCTATCGACCACAAGGTCAACTACGTCGATATCAGTGACGACTTCGATGCTACCACCGAACTCTTCACTAACCCCGAGTATGACCGGCTGGCGAAAAAGGCTGGTATCCTGGTGCTTTCCTGCATCGGTGAGACGCCCGGCCTGTCCAACCTGTTCGCCAAGTATGCCAGCCAGCAGCTGGACCGGACGCAGGCAGTGCACATCACCTTTGTCTACAAGTACTGGCGGGTGCAGACCTCCGTTTACCGGCACCTGTTCCACTGCTTGAACGGCGACGTCACGCAGTACCTGGGCGGCAAATGGACCATGGTCCCAGCCTTCGGAGGGCAGCAGACCGTACAGTTCCTGGACCCTGTTGGCCCCCGGGATGTCTACTACCTGGGCCACAGCGAGCCCATAACCATCCCACGCTTCATAAAGGGCCTCGAGGAAGTGACCGTGAGGTGCGCGTGCTACCAGCCGGAGGCCAATGAGCTCCTTCGGGGACTGGTGAAGTATGGCTTCGCCAACCAGAAGAGCCTCGCCAACGGCAAGTCCCCCGCCGATTTCGCCACCGAGTACATGGCTTCGCCGGAAGGGGAGCCGTACTTCGAGGTGAAAATGCCGGACCTGCCCGGCGGCGTCATGCAGGTAGAGGTACTGGGCACAAAGGGGAAGGAGCACATCCGTTTCGTCTATGAGGTGCAGGACGACACGGGCCACGTCGTTGGTTCAGCCGCGGCCACGGCCGTCGAAGCCGTGGTCCGCGGACAGATCCGGGGCAAAGGGGTGTACGCCCCTGAAGGGTGCATCGACGATCCCGCTCCCTTCCTGGCCAAAGCACTGCAGATTCCAGGGGTG
>CAYPDY010000232.1:0-2565 GCA_964409515.1 uncultured Dehalococcoidia bacterium
TTACCACCGGCGACCTCGCGGCAGCCCTGGCCATGCCCCGTCCGCTGGCCCAGAAAATGGCCTATTGCCTGCGGCGGATGGGCTTTGTCTCCCCCGTAGGGACGCGGGCCAGGTCCATTCTGTACGCCACGCAGACAACCTGATCGGCCTCTGGTGACCCTGACCGTGAGGGGGCGCCACAACCGCCAGCCAGCCTGCTGGTGGCGAGTGATATACTGTCTGGCTGAATCCTTTCTTCAGCCATCCGGCGCGAGAGGCAAGTTGGCGGCAACGCGGAAGGTTGAGTGGATCTGTATGAGAAGCGGAAGCTGCGCTTTCCGGCTCGGCGGGGTCGTCATGGTCCTGGCCATCATGGCCGCGATGTTGGCTATCCCACCGAAGACGCTCGTGGCCGCCACGACGGGCGAATGGGGCTGGGACAACCCGCTGCCCCAGGGACACCGTTTGACCGCCGTGTGGGGCAGCTCCGCAACCGACGTCTTCGCCGTTGGCCTGTCAGGCACCGTTCTGCACTACGACGGGACTGCCTGGAGCACCATGAAGAGCGGCACGGCCAACCACCTGTATGGTGTCTGGGGCAGCTCCGCCGCTGACGTGTTCGCTGTCGGGAATGAAGTCATCCTGCACTACGACGGCTCTGCTTGGACCACCATGAGCAGCAACACGGCATCCCTGGCCTCCTGCGGGCTGCACGGCGTCTGGGGCACTTCCCCCGAAGACGTTTTCGCCGGGGACTACATGGGCAATATCTGGCGCTGGGACGGCAGCGACTGGAGCATCATTGAGGAGGATCTGGGCTGGAAGACCGCGGTCTGGGGCACTTCGGCGACCAACGTGTTCGCTGTTGGGGCCTCCGTTCACCGCTTTGACGGCAATGGCTGGAGCCTGGCGCAGGTCAGCCAGCAGCAGAGGAACGGAGTCTGGGGCAGTTCTCCTGCTGACGTCTTCGCCGTGGGAGAGGCCATCGAGCACTACGACGGGGCCACATGGAGCCCCATGACGAGCGGCACGGCCGGGTGGCTTCAGGCTGTCTGGGGCACCGCGGCATCGGATGTCTTCGCCGTTGGTTTGAACGGCACTGTCCTGCACTACGACGGCGCTACATGGACGGAGATGAGCCACGAGGGGACCGGCTCTCTGTATGGCATCTGGGGAAGCTCCCCGACAGACGCCTACGCCGTGGGTGACGATGGCACCATCCTGCACTACGACGGCGCCACGTGGAGCCAGGTGCGGAGCGGCGTCACCGGCGAGTCCCTCTTCGGTTTGTGGGGCAGCGCCGCCAGCGATGTGTTCGCCGTGGGCCGGTCGGGCACCGTTCTGCACTACGACCGTTCCGCGTGGAGCGCCATGAACAGCGGCACCGACAGCTGCCTGTTCGGAGTATGGGGCATCTCCGCCAATGACGTCTTCGCTGTTGGAGACAACGTCATCCTGCACTATGACGGGATCATCTGGAGCCAGATGAGCTTCGCCGTCACCGATCCGTGGCCGGGGATCCCGGCCAACGGCGGCGTCCTGCGTGGCGTCTGGGGCACCTCCGCCGGTGATGTCTTTGCCGTGGGCGATGCCAGCGCCAGGCCACTTATCCTCCACTACGACGGCACTGCCTGGAACCAGGCGGCCATCCAGACCGGCCATTCTTTGCAGGCGGTGTGGGGCAGTACTGCCGGCGACGTATTCGCCGTGGGCACGTCGGGCACCATCCTGCACTACGATGGTTCCGCCTGGAGCACCATGGACAGCGGCACGGCCGCCGGGCTCCGGGCGGTGTGGGGCACCTCCGCCTCCGATGTCTTCGCCGCAGGTGAGTCCGGCACCATCCTGCATTATGACGGCACCCGCTGGACCACCATGAACACGGGAATCACGGATTCTCTTTCGGCCGTCTGGGGCAGCTCCCCCGCGGACGTCCTCGCCGTGGGGAACCACTCGATTGAATACGTTCCCTACCACGTCGGCACCACGTTGCACTTCAACGGCAGCACCTGGGCCACGGAGTGGTGCGGCACCAGCAGGCAGCTATACGCAGTGTGGGGTGCTTCGCCGTCCGATATCTTCCAGGCCGGGGAGGAGGGCACCATCCTGCATTTCCAGAACCGGGCCCTGTACATCGCCACTACGGCCTTGCCCCCGGGCAAGGTGGGCACCCCGTATGCGGCCGCCGTGGCGGCCGCCGGAGGCGGCGGGAGCTACTCCTGGTCCATAGTCTCGAGCTCTCTGCCAGCATGGGCCGCGCTTGATGAATCGTCGGGGGCCATCACATGCACACCCGATGCCGCCGGCACCACCAGCTTCACCGTGCAGCTGAGCGATGGCGCCGGCACCGCCACAAAGTCGCTCTCGGTTGTCATCCGGGGCAACGAGGCCGACGCCCTGTCTCCGGGTGTGCTGTGGGGCGTCATCGGCGCGGCCGCGGCCGCTCTGGGGCTCGGCGGCCTGGTGGCCTGGCTGGCAATGCGCCGCAGGACTGCCCGCTATTGACAAAACCCCCGCCCGAATTGACAATGAAGTGACCACGGCCCTTGAGAACCTCTCGCGCCATGGGGCAGAGAGGTTCTGTCG
>CAYPDY010000233.1:0-2543 GCA_964409515.1 uncultured Dehalococcoidia bacterium
TGCTGGACCGCCGGCTCACGCGCGGCCTGCGCGCTTTCCACGCGGCGCAGGGTGGCCAGGCTGGGGCGTACCAGGAGCATAGGGAGTCCGGATTCCCTGAGCACATGCTGGGCCACGCTGCCGAACAGGGTATTCTGCAGGCCGCCGCGCCCGTGCGTAGCCATGGCGATCAGGTCGATATGGTTGTCCCGGGCGTACCTGATGATCACCTCTTCGGCTTTGCCCAGCATGGTGACGCAGGTCACCTCGATCCCGGCCGCCTCCAGCGGCGTTGCCAGTCCGCTGAGGTACTCCTCCGCGCGCTGCTGCATGGTCAACGGGGTCTTCTGCGAGACTCCGGTGACCCCGCCTATGGTCTCCGGGAGCACTTTCAGCAGCACGATCTTGGTCGGGCCCTGCTCGACCATATCGGAGACGTGGGGCAGGACATGCTCGGCCAGGTCGGAACCATCCAGGCATACGAGGATCTTCTTGAACATGGGCCACCTCCCCGGGACCGGTCGGCATGGCGCCTTCCAGTCCAAATGCAATTGTTCTGCCGACTCAAGATGGGGATCTGGTGGGCGGGGGATTCACCTTGATGATAGCACTAATGTCAAGGAACGGCGCGAGGGTCTGAGAACAGAAAGGGAGGGGGTGTGGTGTGGTCCCCCTCCCCTGTTCGATGCCGGTAGTCGCGGACTGGTGTTCCAGTCCCTACCATTTCTCGATGAGGTTGCCTTGCTTGTCCTTCCTCTTCCCGGCCACCGCCAGCACGAAGTCGATGATCCACCAGATCCCGAACCCGCCGGCGGTCAACAGCTTCACTATGCCCAGTACGATGTGGCCGGTGTAGAAACGGTCGATGCCGAGGCCCCCGAGGACCCAGGCCAGGATGGTGGTGGCCAGCCTTGACTTGGGTGAGACGCTGCCCGTGGCCTGTCCCGGCGTCGCCGCCGAGCTTCCCGTTTGTGCCTGCTCTGTCGGTGGTGACTTTGTATCCGTTGTCATTCATCCTCCTGCAAAAAAATGGGCAAATCAACGGAGGAGTGTACTCGCTCATTGTCGCCACCGCATCTCGGCTGAGCCCCCGGATATCACAGAGTTGTATCATTGATAGAGGCCATTCGTGATAACAGAGAGGTGCGCAAGTGAGTCTGGAGTACATGTTCCACCCGCGTTCCATAGCCGTGGTCGGCATCTCCGCCGACCCGCCCAAGCTCTGGATAAGGAGGCTGTATCTCGAGTCCTTCCTCAAGAACCGGTTCCCGGGCCAGCTCTACCTGGTCAACCCCAAGGGTGGGGAGATGAACGGCCTGCCGCTGTACCGCAGCCTGAAGGACATCCCGGGGCCCGTGGACCACGTGGTGATGTCCGTTCCGGCCGCCCACACTCCCCGGATCATGGAGGAGTGCCGGGACGTCGGGGCCAAAGTGGTGCACGTCTTCTCGTCGGGCTTTGCCGAGACGGGCGAGCCGGACCGC
The DNA here is from genome assembly GCA_964409515.1 of uncultured Dehalococcoidia bacterium. Lineage (GTDB taxonomy): Bacteria > Chloroflexota > Dehalococcoidia > UBA2247 > RBG-13-53-26 > JAFGCL01. The sequence goes on from CAYPDY010000233.1 coordinate 1,464, forward strand.
GCGGAGCTGCAGGACAGGCTGGTGGAGATAGCCCGGCGGGGAAACATGCGCATCATCGGCCCCAACTGCCTGGGGCTCTTCTACCCCGCGGGCAGGATAGGCCTCAGCCCCGACCTGCCCATGGAGCCGGGCCCCGTGGGCTTCCTGTGCCAGAGCGGGGGCAACGTCACCTTCATGGCCCGGCACGCGGCAGCCCGGGGACTGCGCTTCAGCAAGATAGTCAGCTACGGCAACGCCTGCGACATCGATGAATGCGACCTGCTGGAGTACTTTGCCTCGGACCCGGAGACGAAGGTCATCGCGGCCTATATCGAGGGTGCCCATGACGGTGTCCGGCTGCTGAAGGTGCTGCGCCAGGCGGCCGCGGCCAAACCGGTGGTCGTCTTCAAAGGTGGCTTTTCCCCGGACGGGGGGAGGGCGGCGGCCTCGCACACCGGGTCCCTGGCCGGGGCCGACACGGTGTGGGACGGGCTCCTGAAGCAGGCGGGGGCGATACGGGTGTTCAGCATCGAGGAGATGGTGGACATGCTGGTGGCCCTGCTTCGTGTCAGGCCTTTCACGGGCCGGAACGTGTGCGTCATCGGGCATGGCGGGGGCGCCAGCGTCATGGCCACCGACGAGATGAGCCGGGCGGGCTTTCGCCTGATTCCCATACCGGAGCAGATAAGATCGGGCCTGAAGGAGTTCGTCGACCTGGCCAACAGCATGCTGCGGAACCCGCTGGACCTCGGCACGGGCTTTGTCCCCGACTCCATGCAGATGATCCAGAGCATGGGGGGACGGCCCCCGGCGGACGTGCTGCGCGAGGCGGCCGCGGCCGGCGGGCTGCCGCGGGCGAAGCGGCTCAATTCCCTGCTCGGGCAGTGGCCCGGCCTGGACCTGGTGGTATATCACCATGGATTCGACATAAGCCCGGTCCCCTTGGAGCGGGCGAGGGCGGCGGGGGGGCCCGGCTCCGTCCTGCTGGCGGCCAACGCCTGTGAACTGCCGAAGGCGCTGGTGTTCCACTCCATGGGCAACGACGCCTCCTGGGAGGCGTCCATCGATGTCCGCGGCCTGGCGGCGGAGATGGGCCTGCCG
>CAYPDY010000234.1:0-2537 GCA_964409515.1 uncultured Dehalococcoidia bacterium
GCGCTCGACCCGTCGAACATCGCTTGTTTGGTTTACACGTCGGGCTCCACCGCAGTCCCGAAAGGAGCCATGCTTACCCACCGCAATATCGTTCATAACACGGACTCCATCTGCACCTATCTCAACCTGACACCGAATGATCGCCAGATGGTGGTTCTCCCCTTCTTCTACGTCATGGGGAAGTCGCTCCTGAATACCCACTTTGCGGTTGGCGGTTCGGTGGTAATCAACAACGCCTTCGCCTATGCCGGCGCGCTCGTTAGGCAGATGATCGATGAGAAGGTGACCGCCATGTCCGGCGTGCCTTCAACCTACGCCTACCTGCTGCACCGGTCTCCCCTGGCGGCCAGCAGGGACCAGCTGGTCTCGCTCAGGTACTGCTCGCAGGCAGGGGGCCACATGTCGCGGCAGATCAAACAGGAGCTGCGGCGGGTCCTGCCAGCACACACCCTGATATATGTCATGTACGGGGCCACGGAGGCATCGGCCCGGCTGAGCTACCTCGACCCGGCGGACTTCGATCGCAAGATCGATTCCATCGGCAAGGCCATCCCGGGTGTCAACCTTCGAGTCCTGAACGGGAACGGCGGTGAAATGCCCGTCCGGCAGGTTGGGGAGCTCACCGCCTCCGGGTCCAATATCATGCAGGGCTACTGGAAGGACCCGGAGACCTCGGCACGGGTGCTGGACCACAACGGGTACCACACCGGCGACCTGGCCTACATGGACGACGAGGGGTACTTCTACATAGTGGGACGAAAGGACAACCTCCTCAAGGTGAGCGGCCACCGCATCAATCCCCAGGAGATCGAGGATGTCATGATGGACAGCGGCCTGCTGGTGGAGGTGGCCGTAGTCGGGAAGCCGGACCAGCTGAAGGGGACCAGGCTGGTGGCGGTGGCGGTGCCCGTACGAGACAGTTGCGGAACAGACGATGTGCTACAATACTGCGCAGCCAGGCTGCCCAGGCACGAGGTCCCGGACGGAGTCGCATTTGTCCGGGCTCTGCCCAAGAAGCTGACCGGCAAGATCGATCGGCTAAAGTGCAGCGAGCTGATCGGACAAATCGAACGTTGAATGGGATAGGGATGAGAACACGACCTGGTCCGGCCAGGCAGGAGGCGACGCCTTGACGATTGACTCCAGAGCCAGAGATGAGATAAGGCGCAAGCTGGTGAAGTACATCAGCGACACCTTCGTGTCTTCGGCTGAGATGACGACGCTGGGCGGCGATGCGTCGCTTCTGGAGGAAGGCGTCATGGATTCCACCAGCGTCATCGACCTGGTAATGTTCATCGAAGAGACGTTTGGCATAGAAGTGAAAGACGAAGAGCTGGTGCCGGAGAACCTGGATTCGGTGAACAAGATCGTGGCCTTCGTGGAGAGAAAGACCAGGCGCCGTGCATAGCGCCACCCCGGAGACGCGCGGAGACGGTGAGCAGCATGGCTTTTAGCAGAGATGCCCTCCGGATCGACTGCGAAGCCGAGGCCCAGCGGATCTATTCATTCATCGACCGACAGGTCGGCGACATGAGAAAGGGCGGCGCCGTCGTCGGGCTGAGCGGGGGCATCGACTCCGCCCTGAGCGCCGAGCTGTGCCTCAGAGCGCTGGGCAAGGACAGGGTGCTGGGACTGATCCTGCCCGAGAAGGAGTCCAATCCCATCAGCGCGGAATACGCGGAAAGGCACGCCCGCCAGATGGGAATCCCTGCCGAGACCATCGATATCACCCGCACGCTGGAGGCCTTCGGAGTCTACGACAAGCGCGACCGGGCTGTCAGGGCCGTATTCCCGGAACATGATGCCTCGTGGAAGACCAAGATCGTCCTCCCCGCCGACCTGCTTTCCAGAGACGCCATCAGCTTCTTCACGCTGAAGGCAGAGGACGCTGCCGGGAACCGCCATTCGGCCAGACTCAAGAACGAGCAACTGCGCAGCATTGTGGCCGCCACGAACGTCAAGCAGAGGACCAGGATGGTCTGTCTCTACAGGGTCGCCGAGAGAGAGAACTACATGGTGTGCGGGACGACAAACAGGAGCGAGGCAGTCCAGGGTTTCTTCGTGCAGTACGGGGACGGCGGCGTGGATATCGAGCCCCTGCAGCACCTCTACAAGACGCAGGTGTACCGGCTGGCCGAGCATCTCGGAGTCATCAAAGAGATCATAGACCGGCCGCCCAGCCCCGACACCTACAGTTCCGTGGTGACTGATGAGGAGTTCTTCTTCCGCATGCCATACGAGACGCTGGATCTGCTCCTGTACGCCTGGGAGAACCAGGCCCCGGCCCATGAGGTCAGCGCGGCTATGGGCTTGACAGAGGAGCAGGTCAAGAGGGCCTTCAGGGACTTCACGTCCAAGCACAGTGCGACCAGACATCTGCGCAGGCTTCCTCCGACGCTTGACACGGCAACGTGACCCGTTTCGTCGACCAAAGGAGCAATATGACCACACCGCCAAGAATCTGTGCCAACTGCGTGCTGCCGGAGACCTTCCCCAGAACCCGTTTTGACAAAGACGGCGTATGCAATCACTGCCTC
>CAYPDY010000235.1:0-1459 GCA_964409515.1 uncultured Dehalococcoidia bacterium
CTCGCCTGGCGATCCCCACGCGCAGGCGCTTGCCCTTGGTTCCTCGGTGGGCGGGGCATCCGCGCTCATCCAGAGACGCAGAGAACCGGGTCTTGTTGATGGCCTCCTCCTTGTTCTCCGCGCACCATGAGACGTAGTCCTGGTATAGGGCGGCGTACTCATCGGATACCTGCTCCCCCATGGTGCAGCGGTCCTCAATCCAGTTGGCCAAGACGTCCTGCTCCGCCCTGTACTCGGCGGTGGCTGATCTCACCTCGCAGGGTGTTCCCAGGCCTGTGGCCAGGAAGTCCCTCACTCCAACCAGGGCCCAGTTGAGGATGCCGGAGAGCTCAGCCTGAAGCTTGCCGGGCAGTGTTCCATCCCGCTCCGCCTCAGGGATGGTCACGACAAAAGGCAGCAGGAATACCCGGCGCCAGATGCCCTCGTCGGCGCCGCGGATCTCCGGCTTGTGGTTGGTGGCCAGCAGGGGCTTGAAGGCTGGCTGGAAGCTGAAGAAATCCCCATACTTGGGGGCGCAGTTGATGGGCTCGCCCCCCGTCATCTCCTTGACCAGGGCTTCATCCAGGCGCCTGCCGGCGCCCGTCTCACTGGCCGTAACCACCCTGGAGCCAGCCAGGGGGACCAACTCGAAACCCTGCGAGTCGTTGCGCTTGGCCGTGAACACCTCCGGACGGCAGTGGTAGGCGTAGTCCCCGGCCAGAGACCTCAGCACCTGCAGGAGGGTGCTCTTCCCGTTGGCCCCGGTCCCATAGAGGATAACGATTATGTGCTCCGTCAACAGGCCGGTCAGGCAGTAGCCGAAGAGCCTCTGCGTGAAGCCAATGAGCGCCTGATTCTCAGCGAAGATCCGGTCCAGGAAAGCCAGCCACCGTGGGCAGGCTGCTGATTGGTCATACTGCACCTCGGCCCGCCTAGTTAGGCGATCCGCCCTTCGATGCGGCCGCATCTGCTGGGTCCGCAGGTCAATGGTCCCGTTGACGATGTTCAATACCAGCGGGTCACGGTCAAACTCATTGGGGTGAACCGGAGCCATCCGCTTGGCCGACTCCACCATGTTGGAAATCCGGTGGCGGCTCTCCGAACTCATCGCCCATCCGGCCATCCGCCGCCTCTCAGTGCTGTCGGGAAGAGCGGCGGCGTACTCATAGAGCTGTGTCACGGCCCTCTCCGCCCGCCGCTCGACTTCTCGGGTCACGTCGCGGATGTAGCGGGTGCCGTCATAGACAAACCACTGCTTGAAGATTTCGCACCACAGCAGATCGTCCCGATTCTCGGCGACGAGGCGATGGGCGTTCCAGGTATCGGAGAGCCTCTCGGTATCCTGTCGCGCCGTCGCGTCACCATTGTCTGATGGTGAAGGCTCGTGGCCGTTCCGACCCACGCGCAATGACAGCGCCTGTTTCCACTCTTGCCAGCCCTTGTCGACTCCCTCGGGGTGAAAGCACTTCCCGGCATAGGG
>CAYPDY010000235.1:1469-2536 GCA_964409515.1 uncultured Dehalococcoidia bacterium
TCTGTCCGACGCCGCATTCGAACGGTCTACCGTCGTCGTGAAACGGGCACTGCCGGACGTGATACCAGGTGGTTCCCCGCGCGTCTGGAGGCTGCTCACGATACTGAATACCACTCAGCTCGAGGGCCTCCTGCAGACTCCCTCCCTGTGTCGACGTGGCGTGGCCCGGATGCTGGGCAGGCTTAGTTCCGTTCTGTGTGCTCCCTGCGACCACTCTAAGCAATCCCTCGTCAACAATATCGAGGTGATCCGGAACTAGGATCAGTTCGGAACGCCGGTGCGGGCGCTCGGCGGTCGGGTCGCCCTTTCTCTTCTTGGTGCCGATGAGGGCAGCTATGCGGGACGCGTTGGAGACGGCCGTGTCCACATGCGCGGTGGGAGTGTCGAAACGCGAGGCCAGCGACTCCAGAACGGATTTGATGAGGACCGCGCTCTCGGGACTGTTCGGGAGGTCGACGCGATACAGGGCATAGTAGCCGTTGCCTGACATGGCCGTCAGCGGCTCCGGCCAGCTGGCCTCGGATAGGAACTGTGTCAACAACTGCAAGGTGGCCAGGGCAGCTTCACGCTCCGCCTCGGTGCTGCTGATGCCCGATGGGCGGACAGGATCGATATCAAGGTAGAACCAGCGTCGGCAGATGACATCCGCGTCGGCGGTGGCATACTCTGCGCTGCTGACTATGCGATTGTGGGCCCGGGCGAGAAGGGCCGGATTCGCTGGGTTCAGAGTTATGTAAATGTTGGCCTCACCGTCCCAGGGGACCGCGGCCTTGGCCAGATTGGACGGGCTGTCGAAGTAGCCGGATGCCGTGTGCCCGTACCTGTCATGCTTGGGAATGCGGAGTTCGCGTACCTCGCCTGGCAGCCAAAGATGACTGAGAAAGCGCCCGATCTCCTCATTGACCAGGCTACTCGTCATTGGTCCGCTCCAACCTGCCAGTGGCAACCGGCTACCACCGCAGCTTGGTGATCGGCGGGGTGCTCAGCAGAGCAGGAACGCTGGTCGGGTGACAGCCGCCGTTGTGGGGTTCCCTCACTGCCACGACGTCTTCGAGGGCAGCGGCATG
>CAYPDY010000236.1:0-2515 GCA_964409515.1 uncultured Dehalococcoidia bacterium
AGGGGCGACATTCCTGACAGTTGCCCGGAGCGAGGCCGGGGACTGCGACGCCTAGTGGCTCTTTCCCGAGCTTCTGCCGTGAGTCATCCTGGCCAGGGCCGCCTTGAAGGGATTGTACCTGATCCCTTTCTTCATGATGACCCTGACAATGAGCCGGATGACGAAGGCCTCCAGCAGGACAATGCCGGCCAGGATACAGAAGTCGGCCAGGTTGAAGACCATGCTGGAGTCGCCGCCCGACGAAACCACCTCGATGAAGTCGGTGACCTGGCCGAAGAAGATGCGGTCCGACAGGTTCCCCAGGGTCCCACCGACGAAAAGCCCCATGCCGATGTTGAGCAGGGTGCTCTCCGACCGCCGGAATCGCCAGTAGAGGGCCAGCGAAACGAGTATCATGGCGACGGGCAGAAGCAGTGAGACCAGGGACGAAGCCGGAGCCCCGAAGAGGATGCCCGGGTTGGCCACGTTGGTCAGTCGCAGACGGGAGTCATCTGGTACGGCCTCTCCCGGCGACAGGCACTGTCTGACCGCCAGCTTGGTGCACTGGTCCAGCAGCAGCGCCGCCAGGGCCAGCAAAGGGGCTTTGTCCACCCGCTGCCAGAGGCGTGGCGTGCTGGGGGCACTCCCCACTGCCATATCGCCCATCAAGGAATGTCCAACACCAGGCCACCCCACATTCCCATCGCCTGCATGGGGCAAGGGGTGATTTGCCGGTAGAAGAACACGATACCACGCCCGGCTCACGCGGGCATCTCATTGCCCGCCGGGGAGTCCACATTTAAGTATCATCGTCCCTTCAGGGCAGGGAGTTGACACCGAGGTTGCTGTGATAGATATTCTCTAAGCGAAGGGAGGCAGTCATGTCCGAGATGCGGCAGGACCCGACGACCAGGGAGTGGGTCATCATGGCTACACAGAGGCGAAAGAGGCCTTCCGACTTCGCCCACAGGGCGCCCCGAACCGAGAAGCCCGCTTTCGTCAGCTCGTGTCCCTTCTGCCCCGGCAACGAGGCCATGACGCCACCACCGGAGCATTGCCTGGCAGACCCGAACACCGGCTTCTGGAGGGTCAGGGTCGTCGCCAACAAGTATCCGGCCGTCACCCCGGAAGGCGCCACCTCCAGGAGAGCGGACCGCGGCCTGTTCCTCAGCATGGACGGCGTGGGGTTTCACGAGGTGATCGTGGAGACCCCGGTTCACAACGAGCCGCTGTCCCTGATGAACGACGCCCAGGTGGCGGAGATACTGAGCGCCTGGCGGCAGAGGTATGACCACCTGTCCCGGGTGCCCGCAGTGAGGTCCATCGTCGTGTTCAAGAACCACGGCCCCACCGCGGGGACGTCCCTGGACCACCCGCACTCACAGCTGGTGGCCACGGCCATCGTTCCCAGGCACATCAGAAGACAGTATGAAGTGGCCGTCGGCTACCACGACGATAACGGCCGCTGCCTCTACGCCGACCTGGCCGAAAGGGAGCTGGAAGCCGGGACGAGGATAGTGATGGAGACCCGGAGATTCACCGTCTTCCACCCCTTCGCTTCTCACCGGCCCTTCGAGACCTGGATCATGCCGAAGGCCAGCCAGGCCGGCTTCAATCAGGCTACAATAGAGGATATCGAGGAGCTGGCACGGGTCCTGCGGACAGCGCTGCTGAAGCTGCACCGGGGGCTGGACGATCCCGATTTCAACCTGGTCATCGACAGCGCTCCGGTGGGAGAAGACCGGGCCGATTTCTACCGGTGGCACGTGAGGGTGGTCCCCCGCATCACCGAGGCCGCCGGGTTCGAGATCGGCTCCGGCATGTTCATCAACACGGCCCTGCCGGAGGAGACGGCCGCGTTCATGCGGGACCTGCCTGCGTGAGCCGGTTCGGGGCGAGCCGGTGAAAGGAGACGACAGCAGGATGGCAAAGGAGTTTCGCACCACCAGGATCGAGGACTACGAGCCGCTGATCGGCGCCGAGAGCGTGGAACGCATTATCCGGAAGGCCCGGCCGCTGCAGGACTTCCATGTCACCAATATCAACTCCACCTACTATGGCGGCGGCGTGGCCCAACTGCTCACGTCCATCACCCTGCTGATGAACAACCTGGGGATAAGGACGGGTTGGCGGGCGATCCATGGCTCGCCGGACTTCTTCACCGTGACCAAGAAGATGCACAATGCCCTCCAGGGCGGCGAGATCAACCTCAGCCAGCACAAGATGGAGCTCTACGAGGAAGTGGTGTTCGAGAACTCCATCCGCAACCACCTGGACCATGACCTCATCATCGTCCACGACCCGCAGCCGCTCCCGCTCATCGAGCACTACCGGAAGAGGTGCCCCTGGGTCTGGCGCTGCCACATCGACCTGTCTCAACCCAACCGGGAGCTCTGGGGCTACCTCACCCGTTTCGTCGAGAAGTACGACGCCGTCATCGTGAGCAGCCGGGACTACCTCCAGGAGATCGGACCGCCCCAGGTGGTGTTCATGCCGGCCATCGACCCGTTCTCGATAATCAACCGGGACCTCAGCG
>CAYPDY010000237.1:0-2507 GCA_964409515.1 uncultured Dehalococcoidia bacterium
AGGGTGACATTTTCACTGAACCATTGAGGGGTGTCACTATCTCAGAACTACCACACTGTCCGTTGACGCTCGGCCCGCCGGCGGTATACACTGGGCCAGCCCTAGGTGCAGAGAGCCTGCATAGTAGTTGACATGAAGGATCCTTATCGCCTGCTGGGAATCGTCCTTTGCCTGGCGGGGGCCGTGTTCACTCCGATCGCCTACTTCATCCTGGATTCGGCGCCGCTCAGCGCCGTGGGCCTGTCCACGATCGTCATCGGCATCGTCTGCGTGGCCCTGGCCAGCGCGCGGCCCTACATCTCGCCGGAAGCCAGCCAGATACTGCTCAAGACGGGGATGGAGAACACGGCGGCCCTTCTGGAGGAGTTGGGCCTGAAGAACAGGGCTGTGTACCTGCCGTCTTCAATGCGGGACGGGCGTCCTCAGGCCATAGTGCCCTTGGAGGAGGGGAAGGCCGAATCCATCCAGGGCAAGGTCCCCGGGCGGCTGATCGTGAGGTACGGTGCTGCCGCGGAGGATATGGGCATTGCCGTCACCACGCCGGGGAGCATGACCTTCGAGCTGCTGAAGGCGCCTCCCGGGCCGACATCAGCGGAGATCGAAGGCGCCGCTTCGTACATCCTGACCGGCGTGCTGGACCTGGCCGGCGCTGTTGCGGTTACTCTGACGGACAACCGGATCGACGTGCTGGTGAAAGGGGCCAGGCTGCACTGGGAGGACATCTGGTACTACCGCTGCCTGGGCAGCCCCATCGCCTCCATAGTGGCCTCCATCTGCAGCGAGGCCCTGGGGAAGCCGGTGAGGATCGGTGAAGAGAGCTACAGCCGCGGGGAGAGCCGCATAGCGCTCGAGGTGCTGTCCTGAGGGTCTACAACCGTTACATCCTGATGCTGGCGGTCGCCACCGGCCTGGTCAACACCCTGCTGGCCGTTGGCGGGCAGGAGGGACTGGACGTCTACTTCACGGTTAACATCATCGTCTACCTGGCTATCACGCTCCTGTACGTCTACATAAACCCCAGGGCCAGGAGGGCCCTGGACGCTATCGGGTACATGCTCTTCAGCGGGTTCCTGGTAATAGTGGCGGTCAAGGTCATGGACATCCTGGCAGGCAAATAGCCATGGCCCGTCTACTCAGGGCAGCGAGAACGGCCATCCCGGCCGTCGTGGTATGGCTGATGGTCTCCCTGGTCCTGGTGTCCCCGGTGCTGGCCGAGGTGCCCCTGGAGAACCCGGAGACGGCACAACCGGCCTACAGCGGCGTGGCCCTGCTGAGCTACTACTCCGGCACCCTGGACTTCGTGATAGAAAAGTCCCCTCCGGAAGTCGAAGCCAGCCTGGAGAAGGTGCCCTTCGCCAATATCCCGCCCGAGCTGGATGAGGCCACGACGCAGATTGGCTCATCCACGACCGAGGTGGCCTACGAGGTGGTCTACGTGTCCGAAGGGGTCGACAACCTGACGGCTCTGATCGCCCAGTCACGCCTCGGCCAAGCGGGAGAGCTGGCAGACAACCTGACCGCTGCATTGGCGGGGGCGAAGACAGATCTGGCGCAGATGGAGCAGTCCATCGAGACCCACGGGCAGATGTTTGCAGTCGACAGCGCGCCGGCGGACAGCGACCTCAGGCGGGCCTACGATGAGGTCCTGGACAAGATAGGCAGGATACGGCAGATGGTGGCCCTTTATGGGGACATCATCGACGGCCTGTTGAGGCCGAATCCGGGGACTGCTACTCTTCTCACCCTGAGGATCGACCCCGGGGCCGCCTTTGTGGGCGATGTCATTGTCTTCCAGGGGGCGCTTGATGCCGCAAGCGGGAACCCGCTGGCGGGGAGGGTGGTGCAGATCCTGCTGGACGGAGTGCCCTCTGCCGTCGCTACCACCGGCCCCGGGGGGCTCTACCAGGGAAGCCTCCAGGTGCCATACTGGTACGTTGACCAGGTGACCGTACAGGCGCTGTACGATCCCGCAGGCGGCGATGTCGGCGTCTACCGGGCGTCCCTCAGCCCGGAGGCCATGCTGGATGTGCTCTTCTACGAGGCGACCCTGAATATCGAACTGACTGGCGGAGGCCATCCCGGTTTGAAGACCCTGGTCGCGGCCGCTTTCGACTACGGCGCGTCCCTGATAGCCAGCGAGAGGAAGGTGGAGATCTACCTGGACAATGATCTCGTGGCCAGCCTTCTTGCCCGCCCCAGCGCCAGCCGGGCCATCACCATCCCCGCTGACATCGAGCTGGGAAGGCATGTGGTCACCGTCTCGGCGCAGGCCATGGGACGGTACGCGCCGGTGGTGGCTACCGCGGACCTGATGGTGACCAGGGTGACCCCGGCGGTTGACCTGGAGACACCGCGAATAGCCTGGGTACCGTGGAGCGCGCACATCTCGGGCACCGTCCGCACGTTTCAAGGGCCCGTCGATGGGGCCTATGTCAGCGCGGGCCTGCGCGGCGCGGAGTCCAGGAGCGCCAGCGCCGGCGACGGCACCTTCGACACCGTGGTGAAGA
>CAYPDY010000238.1:0-2505 GCA_964409515.1 uncultured Dehalococcoidia bacterium
TCTAGGCCCCCTCCCCCTCCAAGGGAAAACCGCCCTCCCGCGCGACTAAGTGTGTTGAGGGGGACGCGGAACCACTGTCTCTATGTGGTCACTTTGGCAGTGGGGAGTCAATAGTGAAACCGACCTTTGAGGGTCGGTTTCTTTTTGCCCGGAAGAGCTTCGGGCACAGAGGATAGAGGGTAATAACGATGAAGACTTCAAAGCGCAGCCTGGTCCGGGGGGCAGCCTTCCTGGCCCTGGCCGCCATCACCGCATGGGGGGTGGCGGGCACGGCCATGGCCGGGCTCTCCTTCCGGTCGGGATACGTTGCCGTCGGCGAGGGGTCCGGGGTGACGCCGCTGGCGGCCCCGGCGGGGGGTTGGGAGGAATCGGACGCCCCGGTGATCTCCGGCGTGGCGGCCGAGGGTATCACGGATACGGGCGCCATCATAGTGTGGACGACCGACGTGCTGGCGAGCAGCCGGGTGGATTACGGCCCCGCCTCGGACTACGGCTCAACCGCGACGGACCCTTTCTACGCCACCATCCACAGTGTAACCCTGGTGGGCCTCGCCCCCCTGACCGAGTACCACTACCGGGCGGTTTCGGCGGGCCTGTTCATCTCGGGCACCGCCGTGTCGGAGGACTACACCTTCACCACCCTGGCTCCCACTGACCATGCCGGGCCGGTGATCTCCGGCGTTACGTGCGAGAACGTGACCGCTTCCGGCGCCACCATCAGCTGGACCACGGACGAGGATGCCGACAGCCAGGTGCAGTACGGCGCGACGGCCAACTACGGCTTCAGCACCACGCCGGATGCCATCCTCACGAAGAGTCACACCGTGGCCCTGACCGGGCTGGTCTATGGCACGCAGTACCACTACCGGGTGCTGTCGACGGATGAGGCGGGGAACCTGGCCCAGTCGGCGGACGGCACGTTCACCACCATCGACAACATGCCGCCGGTGATCTCCACGGTGAGGGTGGTCGATGTCGAGACCACCAGCGCCACCGTAACCTGGACCACCGGCGAGAAGGCGGACAGCCAGGTGGAGTACGGCCTGGAGGTAACCTACGGGTCCATCACCGCGCCGGACACGGCGCTGGTGACCAGCCACAGCGTGACCATCACCGGCCTGGAGCCGGGGACCTGGTACAACTGCCGTGTGCTGTCCGTGGATGCCGCCGGCAACCTGGCGCAGTCGGAGCGCTGCGAGTTCCTCACCTCGGATGAGACCCCTCCGGTGATTTCCGGCATCATTCTGACTGACATCACCTCGGCCGGCGCCACTATCAGGTGGGAGACGGATGAGTGGTCGGACGGCCGGGTCGAGTATGGTGTCACGGCCAACTACGGGTCGAGCTCGAACCTGGATGCCGCCCTGCTGCACAGCCACAGCGTGGTCCTGACCGGCCTGAAGTCCCAGACCACGTATCACTACCGCGTGCAGTCGACGGACTACTGGGGCAACTCCGCTATATCGCCTGACGATACCTTCACTACCACCGACGTCGACGCGCCGGTGATCTCGGGGGTTATGGCCGCGAGCATCACGGAGAGCTCGGCCACGATCGTGTGGCTCACCGACTCCGCGGCGCAGGGCGTCGTGGAGTATGGTATCAGCGCCGGCTACGGCCAGGTGTCCACCTTCGACACCGGGCTGGCGACCAGCCACAGCATAGTCCTCTCGGAGCTGGCCGCGCGGACCACGTATCACTTCAAGGTGAAATCGCGGGACGCCTCCGGGCTGTGGGCGGTATCCACCGACCGCACCTTCATCACCGGCGGTGGCTCCGGGGCCGCGGGGGATGACGGCCCTGCCGCGCCGCTGATCAGCGCTCTGACCGCCGGCGAGATCACCAGCAGCGGGGCCAGGATCTACTGGAGCACCAGCCGGCCGGCGACGACCCGGGTGGAGTACGGATTGACCGAAGAGTACGGCTCTTTCACCGCCGCGGACGGGGAGCTGGCCACCAGCCACTTCGCCGTTCTGACCGACCTCAAGTCCGGTATGACCTATCACTACCGGGTCATATCGCGCGATGCCGACGGCAATGAGACGGTGTCCGCTGATCAGACCCTGTCCACGGCCATGGGCCGGGCGCCACTGCCTTCCCTGCCGGGCTGGGCCTGGACGGTCATTGGCGTCACGGGGGCCCTGGCGGTGGGGGCGATGGTGGTGAGGAACCGCTGAACTGGTGCCGCGATGCGGCGCTTCGGCTTTCTTGTTGTTGCGATGAAGATGAATTGGCACCGTGCAGTGACGGCTGCGGCCCTGGTCATGCTGACCTCGGTCTGCATAGGGGGCGCGATCGGCATGGCCCTGCTGCCCGGCCCGTCGGCCGCCGGCATGACGGATACCGCCGGCTCCGGGGGTGATGAGGGGTCAACCGGCGACCTGGCGGCCAGTGCCCCGGGGATATCCGGCGTCTCCGCCACCGGCATCAGCGAGAAACGGGCCACCATCGTCTGGCAGACCGACGAGGCGGCCACCGGCCAGGTGGAGTACGGTGAGACGATTG
>CAYPDY010000239.1:0-2450 GCA_964409515.1 uncultured Dehalococcoidia bacterium
GCTGAACCAGTGGCAGCATGACAGGTTTGGTGTCCACTATTGACATCACACCTCAGTCACTGTAGAACTTGGGCCATACATGGAGCGGGTCCGCTTCATGTCCTTGATGAGCGTGAAAAAGTCCGCCGAAAAGAACTTCGCAGGTCAAACTGCGGAATTTCGGCTAGTTGACTGTGGTCCTAAGGACGGGGCAACGTCACGCTTCCTGGTACGGGCCCGCAGGGCCGATTTCCGGGCCTGCGGGACGGCCCCTTCGATGGAAACCACGCTGATGCCCAAGTGGTCCTTGGTCACTGCGCCGGCCTCCAGAAGGGCCTCCAGGCCGGCCCTCACAGCCATGATCTTCTCAATGCTCAAGGAGCGGAACATCATTTCAGCATGGTCCCGCGCCAGCTTCCACAGGCCCACCAGCATCTCTTCACCCTTGGTTGACAGGCGGCACAGCACCACCCGCCTGTCTCCAGGGTCCCCTTGCCGGACGACTATGCCCTGCTCCACCAGTCGCTCCACCACGCCGGTTCCGGTGGCCCTGGAAACGCCCAGCGCCAAAGCTATGACGCTCATTCGGCAGGGGCCGTCGATCAGAAGAAGCAGTAGGACCTTCAACTGAGGAGTGCTGAAATCTAGTCTGAGCCATTCCTTGGGAAGTATGGGGAAAAGCTCCCTGAAAGCCCTTTCCGACAGCTCCAAAGTACTATTGATGAGTTTGTCATTTTCGTTACCATTGCCTTTGCCCAAGAAGAAACCTCCTAGTGCCTTTGCCCTTCTCCCATAGATGGTACCACTTCCAGAGATGGAGTCACGGTGACCTTGGACCTGCCCCCATCTTTGTACCAGCCATAGTTAGTCTTCTGGGGCATTTCCCCGAATGCGCGTACTCCAGCGGCGCGCCCCCTGTGGGCCACGCTCAACTCTTGACAACCATCTTCGGCCCGTGACAATCCTGTATGTGAAAGGATGAGGGCCGGCTTCGCGCGTGGCTGACGCGCGCGGGTGCGGGCCCGCTCGTGACTGTACACGTGCGCACGCGCGTGCTCGTGAAGGGCCCAAACGGGGCGCAAACGTGAAGAGGAGGAAGCGATGCAGACAAGGACTTGTACCGATTGCCAGCGGATGTTCAAGACCATGAGCGGCCTTGACTGGCACCGGAAGCACATACACGGGCTGGCCGGGGTTGAGACGCGGGCGGAGCAGGCATTCATGGGCCAGGAAGCTCCGGCGGGGCCCAGGACAAGCTTCGCCCGTTTGAAGGAAGCCACGCCAAACGTGATCTGGACCTCGTCCGTCAGCGGAGAGATCGCCCGGGCGCTGGTGGCGCTGGGGGTGCTGGAAGAGGCGGGCGTCCCAAAGGATGTCCTGGAGCAGCCGGCCCTCCGAAGGCCAGTGCAGCGCATATACGTCCTCCCTTAGAAGCGGGGCCTGGCGGTCCTCTCGCGAGGGTCAGGGGCACTGGGCACAACGGCCCGGCAGGGCGCCGGCCGGCAGCAGCCGCCCGAACTCCCGGTCCAGCCCGGAGCAAAGCGGCGCCAGGGCGGAGGCCGCCTCCAGGACGCCGGCGGCGCTTCTGGAGAGAAGGGGCCAGAGCAGGGCCATCTCGGGTGACCCCGGCTGTTCCTGAAAGGCCCCGTAGATCTCGGAGAAGAGGACCTCGGGCGGGATCCGGTGCCGGCTGCGGACCGCCTCCAGGCGGCTCTCGGCCCGGGTGCGTTCCACGTCGAGGGCCCCGGCCAGGGACCTTCCCCTGGAGTCAACCGCTGTCTTCACCAGGGCCATGGCCAGCAGGTGGCAGGACATCAGGTGGGCCGTGGGCTCCAGCAGGCCGGAGATCTCCCGCCGCAGGCCGGCATCCGTGTAGAGCCGTTTCACGGCGGCGTCCCAGGTACCGCCCTGCCGCATCCCCGTCACGATGCGGCCCAGGGCAAAGGTGGTGACCACGCCGCTCCAGTAGGCCCGCCTCTCGACATATTCCCGCAGCCTCTCCTTCCATTGCCGGTACACATCGGGCAGAGGGTCATCCCGCAGATGCTCCGCCAGGAGCGGCGCCAGGGGGTCGGATTCCGCCGGCAGGGACAGCCCGGGGGGCGGCCCGGACTCGAACCGCTCCCGGTTGCGGCGGTAGAGGTTCTCGACGGCGCCGTGTGCCCCCTCCGCCCTCAGCCAGGAGGCGTTGCGCAGGACGAGCATCAGGCCGTCGGGAGTGCCCATGGGGGGCCAGTCCGCAGGGGCCACCAGGCTGGGGAGTGGAAAGACGAAGCGGTCCACGGCTGAGGCCAGGCTGACTTCTCCCTGCCACTGTCCCAGCAGGCGGCGGAGGCCGGCCTGGTGCCGCTCCCGAAGCGCCTCAACGTTGGCGGCAGATCCCTGCTCCGGATCGCCACGTGGCTCCGCGGCTGCCGCCTGACTCTGGACCTGGGCCACGTAGCGCTGGATCTGCCTGGCGCTCTTCCGGT
>CAYPDY010000240.1:0-1458 GCA_964409515.1 uncultured Dehalococcoidia bacterium
ACCGCGGCTCTATCTGGCCGATGACCGGGCCCACCCCGTGGGTGTCGGCGGCGCTCAGGGTGTACTCCGTGTACTTCCTGAACCTGTTCTGGAGGTACTCCTCGATCTCCCGGGGGCCGTAGTCGACCAGGGGGCGCACCCGTATCTTCATTTCTTCGGCCGTCTGCCGGCAGGCCTCGACGTCGTCCACGGCGAAGACCACGCCTATCAGGCCCTCGCCCTTGGCGGCGATGAGCTTCGTGACAAAGGTTTCGTGACCGGGCAGCGGGCTCACCAGCTCTATCCCCGCATCCCAGCTGATGGCGCACCTGATACCGAGCGACTGCGCCGCCTTGTCCTGATTGTGGAAGGTGGCGCCCAGGAGCCTGGAGTAGAAGGCCACTCCGCTGTCGAGGTCCTTCACGGCTATGGTCACCCTGTTCACACCCAGAGGTTTCATGTTCCCCCTTTCGACCGGTTGCTTCCCATGATTCTGACACTGACCCCGGTCACAATACAAGCGGCCGCGGCCGGCGGACTTTGCGTCCCGGGGCCGGATGACCTAGCATAGTGGGGGAGGAGCGGACAACATGAACTCAATACTCTACTGGGTGGTCCTGGTGGCATTCATGCTCGGTGCCTGGTATTTCCTGATGATGAGGCCGCAGCGCAAGAAGATGAAGGAGCATGAGGCCATGATGAGTAACCTCAAACCCGGCGCCCGGGTCATCACCGTGGCTGGCATCTACGGGGAGATCGACAGCGTCGGCCAAGATACCATGGTGCTGAAGCTCGAAGACGGGGCCCGGATGAAGGTGTCCAAGACCAGCATCGCCGGGCTGGAGGAGGTGGAGGAGGCAGAAGAGGAAGAGGAAGCAGAGGAGGCGGAGGAGACGGAAGAAGCCGACAAGCCCTAGTCCGGGCAGCGCCCCGGGTCACCAGTAGACTACCAGGAGGATGATCAGGGTGGCGGCCAGGGCGGCGGCGATGAGGGCGGCGAAGCAGCCCGCGGCGAAGCAGGCGGCGGGGACGAGGCACCATCTCTTGTCGGGCAAACGGAGGTCCGCGGCCTGCCCGGCCTTCTCCCGGCACTCGGCCATGACCTCCCGGGGGATCAATCTCGCTGCCAGGGCTGTGCCGAGGCGGACCACCACCACGTCATCCAGAAGCCCGATGACCGGTATGAAGTCCGGAATGAGCTCCACCGGGCTGACGGCATAGGCCAGGACCCCCACCAGAAGAAGCCGGGCATACCATGGCGTCCGGGGGTCCCGCCAGGCCAGGTAGAGGAGGTAGGCATCCGCCTTGAGCGCTGCCGCCTGCCGTTTCAGTCTGTCGATCGTTCCCATCCTCCGGACACGTGGTCCTCACTTGGGGCCGTCGACGACATCAGCCATCAGCCTGGCCGCGCCGAAGCAGACAAGGGCGAAGACGCATATCACGGCTCCGGCCACGATCAGGGGAACGAACCCCGTCACC
>CAYPDY010000240.1:1468-2447 GCA_964409515.1 uncultured Dehalococcoidia bacterium
CCCAGCCCGCCCACCAGCATGATCACGGTAGCCGTAATGCACCCGCCCAGCGTGACTAGAAAGCCCAGCAGCTTCTGCAGCATCCTCATGGCCTTCCCTCCTCAGTGCCTCGCCTTGCCCGGCATGGCAACCATCATGATCGCCCGGCTGTTCTTTGGTGTCAAGCTCTGCTAATCTGATACCGGGGTGGTACCGGGTGGAGGCGAGGGATGGTCATCGACGCCCACTATCATCTGGATGAGAGGCTGGAGACCGTTGACCGGCTGCTCGAGCAGATGGACCGCCATGGCATAGACCGGATCGCGCTGATCGCGGCGATGGTCGATCCTCTTCCCGAGGGGCTGTTGCCCCGGACTCTCGCGGCCGTGATGCGCATGGCGCTGACCGGCCGGTTCCGCGGCCTGGGAGTGCTCCTGTATCGTTCCATGGTGCGCGGCGATGGGAAGTTCCATATGCTCCACCAGGCGCGCCTGATCTACGCGCAGCCGGACAACGGCAGAGTGGAGCAGGTGATGCGCCGGTATCCGCACCGGTTCTCCGGCTGGGTCTTCGTGAACCCCGGGGCCGGCGATGCGCTGGCCGAGGTGGAGAGATGGGCGGGGCGGCCGGGCTGGATCGGGGTGAAGGCCCACCCGTTCTGGCACCGGTACCCGGTGGCCTTGCTGGACGGAATTGCCGATTTCTGCGTCCACCGGGGATGGCCACTGCTAATCTCCCTGGGACCCGACCGGGACACGGGGGACTATCGCCGCCTGCCGGAGCGGTATCCGGACCTCAAGCTGGTGTATGCCCACGCCGGTGTGCCGTACTTCTGGGATCTGTGGGAGTATGCCAGGACGAAGCCGAACCTGTTCGTGGACCTCTCGGGCTCCCACCTGGACGAGCGGCTGCGCCTGCGGGTGGTGCAGTGCCTGGGGCCCGAGAGATGCCTCTACGGCACGGACGGCCCGTATCTGTGCCCGGACAGGGACGGGCGGTA
>CAYPDY010000241.1:0-2425 GCA_964409515.1 uncultured Dehalococcoidia bacterium
TCGCCAGCCAAGCCCATCGTCAAGAAGGCAACGTCGGAGGTTACAGGTGCCCAAGCTAAAGACAAATAAGACCGCCGCGCGCCGGTTCAGCGTTTCCGGTACCGGCAAGATAATGCATTCGAGAGTAGGCAAGAGCCACCTCCGGCGGAAGAAGCCGGCCCGCGTGAAGCGCCAGTATGATGGCAAGGTACCGCTCAACCCCGCCAACAAGCGCAGGATAGCCATGCTCGTGCCATACCTGTAAAGGAGGACCCGTGCCGCGAACCAAGCGTGGGGTAGTCACCAGACGCCGCCATAACAAGATACTCAAGCTGACCAAAGGGCATCGCGCCAGTAAGCATAGCCTCTACGGCCGAGCGCATGAATCCATGCTCAAGTCCTTGAGCTACGCGTACCGTCACAGGCGGGAGCGCAAGGGTGACATGCGCCGCCTCTGGATACTGCGCATCAATGCTGCCGCCAGGGAGGGTGGAATCTCCTACTCCCAGTTCATGCACGGCCTGAAAGAGGCCAACGTCGAAATCGACCGCAAGATGCTGGCGGACACAGCCGTCAGGGATCCCCATGCCTTCTCTCAGCTGGTGGCAGTCGCCAAGGGGGAGAAAACGGGCAAGTAGTCGATGCTGAAGGAGCTTGAGGAACTCAAGACCAGGGCGGTCAGCGAGCTCGACGGCATAGACAACCTGAGCGATCTGGAGAAGTGGCGGGTCCGCTACCTCGGCAGAAAGGGATCCCTCACCACTATTCTCAGGGGACTGGGTGCCCTCTCGGTCGACGAACGCCGCGCCGTGGGCGCCGCCGCCAACGACCTCAAGGCCGCGCTCGAATCGGGTCTGCTGCAGAAGCAGGAGGCCCTGAAGAGCCGGGACCTGGTCGACACCATCGAGCAGACCCGCATCGATGTCACCCTGCCGGGCTATCCCGTGTCCATCGGACGCCTGCATCCCACCACCACCGCGCTCCGGGAGGTCTGCGGCGTCTTCGCCTCGATGGGCTTCCAGGTGGTGGAGGGCCCCGAGGTGGAGTGGGACTACTACAATTTCGAGGCGCTGAACATACCCCAGGACCACCCGGCGCGTGACATGTGGGCCACCTTCTGGGTGGACACCGAGGGCGCGGGGCGCTCCCGCCTGCTGCGCACGCACACTTCTCCGATGCAGATCAGGCTGATGGAGAAGACCCGTCCCCCGGTAAGGGCCGTGGTGCCGGGCAAGGTGTACCGCTACGAGGCCACTGACGCCACCCACGAGTTCATGTTCTACCAGGTCGAGGGCCTGGCGGTGGACAAGGGTATCACCATGGGTGACCTGAAGGGTACGCTTTTCGAGTTTGCCCGGCGTCTCTTCGGGGCGGACCGCAAGGCCCGGTTCCGCTGCGATTACTTCCCCTTCGTTGAGCCCGGGGTGGAGATGGCCATCGACTGTTTCGTCTGCCAGGGCGCGGGCTGCCGATTGTGCAGCCACTCCGGCTGGATCGAGATACTGGGAGCCGGGATGGTCCATCCCGAGGTGTTGAGAAGGGTGGACTACGACCCCGAGGTGTACACCGGCTTCGCCTTCGGCATGGGCGTGGAGCGCATCCCGCTGCTGAAGTACGGCATTGACGACATCCGCCATTTCTACAGTAACGATCTGCGTTTCTTGAGGCAGTTCTAGCAGGACCAGGAGAGATGAAGGTTCCATTCAGCTGGCTGAAGGAGTGCACCGGCATCTCGGTGCCGGCGCCGGAGATCGGTGCCCGCCTGACCATGGCCGGCATCGAGACCGCCGTCACGGGGACCCCGGGCCGCTCCTGGGACCGGATCACGGTGGGCCAGATCGTGGCCATCGAGCCCCACCCCAACGCCGACCGGCTGCGGCTGGCCACCATCGACTCTGGCCAGGGCCAGTCGAAGGTGGTCTGCGGCGCCCCCAACATCCGCGTCGGCGACAAAGTCCCCTTCGCCCAGCTGGGGGCCGAGCTGACCGACCCCCACACCGGCAAGACGGCCCGGCTCAAGCCGGCCAAAATCCGCGGCGTGGCCTCAGAGGGCATGGCCTGCTCCGAGAAGGAGCTGGGCATCTCCGACAGCCACGAGGGCGTTCTGGTCCTGCCCGCCGATGCCCCGGTGGGTGTCCCGCTGGCCGACTACCTGGGCGACGCCGTGCTGGACCTGGAGGTGACGCCGAACCGGCCCGACTGCCTGTGCGTCCTGGGGGTGGCCAGGGAGGCTGCGGCCCTGACGGGGCAGCAGGTGACGGTGCCGCCACTGGAGTACGCGGAGGCCGGACCGGAGATAGCCGGCCTGGTCCGGGTGGAGATAGCCGATCCCGACCTGTGCCGGAGGTACTGCGCCAGCCTGGTCAAAGGGATACGGATCGGACCGTCGCCGGACTGGATGCAGCGCAGGCTGGCCGCCTGCGGCATGCGGCCGATCAACAACATC
>CAYPDY010000242.1:0-2421 GCA_964409515.1 uncultured Dehalococcoidia bacterium
AGGGCGGCTACGACATCGTCTTCACCCCGCACATCGGCCGGGCGCACCTCTGGGAAACCTCGGGCCATCTGGGCTTCTACAAGGACAGCATGTACTCGCCCATGCAGATCGACGAGCAGGACTACTACATCAAGCCCATGAACTGCCCGTTTCACATCCTGATCTACAAGACCCGGCTGCACTCCTACCGCGAGCTGCCGCTGCGCTGGGCCGAGCTCGGCACCGTCTACCGCTACGAGCGCAGCGGAACACTGCACGGCCTGCTGCGCGTCCGCGGCTTCACCCAGGACGACGCCCACATCATCTGCACGCCGGAGCAGATCGAGGACGAGATCCTCCGGGTGCTGGACTTCTGCACCAGCATCCTGAGAGCGTTCGGCTTCGAGGACTACAAGGTGGAGCTCTCCGTGCGCGATCCGGCCAACCTGGGCAAGTACGCCGGCAGCGACGCCATGTGGGAGCAGGCGGAGCGCTCCCTGATCAAGGCCCTGGACGCCCGCAGCCTGCCTCACGAGAGGAAGGAAGGCGAAGCGGTCTTCTATGGGCCGAAGATCGACGTGAAGATCAAGGACGTGCTGGGCCGGTACTGGCAGTGCTCCACCATCCAGTTCGACTTCAACCTCCCGGAGCGCTTCGACATGACCTTCATCGGTGAGGACGGCAAGGAGAGGCGCCCGTACATGGTGCACCGGGCCCTGATGGGCAGCCTGGAGCGCTTCTTCGGCGTACTGGTGGAGAACTGCAGCGGGGCCTTCCCGGTGTGGCTGGCGCCGGTGCAGGTGATGATAGTCCCGATAGCGGACCGCCACCTGGACTACGCCCGGAAGGTGGAGGCGGAGCTTCGGTCCGACGGCCTGCGGGTGCAGATCGATGCGCGCTCGGAGAGGATGAACTCCAAGATCCGCGAAGCGCAGCTGCAGAAGATACCGTTCATGCTGGTGGTCGGCGACAAGGAGGTGGCCGAGGAGGCCGTTTCCGTGCGCCTGCGCAGCGGCGAGGACCTGGGCCGGGGATCGCTGGCTGAATTCAGGGTCCTGGCCGGCGCGGCCGTGGAGTCCAAGAAGTAGCATAGTGGAAGCACTGAGGGTGACCCGGCCCTGCCCGTGCAGGGTGCGAGAGAAGGGAGAGACATGGCAGTGAAACCGGTGAAGTCAGGGAAGAAGCCCGCCGACCCCAGGGAACAGGTGCTCCGCCAGATCAAGCAGCAGAACGTGAAGTTCATCAGGATGTGGTTCACTGACATCCTGGGCTTCCTGAAGAGCTTCTCGGTCAGGGTGGAGGAGCTGGACCGGGCCTTCAACGAGGGCCTGGGCTTCGACGGCTCGTCCGTGGAGGGCTTCGTGCGCATCGACGAGAGCGACATGCTGGCCCGCCCCGATCCCGCCACCTACTCCATCGTTCCCTGGCGGCCGATGGACCACGCCACCGGCAAGATGTTCTGTGATATCTACTGGCCGGACGGGCGGCCGTTCGAGGGCGATCCCCGGTTCGTGCTGAAGCAGAACCTGAAGAGGGCAGCCGAGAAGGGGTTGACCTGCTACGTCGGGCCGGAGCTGGAGTACTTCTACTTCCAGAGCAACGAGGATGTCACTCCTCTGGACAGGGGCGGCTACTTCGACGTGACGCCTCCCAACGTGGCCAGCGAGTTCCGCCGGCAGACGATCCTCACCCTGGAGCAGATGGGTGTCAACGTGGAGTACGCTCACCACGAGGCCGCCCCCAGCCAGCACGAGATCGACCTGCGCTATACCGACGCCCTGGCCATGGCCGACAATGTGATGGTCTACCGCATAGCGGTGAAGGAAGTGGCCCAGAAGCACGGCGTCTACGCCACCTTCATGCCCAAGCCCGTGCCCCGGATAAACGGCAGCGGCATGCACGTGCACATATCGCTGTTCCAGGGCAACCGGAACGCCTTCTTCGACAAGAACGACGTCTTCCACCTGTCGAAGACGGGCAAGTGCTTCCTGGCGGGACTGCTCAAGCACATACCCGAGATCACCGTGGTCAACAACCAGTGGGTCAACTCGTACAAGCGGCTGGTCCCCGGCTACGAGGCGCCGGTCTACATCACCTGGGCCCGGCGCAACCGCTCCGACCTCATCCGGATTCCACAGTACCAGCCCGGCCAGGAGAACGCCACCCGCATGGAGCTGCGCTCCCCCGACCCGGCCTGCAATCCCTACCTCTGCTTCAGCGTCATCCTGGCGGCGGGCCTGGAGGGCATCGAGAAGGAATACCCCCTGCCGGAGCCCTCGGAGGAGAACGTCTACGAGATGAAGCCCGAGGAGAGGGCGAAGAAGGGCATCCGGACGCTTCCGGGGAGCCTGGCGGAGGCCATCGAGCTGGCCGAGGGGAGTAAGCTCCTGAAGAAGGCCCTGGGCGACCACGTGTTCCACACCTTCATCGAGAACAAGAAGA
>CAYPDY010000243.1:0-2408 GCA_964409515.1 uncultured Dehalococcoidia bacterium
CGCCAGTAGTACCCCCGCCCCTTCTCCTTGATGCCGAGGTACCACACGGACTTCAGGAAGGGCTCCAGATCGACTGGCCTCATCCTCCAGCGCTTGTGGGTGACCGGGCGGTACTCCCTCAACAGGGTGGCCAAACGCGCATAGTACTGGCCCGGTGAGTAGATGGCCGTAAGAACCCGCCTGTAGCCGCTGGTCAAGGCTTCGCGGCCCATTCTGGGCGCGAAGTTGACCGAGAAATCGGTGTTGTCCCCCGTGGACTCCCCAAGCAGGCGGTTCTCCTTTTTCAGGCGCTGGTACAGCTTCGTGCCGCGCGGTGCATTGAGCATGCCGACCATCGCGGTGGCGATGCCGCTCTGCTGAATGAAGCTGATCTGAGTCTCGAAGATGTTCTGCGGGTCACTGTCAAAGCCGACGATGAATCCTCCCTGCACCTCCAACCCGTGATGCAGCAGCGTTCTCACGGACGCCAGCAGGTCGCGGTGGGTGTTCTGGTGCTTGCCGCACTCCCCGAGGCTGTCCTCATTCGGGGTCTCGATCCCGACGAACACCCTGTTGAACCCGGCAGCCACCATCAGCCGCATCAGCTCCTCATCGTCGGAAAGCCCGATGGAAGCCTGCGTCAACAGGGTGAAGGGATAGCGCCTCTCCTTCATCCAGTCCGCTATGGCCGGAAGGATCTCAGCCTTCAGCTTCTTCTTGTTGCCTATGAAGTTGTCGTCGACAATGAACACGCTTTCGCGCCAACCCAGGCGGTAGATGGCCTCCATTTCCCCCAGCAGCTGCCCTGTGTCCTTGGTCCTGGGGGCGTGGCCGTTGAGCAGGGCTATGTTGCAGAAGTCGCAGTCGAAGGGGCAGCCCCGGGAATACTGGATGCTCAGCGTGGCGTACTTCCTGGTATCGACGAGATCCCAGGCCGGCCCCGGGCTCTTCCGGACATCGGGCCTTTCCTCTGACCGGTAGATGTGCCGCGCGCTCCCGTTCTCCAGGTCCACCGCCAGGCTGGGCATTATCTCCTCGGCCTCACCCAGCACGAGGTGGTCGACTCCGTCGAATTCCTCGTGGCTGGTGGCAAACAGCGGTCCCCCGGCGACTATCCCGGTGTGCATCCGGCCGCAGCGCTCGATGACCTCCCGCGCTGACTGCTGCTGCACGCCCATGGCACTGAGGAAGACGTAGTCCGCCCAGGCAATGTCGTCATCCTTTAGACTGTCGACGTTCATGTCGACCAGCTTCGTCTTCCAGTCCGACGGGAGTAGAGACGCCACGGTCAGCAGTCCCAGGGGGGGATAGGCAGCCTTCTTGGAGACGAATTTGAGGGCATGTTTGAAGCTCCAGAAGGTCTCGGGGTAGCGCGGATAGACCAGGAGAATGTTCAATTACTGCTCCTTGGCGACCGTGGGCGTCAGCTGGCCTTCGACTTCCCGGTAGACCTGCTCGGCCATGGCCAGCAGAGCCACACCACCGGTTTGCGCCAGCAGCAACGACTTGTGCGAGCTGCGAAGCTTGCGGGCAATGGTGGTGGTCAGGTTCTGTCTCTGCCCTTCGGAGACAGGATGTGCTGCCTTCCCCACCATGGCGTCCGCCATGAAGCTCGCGGCTGGCGTGTACCTTCTGCTTCTGATGCACTTCAGGGCTTCGGCGTATTCACTGACATGCTGCATATTGCCACCTTTCTCTAAAGCCGTTGGGCTTTCTGCAAGCCGCGGCCAATACTCGTCTTACTCCAGGTAATCCTTCAGTCTCCGGCTCCGTGTCGGATGGCGCATCTTGCGCAGCGCCTTGGCTTCTATCTGTCTGATGCGCTCCCGGGTGACGCCGAACTCCCGGCCCACCTCTTCCAGAGTGCGGCCGCGGTCATCATCCAGTCCGAACCGGAGGCGCAGCACCCTCTGTTCGCGCGGAGAGAGCGTATCGAGGACGTCGCTTATCTGGTCCTTCAGCAGACCGCGGGAAGCGGAATCGGACGGTGACATGATCTTGTGGTCCTCGATGAAGTCTCCCAGATGGCTGCCCGCTTCCTCCCCGATCGGCGTCTCCAGCGATACCGGTTCCCGGGAGATCTTGATGATCTCCTCGACCCTTTCCGGGGGCAGCTCCATGTCCTGGCTGATCTCCTCGATGGTCGCCTCGCGGCCGAACTCCTGGGCGAGGCGGCGGCTGGCGCGGTAGAGTCTGGTTATGGTCTCCATCATATGGACCGGGATGCGGATCGTGCGCGCCTGATCGGCGATGGCCCGGGTGATCGACTGCCGGATCCACCACGTGGCGTAGGTGCTGAACTTGAAGCCCCGCCGGTAGTCGAACTTCTCCACGGAACGCAGAAGGCCCATGTTGCCCTCCTGGATGACATCCAGGAATGACATTCCCCTCTCGGCGTACTTCTTGGCCACGCTGACCACCAGCCTCAG
>CAYPDY010000244.1:0-2408 GCA_964409515.1 uncultured Dehalococcoidia bacterium
CGCTGGCCGAGGTCCAGAGGTACGCGGTGGACCTGCGGTCGGTGACGCAGGGGCGCGGCACCTACACCATGGAGTTCGACCACTACGAAGAGGTGCCGTCTTTCCAGGCCCAGAAGATCATCGAGGCCCGGGCGGCGGAGAAGGAAAAGGAAAAAGCCTAGGTCCCCGGCGGTTTCTACCAGCAGCGCTTTCCGGCGATGAACGCGGCGGGACCGCTCTTCGCGAGCTTCTTCAGGTTCTTGACGTTTGCGTCGCTGTGGATCGGCTTCAGGAAGTCCAGCTTCGCGCAGGTCTCGAACTCGCCGCACTCCCAGCAGCCGGCAATGCCCCGCTTCGTGCAGCAGGTCCTCGGCTTGCAGGACGGGTTACCGCCGCCATTGCGACAGGCCCGCCGCAGAATGCAATCAGCTCGTCTTTCGCAGCCATCCGGTCACCCTCCGATCCTCTTGCCCTTCGAAGGCGCCAGGGGCGACATGAAGCCGCCGGCGTTCCTCTTGGTCAAGGGCACCATTTCCTCGCACATCTCGAGGGCCACGGCCCTGTCCGCCGTGAACTCGCCCAGGGCCCGGGCTCGCGCCTCCACCAGTCGGAGCACCTTCCTGTCCAACTGGCGCGGCAGGAAGAGCCTGACCGCCGGCTCGGGGCCCTCCCCGAAGTCCCAGACCCCGGCCACCCGGCCGTCCACCAGGATGGTGGAGGTGGAGTTGCCGGAGCGGTCGAAGACCATGTCGTAGTGCCCGTCGTCCAGGTATCGCCGCCTCTCCTTGTAGCCCTGGAGGTATGGATCGAGGGCCGGCAGCAGGTTCACTGCTGGCCGGTCGCCGGGCTGGAGGCTCTCCAGGGCGTCTCTGTCGGCCGCCAGCATGACGTAGTCTCCATTGAGGTCCGGGATGTCGATCCGCGCCGTCTCGTGTGCCAGGCCCCCAAGAATACGGCGAACCTCGGTGATGGTGAATCCCGACCACCAGGAGATGTCCTTGACGGTGACCGGCCCGTAGCCGGCCAGGTACTGCCTCACTGTCATCTCCCTGGCCCGGGCCGGGTCTATCGAGCCCAGGTCCAGGCCGGGAAAGTAGTCGCTGAACACGTAGTACGTGTGGGCGTTGCTCTTCCACCCCTTGTCCGAGCGGCCGCGCACGAGCAGCCCCCGGTCGCACATCAGGTTGACGACGGGGGAGATGTTGAGGCCGGTTCCCAGGCGTTTCTTGACGAGCGCCGTGGACATGCCCTCGCCCGCAAGGATCCGCAGGATCTCCCGGGAAGTGTCGTCGTACTGTGGCCGGGTAACGCCGGTGGTGCGGAGGAAGTCCTCCGAGTTGGGTTCCACCATGCCCTTCGTGGCGGCAAAGGCGATGGGGATCGTCTCCCTGGGCAGTACGTGGACCGTGGTCCTGACGCACCTGATCTTGCCCAGGCTTCTCTTGACATAAAGCTCATTGTCCAGCTTGTCCCTGGTGAAGTCCCTGGCCCTGGCGAACAGGGACATGTAGGGGGTGGTGGGGTTGGTGGCGTGCAGGCCGTAGATGTCCCGGGCGATCTGCACGATGTCCGTAGTACCGGACTCCTCGGCGAGGTGCTGCCGTTGCGCCAGGTACCGGTTGACTGAGCTCAAAGGGATGGCGCCGGACATGGCCCTATAGTGTACGGCCTGCGCCGGCGCTTAACAACAGCGCGATCCACGGGCCATGTTCCCATGGCGGCAGGGCCGCCGTGCGGCTCCACGGAGCGCGGCCCAAAGTGAAGGGGGCCATGCTCTGTGGCATGGCCCCCTGGATCAACAGCAGGTTGTACCTGAGGGCTATTCCTTCAGCAGGTCCTTGACCTTCGCGGTGAAGGCGGGGAGAGCCTGCTTCCAGTCGCCGACGATCCCGAACCGCGCCTCCCGGAAGATGTTGGACTCGGGGTCCTTGTTGATGGCTACGATGGTCTTGGACCCGGAGCAGCCGGCCATGTGCTGGCTGGATCCGGAGAGAGCCACGGCGATGTAGAGCTCCGGAGCCACGATCTTGCCGGTGAGGCCGACCTGGATGGTGGCGGGAACCCAGTTGTTGTCCACCGCGGGCCTGGTGGCACCGACGGCGCCCTTGAACAGCTTCGCCAGCTCTTCGAGCTGCTTGAAGCCGTCCGGGCCTCCGATGCCGCGGCCGCCGGCTATCACCGCCGGCGCATCCTCGAGCTTCACCCCGGCGACCTCTTCCTTGATCTTCTTCACGAACTTGGTGTGGATCTTGGCCGGGTCTATGCCGGACGCTACGTCAACCACTTCGCCCGTTTTGGCGGCATCGCGCGGCAGCGCGGTCATGGCCTTGGCCCGGACGGTGGCCATCTGAGGCAGGGTCTCGGTGGTGATGATAGCCCGGGCATTGCCGCCGTAGACCGGCTTGGTCTGCACCAGGTGCTTGTTGTCG
>CAYPDY010000245.1:0-2380 GCA_964409515.1 uncultured Dehalococcoidia bacterium
ATGATGATAGAGCCGAACCCGCCCCGTCATCCATGATCTGGATCAGGTTTGGCGATGTCTCCCGTGCTACAATTCAGGACAGGGCACACGGCCCGCCCGCAGTAGCGGTGGATGCCCATCGGTAGTTGACTTAAGGAGACAGGGTTGAAAGTACACGCATATCCAGACGATCACATGTGGCGCGACCTCAACTTCTCGATGGAATACGAGGGAGACAGGCGCTGCATCATTCGGGCCCCCGTGGCCGCCGCGCTGTGCCATGACCAGGGCGCCGTGAGGATCGGATTCATCGCCACGCTGTTCGATCTCGTTGGCGGCGAACTGGCGGCGAGAACGGCCTTCCCGGACTGGATTGCCACCGCCGACATGGTGCTGTATTCGAAGCAGAGCGCCCGGGCCGGCGAGCTGATGGCCATCGGCTCGGTCCTGAGAGCCGGTCGCAGCTCCGTGGTCATCGAGGCCGACATACTGGTGAAGGCTACTCAAAAAGGAGAGGCTGTCACGATAGGATCAGCTATCGCCGCCTTTTCCAGGCTGCGCAGTAGAGAAGACACTGTCCAGACAACCAGAGACGACGGCTCGCACCAGGTGTTTGTCCTGCGCGGTGATGGTTCACACCACGACATCCTGGGCAAGTCCGGGCTGCGGGTTATCGACGAAGGGGCGGGGGTAGTGGAGGTCGGTATGAGCGACTATGTGCGGAACGCCTTCCACGGGATGCACGGCGGCATGTTCGGCCTCATAGCCGACGTGGCCGGACAGTCAGCGGCACGCGCCGTGGCCCGCCGTCCCCTGACCACTTCTGACCTTTCCATCCACTACCTTTCCATGGGGAAAGTCGGCCCGTTCCGCACCAGGACGAGGGTCCTCCGCGCGACGGGAGACAGCGTGGTGACCAGGGTCGAAATAGTTGACAAGGGCAAAGACGACCTCCTGATGGCGGTGGCGGTCAACACGGCCGCCGCCCTCTGAGACCGCTCAACTCGCCGGCCAGCGCCTCAGATCATGACCCCCGGAAGCGGCAGGGGTCATGCGGATGCCGGTGTGGACATGGTGGCCATCATTCGGTCCCATTCCCAGTAGTTGCGGAGGGCGACGATCTTCCCTTCCTCATTCACCCTGTAGACGAACACGCCTTCACACAGGGCCTCTCTTCCGTCGGGAAAGACGATGTGGATCCGGCCGACGTTGGCCACCTCCTGACCGCAGGCAAATGAATCCGTGATCTCGAACCTGCGGCCGCTGACAGCGATGTGCCTGTCGTAGAAAGCTGATATGGCTTCCTTGCCCCGGTGTCCCTTGCCCTCCTTGTCCAGAGGAGACCGGCCAACCGGATCCTCTATTGTGGCGTCATCCGCGAACAGGGACAACCATTCCTCCCTGGCCTTTCTCTCAGCGCAGCTCATGGAACGCCTGGAGGCAGTGCGAGCCGGGTGTTCATTCCCACTCATGGTCCATCTCCCTTTTCTTCAGTTTCCGCGGTCGGGTGCATCCGGCAATGAGCCGTGGGCAAATGGTACCACGAATCCCCTGTTGCCTGCGCCCTGCTTCAGCCCCCCGGGCCCCGGGTGCCGGACCCGGGTCTAAGGATCGTGGTCGATTGATTCGGCTCCTTATAGACCGCCGCCGCCTGCAATGGTAATCTGAGAGCCATGGGGACAGGAGGGCGGCCGTCGGCGGGACCACCGGCACGGCCGGCCGGGGGGTCCTGCCTGGAGGCCTGCTATGCCGGAGATGGAAGACTACAGTTGCCCCTTCAAACCGGACCTTACCCTCGAGGACTTCTCCAAGGAGTTCCTGCTGAAGCTGATGACCGCCTGGCAGTTTGCCTGGCTTCGCATGGCGGACACCTGGTACGGAGTTGTTGAAAAGAGGTTCGGCGCGGACGCCGCCAACGAATGCAATCTGGAGGCCTGGACCAGGGTGGGTGAGCTCGTCAACCCGAGACTGGCCAAGATCGCCGGCATAAAGCTGAACACCGTGCTGGATTCCCTGAAGCTCCTCCAGCTGCCCCTGGACAACAACATCGGGCCGCTGTACCCGGTTGAATACGAGATCAGGGACCCCAACCACGTCATTATGTCCATCCTTCAATGCCGCTCCCTGATGTACTTCGAGAGAGAGGCGCCCCACATGATAGAGCCGACATGTCACCGGCTCGAGGAACAGGTGATGAAGGCCTACCTCGTCAACCCGGGGATCAAGGTGACCCCCCTGAAGCTTCCGCCGCGGCGGAGCCGGGATGAGGTGGCCTGCATCTGGGAATTCAAGATCGAGACCGCCGGCCTCGCTAAACCAGACCGAGGACCGGCCCCAGGTTAGGAGAGTAGGAGGTTTCACAATGGCAGAGCAGAAATACGACGTAGTAGTCATAGGCGGT
>CAYPDY010000246.1:0-2355 GCA_964409515.1 uncultured Dehalococcoidia bacterium
AGGGTGACATTTTCACTGAACCATTGAGGGGTGTCATTATCTCAGAACTACCACACAAGTTGTTGAGGGCCTGCTGCCGACCGTGCTATAATACACCCCCATCCTGAATGTCGTGGGCAGAGGAGGAGAGATGAGAGTCAGTCGAGGCTGCGGCTGTCCTGTTACCATCCTGGCTCTGGTTAACCTGGTCTTCCTGGCAGGATCCGTTGTCTCGCTGATCCGCGGGCCCGTCGCCGAGCCGGTCAGCGCCACCAGGCTGGGAGCCGCGCTGACCCTGGCGGTCTTCCTGGGCAACCTCATGGTCTGCGCCCTGCTGGCGGTGGCGGCGCTGGGTGGCCGTACGCTCGGCCCTTCCCCCCAGGAATCGGTGCCGGACGACCCCGGCGGCGACGACGCAAGTGCGGATGCTGGAGACGTCGATGACCTGCGATAGAGGCGCCGACAGGCCGGAACGCCTTCAGCTGGCGGGCAGGCGCGGAGCCATGATCACGAACGAGAAGGACGAACTCTCGGCCTCCGCCGGATAGACTCGGGTGAGTCCTCCCTCTGAGACTAGCCTCCCAGAGAGGGCGCGGGCATACACCGACCGCTGTAGCTCAATGGGGATCGACCTGCCGTCCCCGTATGCCTCTCCCATCGCTTCCTCCGTTATGGTCGGGAGCAGCGCGTACTCGACAGTCGAGAAGACCAGATACCCGGCCCCGTACTTGGACATCACGCGGGCCGCCTCCGAGGGGCTTTCCGTGCAGTACGCCCTGGCCACATCCGTGTTCCTCTCCTCATCCCAACCATAGTACCCGTTGTCCACGACGGGCCGGCGATCAGCCATGTCGAGGATGAAGTACCCGAAGCTCCAGTTCGACATCACGACCGCATCCGGCGGCGTGTTGTCCCTGACCCATTCCATGCCGGCCTCCCAGTCGCTGTTGGCCGCCGTGAGCCCATCGGACCCGACGGAGCGGGCAGCGACGATAGACGACAGCAGGCCAAGGACCAGGACGCATATGCCGGTGCCAAGCGCCACGTACCTCCCCAGCAATCTGCCACCCCATGTCACCGCCTGGGCCAGTTCGGCGAGCGACCACCGTGTCCCGCGGCCGTCCAGCAGAAAGGCCAGCCCCGTGCCGCACAGCACGCAGATCGAGGGGGCAGCATACAGAAGGAACCGCCGGGCCAGAAGGCTCAGCACCAGCATGGAGCCGAGCCAGCCAACCAGAAGACAGTCGGCCCGGCGCCCTTTCGTCACCGCCAAGGCAATCCCGGCCACAAGGGGGATGGTGAAGAACTGGAAGCTCCACAGGTCCGTCAGGCTCAGACCCTGAAGCTCGGCCACGCTGGAGGCCCCCACCAGAGCATCCCGGGCCGTGGAGACGAAGGTCCCGTAGGCGAGACCCATCTCGCGGGCCAGCACGGCGCCGGCCCCCACATTGAGCAATGCCAGCAGAGCCAGCGAACGCCAGTTGGTGTCCCGCACAGAGGACGCGATGACCTTCAGCGATTCGATACCCGTGCGAAGAACGCTGACCTCGGATTTCAGCATGACGCCCGCCAGACCCCTGCCGGCCGAAAGCGCCACCTCCGCCAGCCACGCGCCCCCGACCGCGGCCAGGAACACCAGAGGACCGACGTACATCCACTCCAGGTAAAGGAGTGTCTCCACCACCAGTGCGGCCGCGACGCCCGCCAGCCAGCCCAGCCTCCGTCCCCCTGTCCGCAACTGCCAGCCGGGCGAAGAGTGAAACAGCACCATCCCGATCAAGAGGAGAAGCAGGCTCAATCCATCGCGATCGAGGTAGCCCGCCGCGGACACGACTACCGGCAGCAGGACCACGGCCCACACCATCGCAGAGAAGATCGCCGCCCGGAGGCCCCACACCCCCGACACGAAAACAAACAGGACCACGGTGGTGATGACGCCAATCAGTGGTGGCAGCACCAGGCCGGCGCATCTGAGGGCCTCTGCGTGCGTCATTCCCAGCACGAAGCTGAGCACTCCGGCCAGCCAGGCCAGGGGATAGGTGATCCCGCTGTGGAGCGTCAGGGGGACCGCACCTCCGGCCAGTATCCTTTCCGCCTGCCAGTGAAAGAAGTAGGAGTCGGGACTGATGATGTAGTAGTGGCCGTCCTGGGTCAGGTGCAGACACCGCCAGAGACACGCGCACATCGATATCACCGCCAGGCAAATCGAGGCCACGCGCGGCCGGAGCAGCCACCACCTCCCCGAACAGAAACCAGCGGGCATGCGGTCCATTCTATCTGGCAACGGAGCACGAGTCAATTCGACACGAGTCAATCGACCTATGTTGTTGTCCAGCGACTATGTCACTCTAATTGTTCAGCGATTTTGTCACCCTC
>CAYPDY010000247.1:0-2353 GCA_964409515.1 uncultured Dehalococcoidia bacterium
CCCTGTGGTTGGCGATGTCCATGTTGGCCGTCTCGAAGGCCAGGGTGTGGACGTTCAGGGTGTGCTTCGCCAGGCAGTACTCGGCCGGGTCCAAATCCCCCATGACGCACGGGCAGTCGCCGGACTCGGCGTGAAGCTCGATCTGCTGCAGCTCTCCCAGCAGGCTCTTGTACTGCCAGGTCAGCATGTCCCCGGAGCTAGTGAATTTCTCTGTAGCGACGGCCATGTCGGTCTCCTCGGGCTCTTCTGCGTTTCGCCCTGATCGGGGCATAGACTGTGGTCCGGCTGCTGACAAAGGGGTTCTTCCCCTCCAGCATCAGCTTCGCCGCCTGTCCCGGCCTCATCCCGCCTCACCTGTCCGGGCCGGCCCCGGCTGCGTCCTGGGCTGATTCTGCTGATCCCAGGCCTCGGCCACCCTGCTCACCGGGATGCCCATCCTGTCGGCGGTCGTCAGCAGCTTCAGCGTGTCCTCCTGGCCGTGACGGTACGGCGCCTGCCGCAGCTCCGCCAGCCGGTCGATCCCCTCGAACATCTTCACCATCCGGTCCAGCTCGCCGGTCGGCTGCGTCTGCTGCGGCTGCAGCAGGGTCTGCAGAAGGAGCGGCATAAACTGCTCCAGGACGCCCCGGCCGCGCGTCTCGGCCGGGCCAGGTGCGGGGGCCTCCATTCCCGGGCTCTGCAGGTTGTGGTCGCCTGACCGCGACTGCGCTTCGGCCACTATCTGGTCGAAGTGCGCGGTCACCGCCCGGTTGACCAGGGTCGGCATCTGGTTCAGGTTCTGCACCACGCTGGCCTGGAAGCCCTGCAGGTCCTGGCTCAACGCGTCCATCCGGGCCTGCTGCGCGCGAATGGTCTCTGCCTGCCGGTCAAGGTGCTCCAGCAGCCGGTCTATCACCAGGTTCAATCCGGAGGGCTCCGCCGGCTGGCCGGCCATTGCCTCCGCTTCAGCCGGCTTGGATGACGCAGAGAGATCCGGCTCGACAGTCTCCGGCTTCGGTGTCGCCCGGATCTCCGGCCCGATGATGCCGTAGTCGTCCGGGTTGACGTCGGGGTGGGAGGAGGCGAAATGCAGCGACATGCGCGACTTCTCCTTTCCGCAGATGGGACAGGGCATCTTCTCTTCGCGGTTCATTTCCGGGCCTCCGGCGTGTTCTCCACCAGGTAGATGACGGCATCCAGCAGGGCGGCCACCGCCCCGGAGACATTCGCCAGGTTGACCCCGGCGCACCGCCACCGCTTCAGGTTATGGATGACCTCCGTCTGGGTCGCCATCGGCTTAGCTCCGGGCTTTCCTCGAGAGGCCGGGCACCAGCTCTATGGGCGGCGGCGGCCACCACTTCTGGGCCCTGGCTATCTCCTTGACCTGTTCCGGCAACAGGCCGGCCACGGCCCGCTTCTGCTGCTCTGATACAAACGACTCCAGCGTCGGCCGGCAGTTGGGACAGCTCTGGAGCATGTTCAGCATGTCCTCCGCCGTCAGGTGGTTCTCCCCGGACTGCCAGCGCTGGACGTCGCCGCGGAGAGCGTCGAGAGACTGACGTGATTCAGCAAGCTCATGAGTCAGTGCGCTGACCTTCGCGGTGTCCTCCTGGACCACCACTTTGGCGTCCGGCAGGTCTACGTTTACAGCGACATCGTGGCCGCAGCCGGGGCATTTGGCCTCAAGTTTCTTGGTCGACATAGCTGATATACACCTCCCTCTTTTCGGTGGGCTTCGCGTCCGTGGGTATGGCGGGAACCGGCGGTGACCCGGTTGTGGTCACGGTTGCGGCCCCCTGGTTTACGTTTGGGGCCCCGTTTGGCTCAACATTGCCGAAGTACACATCGAGGATGTGCTTCATCGTTTGGATCTTGGAGTCTGAGCCCAGCCGTTTGTGCTCGGTCTCAACCCGATCCCGGTAAGCATAGGGTATGCCGACTGTCGGGGCGCCCATGAGGGTGGTTCTAAGAGCGCTTCAGATGGTTGTCAAGAGTTAAGCGTGGGGCTGTATCCGATGAGCCGCCGTGTGCGAGGCTTTGGGAGAATGCGTAGTGGCTATGTACAGAGTCAGCCTGATGGCCATGGGCTTCGCCGCCCGGATTGCGCCCCCTGGATGGGACCGGATGTGCAGCGTGTCCCAGAAGAAGCCCGTAATTGACCTCCCCCTTGATGGCCTCGGCTTGTAGCATGGGATGCTACTACTAACGCAAACCTATTGACAGCTAGTCGTCTGGAGTCTATACTCATCAACGAGAACGAGCGGCCTAAGCCTGGCAGCCGGACCGCTCGTCTGTGAATCTGATGCAGACTGTTTCGAGCCCGCACCCTATTCTTTTTTGTCGGCGGGTTGGCAGAGTGGCTTATTGCAGCCGT
>CAYPDY010000248.1:0-2349 GCA_964409515.1 uncultured Dehalococcoidia bacterium
AGCCGCGATACGGCCCAGGCGGACCTGCGGGAGGTGGGTTCCACGCTGGTGTGCTACCCCTCCGAGTACTGGGAAGCGCTCTCCGCCACCGTAAAGGAGAGAATCGAGAAGACCACTTTCGTGAAGAGAGCCCTATCCAGGATGGCCGCTCCCGTCGGCTCGCGAAGGGCGAATGGCCGTCCCGGCATCCGGAAGCCCGGCCCGTTCTGGTGGACGGCCGGCGCCGTGGCCGAGCTCGGCTTCTACCACCCTCTCAAGGCCCGGATCGGCCTGGCCAACACCCGGCACGTGTACTCGTTCGGGGCGGAGCTGGCCCCGGCCACACGTGAGCTCTGGCAGGGCATGGGCCTGGACCTGACACAGCTGGACGTTACCGACTGCGGCGTGGCCATGCGGAACACCCCGGCTGGCATTGAGGAGTAATCATGGGCGACGTCGTAGTACAGGGACTCTGCCTGGGGGGCATCTACGCCCTGCTGGCTCTTGGCTTCTCGGTCGTCTTCCAGGCATCGACGGTGATGAACCTGGCCTATGGAGCGCAGATACTCATTATCGCCTACACCGTCTGGGACCTCACCGCCCAGTCCGGCATCCCGGCCTGGGCGGCCATCATTATCGCCTTTGTCCTGAGCGTGATCATGGCGCCCCTTATCGAAAGGATCTTCATCCGCCCGCTGGCCGGCCGGGACCTGCTGTCCATCCTGATCGCCACGCTGATGCTGTCCACGCTGCTGCGGGCCATCGCCATCTTCATCTGGGGCGGCCAGTCTTACAGCTACCCCTTCACTCCGACCGGCTTCATTGAGATCGGCCCCATAAAGGTGCTGCCGGCCTACCTCTTCGCCCTGATCGGGGCGCTGCTGGTCTTCGTGTTTCTCTTCGTGTTCTTCCGCTACACCAAGGTCGGGCTGGGCATGAGGATAGTGGCCAACAACCAGGTGGTGGCCCAGAGCCTGGGCATAAAGGTGCGCCGGCTAATCCAGATGTCGTGGGTGCTCAGCGGCGTGTTCGCCGCCATCGCGGCCATACTCATCGGGATGACCAGCATGATCAGCCCCACGCTGGACTTCCTTATCCTGGGCAAGGCGTTGCCGGTGCTGCTGATCGGCGGGCTCTTCTCCATCCCCGGAACGCTGGTGGGAGGGCTGATAATAGGCCTGGCGGAGACCCTGGGGGGCCACTTCTGGGAGGGCTGGGATGAGCTGATCCCCTGGGGAATGATGCTGCTGATTCTCCTGATCCGGCCGTGGGGTCTGCTGGGCCGAGCGCTGGTCAGGAGGATATGAGGCCATGGAGCTCCCATTCGGGGTCTACAACACCTCGCTTAGTCAAGACCTGGCGGTGGTCCGGACCAGGGCCCAGTGGGTGCTGGTGGTCCTGGCGCTGGCAGCGCTCTTCGTGCTTCCCACGGTTGCCGGCGGGGAGTGGCTGACGTGGATGACGCTCGTGGGCACCTTGGCCGTGGCGGCCCTGGGGCTCCACGTCATGATCGGTTTGAGCGGCCAGTTCTCCATGGCGCAGGCCGCCCTGATGGCGTTGGGGGCCTACACCGCCGGTGTGCTGGCCAACTCGCATGGCCTGCCCGCCTGGGCTACCCTGCCGCTGGCCGGGCTGATTGCCGGCATCATAGGCGCGTGTTTTGCCATCCCGGCCGTGAGGATCCACGGATTCTACCTGGTCATGGTCACCATGGCGGCTCAGTTCGTCATCGACTGGGCGATCAAGCACATCTCGTGGACCGGGGGATCATACGGACTGACCATGCAACGCCTGGTCTTCTTCGGCCGCCCCGTCACGGATGTGCAGTACTGCTGGATAGTCCTGGCCGTCCTGGTAATCTCCATCTACCTGGTCAAGAACATACAGAGGACCAACATCGGCCGCCGTCTCGTGGCTATGAGGGACAACGAGGTGGCCGCCGAGGTCATGGGGGTCAACCTGCTCTGGACCAAGGTGCTGGCCTTCTTCATCGGGTCATTCTTCGCCGGCATTGCCGGCTGGCTGTGGGCCTATAACAACGGCATCCTCTTCTTGCACCCGCAGCAGTTCGACTTCATGCTGTCGATGAAACTGCTGGGCATGCTGGTGGTGGGCGGAATGGGCAGCACCTCGGGAGCGATCATGGGTGTGGTGTTCCTGCAGCTGGCCGACAAGCTGACGGACAACATCAACTCCATTCTGGGGAGCATCCTTCCCGACGATTTGGCCAAGAACCTGGGGCCCTCGATGGCCCTCATGATCTTCGCCCTGATCGTCATCCTCTTCATCATGCTGGAACCCCGGGGCATATACGGCCGCGTGATGAGGATCAGGCTCTGGCTGACCATGCACCCCTTCTCTTTCTAGCAT
>CAYPDY010000249.1:0-2336 GCA_964409515.1 uncultured Dehalococcoidia bacterium
GGAATCGAGGTTGAGTGATCTATGCCGAGTCATGGTAAGAAGTATCAGGAAGCCGTAAAGCAGATCGACCCGAAGAAGACCTATGGCTTGACGGAAGCCGTCGACCTGGCCAAGAAGACCTCATACGTCAAGTTTGATCAGACGGTGGAGCTTCATTTCCGCATGAACCTGGACCAACGGGCCGCGGACCAGCAGATCAGGGGTATGGCCCTTCTGCCCCATGGCCTGGGCAAGAAGATCCGGGTGCTGGTTTTCGCCCAGGGTGAGGCGGCGAAGATAGCTGAGGAAGCAGGGGCGGACAGCGTCGGGGCCGAGGACATGATAAAGAAGATCGAGGAGGGGTGGCTGGAGTTCGACGTAGCCGTGGCCACTCCGGAGATGATGGGCAAGATCGGCAAGCTGGGCAAGATCCTGGGCCGGAAGGGACTGATGCCCAATCCCAAGCTGGGAACGGTAGTGGGCCAGGCTGATCTGCCCCGAGTGATCCGGGATTCGCGCAAGGGACGGTCGGAGTTCAGGCTGGACCGCACGAGCAACGTGCACATGCCGATAGGCAAGACCAGCTTTGAGTCAAAGCAGTTGGAGGAGAACCTGGCGGCGGCTATTGAAGCCGTGGTGAGAGCGAAGCCAAGCGGCGCCAAGGGTCAGTTCATCAAGAGCGCCACCATCACCACCTCAATGGGGCCTGGGATCCCGCTGGACCTGAGGGCTGTCGGGGCGGCAGCATAAAGGCGCCCCAGAGCTAGTACAAACCCCGGGTTCCGGCGCCCACCAGTGCGTTGTACGCCGTGTCATCGGGTGCGTTATATTCACTAGGGAGGACAAGATAATGGTAGGCATAGTGTCATACGGTGCTTATGTTCCCATCTACAGGTTGAGCCGGGAGGCCATCGGGCAGATGTGGAGCAAGGGTGTCGGCAAGGGCGAGAAGGCCGTTGCCAACGCCGACGAAGACAGCATTACCATGGGTGTGGAGGCGGTCATCGACTGCCTGCACGGCATGGACCGCAGCCAGGTGGATGGTCTCTACTTCGCGACGGACTCGCCGCCATATATTGAGAAGCAGGCAGCCAGCATCGTTCGCGCTGCGGCCGACCTGCGGGAGGACATCCTGACCTTCGACGTGTCGCACTCGCTGCGGGGCGCCGGATCGGCCATGAGGGCGGCGGCGGATGCGGTGGGTGCGGGCAGCGCCAAGAAGGTGCTGGTGGCGGCGTCCGAGCGCCGCATACCGCCTCCGAACTCCGACTTCGAGCTGCAGTTCGGCGATGGGGCGGCGGCTTTCCTGATGGGCGACACCGACGTGGCGGCCGTCCTGGAGGGCAGCTACCATATGAGCAGCGAGTTCCTTGATGTTTGGAGGAAGCCCCAGGACACCTACGTGCAGACCACGGAGGAGCGCTTTCTCAGAGACGAAGGGTACATGAAGATGATCCCGCAGGCGGTGGCCGGCCTGCTGAAGAAGCTGAAGCTGACCCCGAAGGACATCACCAAGGCGGCCTACTATGCCACGGACAGCCGGACGCACGCATCGATCGCCGGAGCCATGAAGCTGGACCCCAAGACCCAGGTGCAGAATCCCCTGCTGGACAACATAGGCAACACCGGCACGGCCCTGGCGCCCATGATCCTGGTGGCGGCGCTCGAAGAGGCCAAAGCGGGGGACCGCATCCTGTTCGCCACGTACGGAGACGGCGCGGATGCCTTCCTGTTCAAGGTCACGGAGCAGATCGAAAAGATCAAGGACAGGAGGGGCATCAAGAGGCACGTGGCCTCCAAGATGATGTTGCCGAACTACGGCAAGTACGTGGAGATCCGCGAGCTCATGGAATGGGAGTCCCCGCGGCGCGGAGCGCGGCGCTCGTCGCTGCCGGTGCTGTGGCGCGAGCGGAAGATGATCTACGCCCTCTATGGCCAGGTCTGCCGGTCCTGCGGCAACATACAGTACCCCAGGCAGAGGATCTGCATCTACTGTCAGGCCAAGGACAACTTCGATCCCATCCGGCTGTCGGACAAGACCGGCAAGGTCTTCACCTTCAGCATGGACCAGCGCGCCCAGGAGATCGTTCTCCCGAAGGTGTTCACCGTCGTCAACCTGGACGGCGGCGGCCGGTTCTACAGCGTGATGACGGACCGCGATACCAGCAAAGTCTCGGTGGGGATGCCCGTGGAGATGACCTTCCGCATACAGATGGGTCCCTCGGAGAATCTGCCCCTGGAGGGTTCGGGGCTGTTCAACTACTTCTGGCGGGTCCGCCCAATTAGGTGCTAAGGAGAGATTACGATGGAGAGCTTGAAAGACAAAGTTGCCATAGTCGGCATGGGGTGCACCCCGT
>CAYPDY010000250.1:0-2329 GCA_964409515.1 uncultured Dehalococcoidia bacterium
CGGCCGATACTGGACGACGGTGTGGACATCGACCAGCTTCTCAGGGACATGGACAAGCCGTCGACCCTGTGAGTCCGCCCCCACTGCGACCGGCCACCGCCTGATGGAGAATGCGCAGTGCCTTCGTGCCAGAAAATGTTTAGGTAGCGATTAGTTTCGGCCCTTTGATAGGAATGGTGAAGCAGAAGGTGTTGCCCTCGCCGGTTTCCGGCTCCAGCCAGATCCGTCCCCCGTGGGCCTCCACCAGGCTGCGGCAGACCATGAGCCCGAGCCCGATCCCCTTGGTGCCATCGGTCCGGTCGTCCCTTATGCGCTCGAAGGGCCGGAACAGCCGGGCCTGGTCCTCGGGGGGTATGCCGGGGCCCCGGTCATGGACCGAGACCACCACGTCCTTCCCCCTGCGCCTGGCCGACACCCGGACGTCGCCGCCGGGCGAGTACTTCACGGCGTTGTCCAGCAGGTTGTAGAGGACCCGCTCCAGCCTGATGCGGTCCGCCCGGACCGGGGGCAGTCCCTCGGGCAGGTCCACGACCACGCGCCAACCATGTGATGCGCCTTTCACCCTCTCCACGGTCCTCTCCACAACGTCCCGGAGCGCCACCGACTCCAGCTGCAGGCTCAGCCTCTCCGCGCGGAAACGCGAGAGCTCCAGCAGGTTGTCCAGGATGTGCGACAGGAGCTCCGCCTCGGAGGCGGCGTCCAGGAGAAGGCGCCGCTTTTCGCGCGCCGACAGGCGCGGCCCCTCGGACAGGGCCGTGTTCACCGCCCCGATGATCACGGTGAGCGGGGTCCGCAGCTCGTGGGACACCAGGGCGATGAACTGGTCCTTCAGCTCATCCACCTGCCTGCGGGCAGTCCAGTCCACCAGCACCCCCTGGAAGCCGACGATGGCGCCGTCCCGGTAGACGGGACGGTTGTGGCCCTGGACCCAGAACACGCTGGTCTCCCCGGGCAGCACCATGCGGCACTCCCAGGGCTCGTTGAGGCCGCCGGACATGACCCTGCCGAACTTCTCCATCGAGGCCTGCAGGTCATCAGGGTGGATGAAGTCGGCAAACCTCTTGCCCACCAGGTCGGCCGGATCGTGCCCGAAGAGGGACTTGAACACCGGGCTGATGTAGGTGGTGACCCCGTCCGCGTCCACGGAGTAGAGGACGGCGCCCGTGTTCTCCACCAGGTGCCGGTACATCTCCTCCGAGTCGTGCAGCATGTCCTCGGCCAGCCGGCGCTGGGTGACGTCCGTTATGAACACCACCGTCGCCGTCCGTCCAGCCACCTCCGTGGCGACGGCGCTGACCTCCACCGTGGCCACGGAGCCGTCGCGCTTGACCACCTTCATCTCCACGGCCCCCATCGGGTCATCCCCGCTCAACCGGCGCCGGTACCGGCCCAGGACGCCCGGTGCGCTCTCGGGGTGAACGAAGTCAGCCAGGGACATGCCCAGCAGCTCGTCCTGGGTGTAGCCCAGGGCCTGTGCCGTGGCCTTGTTGGCGAAGATGACGGCCGCCTCTCTGCCGGCCTTGTTCTGGAGAATGACGACGCCGTGGCCGGCGCGCTCGGCCGCCATCACCACGGCTCTGTATCGGTCCGAAGCATCCATCACGGGCCTCCTCGTGACTAGTCAGGCCATTGTCCCATGGCCCGGCCCGCCCTTCAAGTGCCCGCCCCGCGATCCCATGGTATTATGGAGAGTAGACTTGCCACGCTGTCCGCGGGGGGCTTCTCTCAGTAGCATGAGCGGCTGCATTGGTGGAAGTCACCGGAAGGAGGGGAACCATGAAAAAGATAGCTCTGCTGGCGGCCATGGCGGCCATCATCATCGGCCTGGTCTGGGCCGGGTCGGTGGTACTCGGCGCGACCTCCAGGGCGGGATCCGTGACCATGCGCACCTACGGCAGCGACCTGCTGACGGTGCCGGCCCACAACGACAACGTCTCGGTCCTCGACATGTCCTTCGCTGCGGTGAGGCACTTCAGCGTGACTGTACCCACCGGGGGGCTGCGGTCGGACACCGGCATCAGTTCCTTCGTCGAGGTCAACATCGACATGGACGGCGACGGCGTCTGCGAGACCCCGTGCGCGCCCACCGCGGTCCAGGAATCGTACTGCAGCCTGACGTTCGCCGCCTGCTACCAGTTCGACGCCTACGGCTACGAGGTCCTGGCATCCAACCGATATGGCGATCCGTGGCAGATCCGGGTGAACGTCACCATGACCTGGGTGAAGTAGACTGCCAGGTTGCGGCGGTCCCCCCTGTACATGCTACTATTCGTACAGGGAGGGCGGCATGTACTGGCTCTTCACCAGAGGCAGCGGCTGGAACAGGCTG
>CAYPDY010000251.1:0-2309 GCA_964409515.1 uncultured Dehalococcoidia bacterium
GCCATCCCATTGTATCCGAAGGTGAATTCCTCGTCAAAGCTGTCGGGGCGCGTTGAAGCCACATCTACTGACGGGCTCTTCTGGGGACCACCAGCGTGGATTCCATCTCGAGGACGCTCTCACCCTTCTGATTTCGTATGGTGACCACAAACCGGGCAATCCCGCGGTCTGCCCTGGTGCGTGACTCGCGCTTGTAGACGCATTCGGAGGTGGCCACCAGACGATCGCCCGGTCGAACCGGCTGGAGATACCGTGACTTCGTTTCGTTGCCGGCGATGATGAGGGGCCTTGCCGGCATCTGATGTCCCAGCGCGCTGGCGACGGCGTTCGT
This sequence comes from uncultured Dehalococcoidia bacterium, assembly GCA_964409515.1. Taxonomy (GTDB): domain Bacteria; phylum Chloroflexota; class Dehalococcoidia; order UBA2247; family RBG-13-53-26; genus JAFGCL01. Next base: position 332 of record CAYPDY010000251.1, read on the forward strand.
GTACGTCGATGAGGCAATCAGACCGCCGTGCGGGGAAGCCTTCGCGGCCTCAGGGTCCGTATGGATCGGCAGGGGGTCCCATTTGCCGGCGAAGGCGATAAGCTCCTCTTCCGTTACGATGTATTCAGTCGTCGTCGTTGGCTGGTTCAGCGGTATGTCTTCGAAATACCATTCTTGCATCATGAGTATTTGTACCACGTCTTGAGCTGCGGCTGCCAGGATGAGCGTCATGGCCTATTGACGCTCGCCCCGTCTTGCTAAGCGTACCTGACGATCAAATAGACATTGCACAGCCCGACCACCAGTATCATGGCCGGCAGGGCGTACTTGCAGTACCTGCCCCAGCCGATCCGGTAGCCTTCCTTCTCGGCGATGGCCGTTCCCACCACGTTGGCGGAGGCCCCGATGGGGGTCCCGTTGCCGCCGATGTCCGTGCCCATGGCCAGCGACCAGGCGAGGGGCTTGGTGTCGAACCCCTGAGTGGCCGACAGGCTGGCGATCACGGGGCACATGGTGGCGGCGAAGGGGATATTGTCGATGAGGGCGGAGGCGAAGGCCGACAGCCACAGGATGAAGGTGAGGGCGATGGCCAGGTTGTCGCCGGATGCCCGGCCGATGAGGTCGGCCAGGTCCTGAAGGACGCCGGTGACCTCCAGCCCCCCCACGCAGACGAACAGTCCCAGGAAGAAGAGCAGGGTGCGCCAGTCCAGCCCCGCGATGATGTGGCGCGGCCGGCCGCCTACCGTGATGGCGGCCAGGATGGTTAGCGCGGCGGCGATTACGCCGATCAGGCCCACCGACAATCCGCTCTGGGCGTGGGTCACCAGCAGGACGATCACCAGGAGGAAGATGGCGGTGCTGGCGGCGAAGAGACGCGGGTTGGTGATGGCCTCCTTCGGCTCCGGGTAGTGCTGCGATGCGCCGGCCGGGTTGGCGGCGGCCGACTGCGTCAGGGCCTTGCGGAACATGAAGAAGAAGAGGACCACCACCACGATCATTCCGATCCAGGCCATGAGGCCGGTGTTGAGCAGGAAGTCCATGAAGGTGTAGTGGAAGTGAGTGCCGATGATGATGTTCGGCGGGTCCCCGGACATGGTGGCGCTGCCCCCGGTGTTGGAAGCGAATATCTCGGCGATGATGACCGGCACCGGGTCGAACTTCAGCAGCCGGGCAAGCTCGATGGTGACCGTGGCCAGGAAGAGCATCACCGTGATGCTGTCGATGAACATGGACAGGAAGCCCGAGAGGATCATGAAGGTGACCAGGATGGGGACGACGCGGTACTTCACCAGCCTGGCCACGAGCAGGCAGATCCAGCGGAAGAAGCCCGCCGCCCCCAGCCCCTCCACCATGACCATCATGCCGCCGATGAAGATCATGGTTTGCCAGTTGACGCCGCCGACCTCGGCCGCTTCGGCCGCCTCCCCGGCGTGCCGGCTGAACCACCAGCTGCCGTCGACGAAGTCCGGCAGGCGCAGCACCTGCCACAGGCTGTGGGGTCCGTTGTCCACCAGGGTCAGGATGAGGATGGCGGTCAGGCCGGCGCCGATGAGGGCCGGGATGTAGCGGTGGATCTTGCCCCACATGATGGCCGCGAACATGGCCGCGAAGATGACGATGGCCAGGATCTGCTCTATGCTCATGTTTCATCCCGGGTTATCAAGCGGTGGGTGACGACCAGGAAGGCGAGGAGGGCGCAGGGGATGGGACAGATCACGTAGTAGTAGGTTTCCGCGGCCAGGTGCGGGGCCCCCACGGGTGCGCTCTCCACGATGCCCACCAGCAGTGTGACGATGCAGGCCAGGACCACACCGATGCCCAGCCCGTACGCCGGACGGCTGCGGGGTGAGGTGATGATGTCCAGCGAAAGCCTGGTGCCGATGATTAGAGCCAGGGCCAGGGCCAGCGCTCCCGGGACGCCGGTGTTGCAGAAAAGCTCCAGGTAGGCGTTGTGCGGGTGCGTGAGCTCCCAGAAATT
>CAYPDY010000252.1:0-2296 GCA_964409515.1 uncultured Dehalococcoidia bacterium
GCTGCCTTTGCTAGACAACACGATGTTCTGCCGCGTCAGCAGGCGCGAGAGGCACAGGACGACCCCCCACACCAGGACCGTTCCAGCTAGGTACCAGAGGGCGAAGGACCACGAAGAGATATCTACGGTGCCGGTCAGGAGTCCGACAGGCATTCCGATCATCAGCCCGAACCCGATGAGGAACGACGGGGCGATTGCGATATCCGGGTTATTGGCCAGGGAATACAGGATGATGAACAAGAGCATTCCGAGAAACAGCAGCGGGTTGATCACCAGGCCGTTCACCAGCGCCGGCGCTGGCAGGGCAAAGGTATCCCACCCCGGCCGGACAACGGCGACGTTCACCGCCAGCACCACGATGCCTGAGGCGATGACCGAGAGGACATATGCAGGCAGGAAGACAGCGAGTCCCTTGCCTATCCAGAGAGCTTTGGGACTGAGCGGCGTGGCCAGAAGACACTCGATGTTGCCGTTGACCTTCTCCTTGATGACCGGAAGACTGGCAAAAGACCAGATGAACGCGATAAGCACTGCAAACGGCATGAAGTAGGCAACCAGCCCCAGGATCAGATCGAGGGCTGGCCTAGCATCCGCTTCTGCGAACCACCACTGCAGGCGCAGCACGACCGAAATCCCAATAGAAGCGCCAATGGTGACCAGCGCCGCCATGGCCAGAAGAATACGGAAAGCCACCGTCGAACGCATTTCGCGGCAGTCCCGGCGGATAACCAGCAGGGTTCCTTTCGTAACAGACTCCTAGAGCGACAGGATTATCCTCTCGGCGGTAAGCTTCCGACGAAGCATGAGGACGAAGATGCCCATCACAGCCGCGGCACTTAGCAGAATGACCGCGAAGAGCAACGAGCCGGCGTTCGGCACTTCCCGGATCGCCAGGTTGATCATCAGGGCAGTCATTACCGGCATGAAGACCTGGGCGACGACATTGGCGGTCATCGGTTTGCCAGTCAGTCCCACCAAGTGCACCAGCAGGCTCAGCGCCAAGAAAATCAGCGGCACCGCCACAAAAGTGCTGATGATCATCCAGGGGGTGACGACAAAGCCGATGTCCGGCACGAAGTAGACGTAGTTGATGGCCAGCAGCGCCGCGATCGTCATCACCACGGCGAATGCCAGTCCCGGCAGGAACACGCCCAGGCTCTTCCCCAGCCAGATATCTTGGGGGGCGAGCGGTGTAGCCAGCAGTGCCTGGACGCTGCCGCGGGCCTTTTCCCGCGTCAGTGACTGGAACGTCAGGACGCTGGTGTGGATGCCAACGGACAGAAAGCTGGTGATGAACATTATCAGGCCGAGGTAGTTCTCCAAGACAGACCGGTCCAGAACCGTTTCGTTGACCTCCGGGCCGATGAACTGGGTGCCAAACAGCACTGCCAGCCCGATGACACAAATGAAGACCACCCCCACGGTGACAGCGGTGACAGCCCGCAACCGGAGGCCGTTCTTCATGGTAGAGTTCATCACCAGAGCAGTGTACTTCATGCCTGTTACACCTCTTTGAGTATGGACGAATAGAGGTCTTCCAGCGAAGCTTCCTGCCGCCCGGCCCGTTCTATCTTGACGCCATGTCCAGCGAGGAATCCGATGATATCGGAGACTTCGGCAGCTCCTTCGCCGCCGTCAAAGAAGAGACTCGCTCCGGTGACATCGCGGAAACCGAGTTTCGTTTGTCTCTTCAGATCCTCCAGAACAGAGTCCGGAACACCACCGCTAGCTTCAATGACAACCCCGCTCCGTCCCATTCTCTGCCGGAGGTCGTCCAGTACTCCATAGAGCTTGATCTCTCCCCGGTCGATCAGGGCGATGCAGTTGCAGATACGCTGGACCTCATCCAAGTTGTGGGAGCTGAGCAGAACAGTCTTCTTCTCAGCGCGGGCGATGTCCAGCAGAATCTTCCGGATCTCAATCTGGCCGGTGGGGTCAACGCCGGCAGTCGGCTCATCAAGAATAAGCACGTCCGGGTTATGTACCATAGCGCGTGCCAGCGAAAGCCGCTGCCGCATGCCTTTGGAGTAGGTACCGACCTGGTCACCAGCGCGGTCGGCCAGTCCCACAAGTCCCAGAACCTTGTCGATGCGTGCCCCAGCATCGGAAACGCCGTAGATATCGGCATAGAATTGAAGGTTCTCGATGGCGGTCATGGTATCGTAGAGGCCGTCGGGATCCAGGGCAAACCCGATCTTCATGCGGGTTTCGGCAAGGCTGACATCCCTCCCGAGAACATCGAGTCTCCCAGAGTCCGCTCGCAGCAGGCCGAGGAGTATCCTGATGGTAGTCGTCT
>CAYPDY010000253.1:0-2292 GCA_964409515.1 uncultured Dehalococcoidia bacterium
AAGTTCCCCCACACCATCAAGATGGCGGAGGAGGTCCGGGAGATCAAGTCCCGCTCCGTGGCCGAGATGGACAAGCTGGCCGAGCAGGCAAGCGCCGCCATCGAGGCCAACAAGGGGAAGGCCTACATCGCCCGGACGGCCAAGGACGCCCTGGACATCATCGACAGGCTGGTGGGAAAAGATAAGAAGCTCATCGTCAAGGGCAAGAGCATGACCGGCGAGGAGGTCGGCGTGCGCGAGCACCTGGAGGAGCACGGCCACGACGTCTACGAGACCGACCTGGGCGAGTTCATCATCCAGAAGCTGGGCTCGCGCCCCATGCACATACTCTCTCCGGCCATCCACGTCCCCAAGGAGGACGTGGCCAAGCTCTTCTCCAAGATCACCGGCAAGGAGCTGCCCGCGGACATCAGCACGCTGGTGGCCACCGCCCGGAACCTCCTGCGGGAGAAATACTTCCAGGCGGACATCGGCATGAGCGGCGCCAACGTGGTGGCGGCCGACACGGGCACGCTGTTCATCATCGAGAACGAGGGCAACATCCGCCTGGCCACCGGCGCGCCGCCGGTGCACATCGCCCTGATCGGCATGGAGAAGCTGGTCCCCACCCTGGGGGACGCCTACAAGGTCTCCGAGGTCACCTGGCGCTATGCCAACTACACCGTTCCCTCGTACGTCAGCCTGATATCCGGCCCCAGCAAGACCGGGGACATCGAGAAGGTCACCACCTACGGGGCCCACGGGCCCCGGGAGTTCCACGTCATCTTCATGGACGCCGGACGGACCGAGCTGGCCAAAGACCCCATACTGCGGCAGGCGCTGTTCTGCCTCCGGTGCGGCGGCTGCCTCTACGAGTGCCCCGTCTTCGCCGTCACCGCCGGCCACTTCGGCGACAAGTACTTCAGCGGCATCGGCGCGGTGTGGGCCGCCAGGCTGAGCAACAGCCCGGAGAAGGGCGCGGCCCTGGCGTACACCTGCCTCACCTGCGGCCGCTGCAAGATAAGGTGCCCCATGCAGATCGACGGCGCCTCCATGGTGGTCGAGCTGAGAAGACAGCTCGTCGACACCAAGACGTAGGGGCCGCACGAGGCAGCGGCGCACCCGAGATGAGTCCGCGGCGCGTTTGACAGTGCCCCGCGGACTCACTATCCTTCACACGGGTGCAGAGCACGGAAGGGGGTGGACAGAACCGATGGCTGACTCGCCTCGCCTTATAGATATCTACGTCATGGGCCAGCACTACGCGGTGCCCGAGGGCCTCACCATCCTCACCGCACTGGAGTACTGCGGCTACCGGCTGATCCGCGGCTGCGGCTGCCGGGCCGGCTTCTGCGGCGCCTGCGCCACCATCTACAACCTCAAGAACGACCCGCTCCTGCGGTACGACCTGGCCTGCCAGAAGACGGTGGAGCCGGACATGTTCCTGGCCCAGATACCCTTCTTCCCCGCAGCCAAGGCCCGCTACGACCTGCAGGCCATCAAGCCGGCCGGGGACCAGGTCCTGGCCCTCTATCCCGATATCGTCAAGTGCTTCGGCTGCAACACCTGCACCAAGACCTGCCCCCAGGAGCTGGAGGTCATGTGGTACATGTCCGACGCCCTACGGGGGGACATCCGTGAGGCGGCGGTCAAGTCCTTCGACTGCGTGATGTGCGGCCTGTGCGCGGCCCGATGCCCGCAGGGCCTGGTGCCCTACAACGTGGCCCTGCTCTGCCGGCGGCTGTACGGCCGCTACCTGGCGCCGGTCTCCCGGCACCTGGAGGACCGGATAGCCGAGATCGAGGCCGGCAGGTGCGACGCCGATGTCGACAAGCTGATGAAGGCGGACAAGGCCGAGCTGCGCCGGCTCTATGCCGAGCGCCAGATCGAGCCGGCCTACCAGCGGGGGACATAAGAGATGTATCCACACAGCATTGAAGACAGTGTACGCAAGGTGGAAGCCAGCCGGGAGGCCCGGCTGAAAGAGACCCTGCCCCGGATCAGCGCGGAGGCCAAGACCCCCCTGCTCGAGCGCTACCACCCCGACTACGTTGATGGCATGATGCGCCCCCTGGCCGTCGGGCCGAACCACGGCGACTCCACCCCCAACGAGATAGCCGACCTGCTGGAAGGCAACAGCCGGGTGGACCCGGACAAGATAGACCTCGGCCGGGCGGATTTCGAGGTCGACGTGCTGGTCATCGGCGGCGGCGGCGCGGGGGCCAGCGCCGCGCTGCTGGCCCGGGAGAACGGGGCCAGGGTGCTCCTGGCCACCAAGCTGCGCCTGGGCGACTGCAACACGGTGGGGGCCCA
>CAYPDY010000254.1:0-2279 GCA_964409515.1 uncultured Dehalococcoidia bacterium
CGTCGAGCCCAGCGGCCGCATCTTCCCGGCAGATACCGTCGACGGGAGAATGGATGAGCTGTGGCAGAGAGCTTCCACCAGGTTCAGCATCGCGTTGGCCAGAGACGCCGACTACCTCAACTGGAGGTTCATGAATAACCCGCTGGAAGACTACCGCGTCGTTGTGGCCACAAATGGCGACTCCATCGAGGGGTACGCTATCTGGAAGAAGTACTTCGGTCAGGGCCAGATAGTGGACACCCTGGCCATTGACATCAGCACTCAACTGGACCTGCTCTCCACCGTGGAGAGCGTCCTTGGCAGAGAGGGCGTGCAGTCGATGTCCATGTTTGTGCCCAGGGACTGGGTGCTTCTCAGGGCGGCCATGGCCTCCGGAATGAGCCCGGCGAGCAAGGGTACCTACCTGATGACCTATCCGGGCGCCGTTCTCTCGGCGGGGCTGTATGTTCAGATGGCTGACAACGACATCTTCTGAGGGATTTAGGGGCTATGTTTCCAAACCCGATGATAGTCATCCACGCTCTCCTGTCCTACGCGCCGAGAGCCCGCAGATACCAGGTGTCGAAGCCAGAAACACTCGCCTTGTTCATGCCGGTCTACAACGAAGAGGACGAGATAGGCGAAACCCTCCGATCGGTCTTCAGCCAGACCAAACTGCCCACAGTCATACTCATCAGCGAAAACGGATCCACGGACCAGACACGCCAAGTGATAGACCGCTGCCTGGCTGATTACGGAATACGTCTGTCGGGCACAAACCAGTTCGAGGGTGTCAGGGTCGATGAGTACCTGGGACCGACCACTTTGGCTGTCGTCATCAAGCACAAGAAGAAGACTTCCAAGGCCTCCAGCATCAATTTCGCCAAAGACCTTCTCCGGGAAGTCGATCGCGTTCTCAGCATCGACTCGGACACCAGACTCACCCCCAGGGTCGTCGAGGTCATGATGGATTCGTTCTACGAACTGAGGGGCGGAACGAAGGGACACCCGTACAAGCTGTATCAAGAGAGCATGGTTGGCGGGCTCTGCCGTAGCAGGAAGCAGAAAAGGAGTGGCCTGGTCGGCGAACTCATCCACAGAGCCAGATGCGCCAATCACGACGTCGGGCAGCACCTGGTCAGAATGGGACAGAACATGACTGCGGGATTTACCGTATCAGGGTGCGGGTATTGCGTGGCCTCCGCGGACTTCGGGACACAGGAGCGCACCCTCACGGAGGACCTGGACCTCACCTGGTGCATAGAGACCAGGGACCAGTCCAGCATCACCCTCAACATTGACGATGTCAGAACGATGGGTTTCAGCGTCAAGCAGGGCGATGCGGAGACACCTCTCCATCGGCTCCTCTCGAAAGCCGGGCAGACGGAGATATCGCTGGTGTCGACCAACCACGTCCGATACCAACAGCAGGCCCTGCTGCTGCCCGTGACCCCCGGCACGATAGGAGGCCTGTACCGGCAGGTGAACCGGTGGACCAGGGGGTTCCAACAGAACCTGGTGCTCCATAACAAGGGCCTCTTCAAGAACAGGAAGCTGGCCTTCGTCGTGATTGGGTTCGAACTGACCGGCATCGTCGGAGCGCTCTGGATGCTGGTGGTGCCCGTCCTGCTTCCCTGCTACTATCTGACCGGATGGGGGATCAACCTGTACACTGCCGGAATCATCGTGGCCAGCGAGCTCCTGGTGCAGGGCAGCCTGATCTTCCTGGGAGCGTTGGCCAGGCATCGCGCGTTCGGGCGGAGGCGGATCGGCGTCACCTGTGCCGCTGTCTTCGACACGCTATTGACAATAGTGCCAGCGTATTTCTACCGCTGGCTTCTGGCTCCCGTCTTCCTCAGGAACGTGGTCCGCACCCTGACCGACCATTTCGGGGGCGGCAGCTCCTGGAACAATAGCTGGGTGAGACCCACCGAGGACATCCACAGGCCTCAGGCATCTGGGGCCGCGGCTGTGGCGATCGGAGATGCGGATCCCTTAGTATCCGACATGGTTCCGCCTTCCGACGTCACGGCGTCTCCCGCGCCTCCCATGTCCTCCGTTTGACCGTGAGCGCGCACCCGGCATCGCCTCCCATGTCGCCCACGCGGGGTGACTGCCGCAAAGCGCATGCCTCCTGGGCTGGATCCGACCTCCGGCAGCACGCACAGCCCGCGCCGTGACTGCAATGTCCGCTGTCGTGTCGGGGTGCCGTCGGCCGGAGAGAGAGAGCCCCCGGACACCTCTAGTAGATGGGGCCATCCTGCGGAGGCTCCTTGCGGCGCACCTCAAACATGCTGCCT
>CAYPDY010000255.1:0-2262 GCA_964409515.1 uncultured Dehalococcoidia bacterium
GACACCTTCAACGTTCAGCTCGCCGCCGTGGAGCAGGAGGACTGCTACGTGCTGAACGGGCAGAAGATCTGGTCCAGCGGGGCACAGCATGCCCAGCGGGAGGTGGTCTATGCCCGGACCGGGCCGGAGAAGCACCGGGGAGTCAGTGTCTTCCTGGTGGACCTGTCCAGCCCCGGCATCAGCATTCGCCAGATAGCCACGATGACCGGACTGCGGCCCTTCTGCGAGGTCTTCTTCGACAACGTCAGGGTGCCCAAGGAGGACCTGCTGGGGACGAAGAACGGCGGGCTGAAGATCCTCATGTATGCCTTCGCGGCGGAGCGGTCCGCGGGGCTGTACGCTCTGCACAACAGCCGGCGTTACCTGGAGCAGCTGGTGGAGTACTGCAAGAAAACGGTGGTGGACGGGCAGTCCCTGAGCCGGGACCCGGCGATCAGGACAAAGCTGGGGCAACTGGCCATTGAGGCCCAGATCGGCATCGGCCTGGGGGACCGGCTCAACTGGATGGCCTCCAAAGGCATGGACACGGTGAAGGTGGCCAACCAGATGAAGGTGTACGGTGCCCGGACCGTCCAGCATGTGGCGCAGGCCGGCCAGGAGATACTGGGCCTGTACGGCCAGCTGAACGAGGACTCCAAGTGGGTAGAGCTGGGCGGGAGGTTCAGGCACGCCTACCTCAGCTCGGTGGCGGCCAGTCTCCTTGGCGGCACCACCGAGATAGCCCGAAACCACATCGCGGGCAGATTCGGCCTGGGACTGCCGGACGCATAGCCGTCATGGGGCAATGGTGGTTCTTCGATGACATACCATTGAATCGGCCGAGGACAACGCCGCCCTACCTCGTGCGGGAAGAGGAGATGATCGCCTTCGCCCGGAAATGGGACCCCCTGGCCATGCACACCGATCCCGAGGCCGCCAGGAGTACCACGCACGGAGGCCTGATCGCACCGGCGACATACACCATGGCGGTGGCGAACGCCCTCATAGACGGGCTCGATCCGGGGGTCCGCTCGATCGGCGGCTCCGAATGGAGAGTCCAGTTCCCCAGCTCCGTCCGGCCGGGCGATCTCCTGGTGGCCACCTCGGAATGCATATACAAGCGCCGGTCGCGCACCAAGCCTGACCGCGGCATCGCCCGGTTCGTGATCACCATGCAGAACCAGAAGGGGGACAGCGTCCTGCGGTGGGAAACCACGGTCCTGGTTTCCAGAAGATGAAACCCTTCGGGTATCCAGGGCGGATCCTGTGCGTGGACCTGTCCGCCGGCGCAACCACGGTAATCCCTACCTCCGACTATGCTGACCGGTTCATCGGCGGCAGGGGTATCGCCAATGGCCTCTATTGGGACAACGTCCCGCCGGAGACCGGCGCGCTGGACGCCGACAACTGCCTGGTGTTCGCCACCGGCCCGCTGGCAGGAGTGCCGGTCATCGGCGGCTCAAGGTGGTACGTGTCAGCGAAGTCCCCGATGACGTCTCCGGAGCACATGTCGTACTGCAACCTCGGCGGAGACTGGGGAGCAAGGCTCAAGTCGGCGGGATACGATGCCGTCTTTGTCCGGGGCAGAGCCGAAAAGCCGGTGTACCTTCTCGTGGAGGAGAAATCGTCCGAGCTGAAGGATGCCTCATGGCTCTGGGGAAAGGGAGGCATCCAGGCTCGCGAGCTTCTGAAGGGCGACCTGGGGGATTCCATCAGTGTGGCAGCCATCGGCCAGGCCGGAGAGAACAGAGCGAGCATGGCGTGTCTAATAGCGACAGACGATGCGGCGGGGGGAGGCGGGATGGGGGCGGTGATGGGTTCGAAGAACCTGAAGGCAATGGTGGTTCGCGGCGCCAGAAGGCGCACCACGCCGGCGCGCCCCGAGGCGCTGGAGGGCCTCACCAGGGAGTTCCGCCGCCTGTTCACGCCTCACCCCACTCTCAAGATAGGCAGCGTGCCTCTGGAGGTGACGGGGCCCGGGACCGCCAAGGCCCCGTGCTGGCTCTGCATGGGTGACTGCATCCGGAGGACCTACCAGGCGCAGGATGGCAGGAAGGGCAAGTTCATGTGCCAGCCCGCTTCGTTCTACCATCCCTGGGTGGAAAGGCACCATGGCCCCGGGCATGAGGCTTCTTTCCATGCCGCCAAGGTCTGCGACGACTACGGCGTGGACGTGACGGCCATGGTGCTCATAATCGTCTGGCTGCTGGCCTGTGTCAGGCAGGGCGTCCTGACTGAGGATGCCATCGGTCTGCCTGTCTCCAGGGTGGGCTCACTGGAGTT
>CAYPDY010000256.1:0-2217 GCA_964409515.1 uncultured Dehalococcoidia bacterium
ATCGGGCGGTTTCCCGGTCTGGGGCTGGGCGGCCATCGCCGCCGCGGCTATCCTGATCTGCGGCGGAGTACTGTACCTCGTCGTGAGACGCCGGCATCCGGCGGCGGAGTAGGCGCGCCGGGAAGGCGCGGCCGGCTAGCGGGTCATGATCTCCGGTGCTTCGTGGCTGGCCGGAGACCACTGCCAGATGTTCCTGCCCAGCGCCTTCGCCCGGTACATCGCCATGTCGGCATGCTCAATGAGCGCTTCGGCCGTGGTTCCGTGTTCGGGGTAGACGCCGACCCCTATGCTGGCGGTGACCGACAGGCGTTGTGCGCGCACGGTGAACGGCTCCTGGAAGGCAGCGGTGATCTTGTTGGCCACGATGGCAACGTCCCCGAGATCGTTGATGCCCGGGAGAAGGATCATGTACTCGTCGCCCCCTATCCGGCTGACGGTATCGCTGCTGCGCAGGAGGTTGCGCAGGCGATCGCCGACACCGCGGAGCAGCTGGTCGCCGACGGCGTGGCCGAAGGTGTCGTTGACGTTCTTGAACCGGTCGAGGTCAACCATCATCAGGGCCAGCCCGTCCTTGTTGCGGGCGGCGCTGAGCACGGCCATGGAGAGACGGTCCTTGAAGAGCACTCGGTTGGGCAGGCCCGTGACCTGATCGAAGAAGGCCAGCTGCTTGATGGTGGCCTCGGTCTCCTTGCGCTGGGTGATGTTGCGGGTCACGCCGAGGATCTCCATGGGCCTGCCGGCTTCATCGCGCAGGAAGGAAATCTTGACCTCGACCCAGACCGTTGAGCCGTCCTCGCAGTACTCCTCGAGCTCAAGCGTCCGCGTCCCGGGCCGGTTCCTAGTCTCGCCGATCTCCATGGACATCTCTTCTTCCAGGGCGTCGACGAGGACCCGGTACGAGGCGGGCGTGAGCGTCTCCTGCAGGGTCTTGGCCATGGCCTGCTCGGCTGTGTAGCCGCGGAGCTGGGCTACGGACGGGCTGTAGTACGTGAAGGCCAGGTCGAGGTCCATGGCCCAGATAACGTCCGAGACGTTGTCCGCCAGGGAACGGTAGCGCATCTCGCTCTTGCGGAGCTCCTCGCAGACATCCTCCAGGGGCTGCAGCTCGGCTAATCGCTGACGCGTTTCCGCGAGTTCCCTAATAAGTTGGTCTCTGCTCTTTGATTCGTCTTCCACTTGGCGCACCCCCGACACTAATGATACCACCAGTTGTCTCGTTTCCGCTCCCCGGGGAGACACGCGTGGGCCGCGATCGGGATCCGCCATTGTTGTCTTGTCCCGTTGGTGCTGGTATGATGTTTACGACATATCTTCCGACCATGGGGGGCTCGCAGGATGAAGAAGTCACACGACGATCAGGTGATAATCCACAAGGAGCCGAAGCTCAACAGCCCCTGTCTGGTGGCCGCCTGGCCCGGTGTGGCCAACGTGGCGCTGGAAGCGACGACATACCTGAAGGACAAGCTGCAGGCGGAGGAGTTCGCGGAGATCCAGGCGCAGTCCTTCTTCGAGGTGACCGGCGTCTACGTTGAGAAGAACCTCATCCAGCCGCCGCGCCTGCCGGAGAACAAGTTCTACTACTGGAAGAGGAAGGGCAAGGGCGGCGACCTGATCATCTTTCTGGCCGAGGCGCAGCCGTCCAGCATGAACCGGGAATTTGCCGACATGCTCCTGGACGTGGTGCAGAGACTGGGGGTGAAGGTGGTCTACACCTGTGCCGCGGCGCTCATATCGCACTTCCCGGAGCAGCCGAGGGTGTGGGCCGCGGCCACCGATGCCGAGCTGCTGGCAGAGACGGAGAAGCAGGGACTGGTGCTGAAGGGGGATTTCTTTATCGCCGGGATGAACGGGCTGCTGCTGTCCATGGCCAGGGAGAGAGACATCAAGGGGGTTTGTCTGCTGGGCGAGACCCCCCGGTACCTCAGCGAGATGAGGAATCCCACGGCATCCCAGGCGGTGCTGAAGGTGCTTACCAGGGTCCTCAACGTCGAGATCGATATGACGGAGATGGACAACCTGGCGGCGCAGTCGCGGCAGCAGATCGAGGATCTGATCAAGGAGAGCCGCCGCCAGTTCATCAGCGATTTCACGGTGCCCCTGTGGGAGCGCCCGCAGGAGGAGGACCAGGAGTAGGGCCGTCGTTCGACGGCTGCGTCGTTCGACGGCTGCGTCGTTCGACGGCTGCGTCGTTCGACGGCTGCGTCGTCCGGCGGTGCG
>CAYPDY010000257.1:0-2212 GCA_964409515.1 uncultured Dehalococcoidia bacterium
CATGAATCCCGATGTTGCCCGTCATGGCGGCCAGGGTGGCCGCCATGCGGTGGTACTGCTCGCCGTAGGCGGTGCGCCCGGGCGCCATGCCCGGGATCACCGCGGCCGGCTTCCGGGTGGCGTAATCCCGGGCCAGGGCCGATATGGCCGCCGCCGGGATTCCGGTGCGGGCCTCCGCCCAGGCTGGGGTCTTGGCCACCCCGTCCTCCTCCCCCATGATGTAGCGCCGGAACTGGAAACCCACGGTGTACCGGTCCAGGAAGCGCTGATCGTGGAGCCCCCCGGCGATCATGACGTGGGCCATGGCCGCCATCAGTGCCGTGTCGGTCCCCGGCCTGATGGGGATCCACTCATCGGCAAAGACGGCCGCCGAGTCGGTGTACCGGGGATCCACCACCACGACCCTGGCGCCGGCTTCCCTGGCCCGAGCCAGGTGGAAGCTGGTGTTGGTGCCGAAGATGGACACGGCCGGGTTGATCCCCCACAGGATGATCAGTTTGGAGCTGACCAGGTCGTCACGGGTATGCCCCGTGCTCAGCGTGCCGAAGGTGGCCCTGGAAGCGAAGACGGACCCCTCGGCGGAGGCCCCTCCCCAGGTGCCGGTATAGCCGCCCCGGCTGCGCAGGACCTGGCATATGGTCAGACTGGCGCTGTGAAGAGTGCCCGTGCTCTGCCCGGAATAGACGTGAAGCAGGATCGACTCGGGGCCGTGGGCCTCCCCGATCCTCTTGATCTGCCCGGCCACCGTGTCCAGGGCCTCGTCCCAGGAGATGCGCCGGAACTGGTCCCCGCCGCGCTCGCCGGTCCTCTTCAGCGGATGGAGCAGCCGGTCGGGCGAGTAGACCTGCCGGCGGTAGGCCCGCCCCCGGGCGCAGGCCCGGAGCTGGGGCTCCTCCCCGTCGTCGGTCTCCAGTCGCTCGGCCACGCCGTCTCTGACGTGGACCTTGAGCACACAGCGGCCGCCGCAATCGTAGCAGGCCCCGGTGGGGACGACCCTGGCGCGGCTGCCGGTTGGTTCTGTGTCAGCCAAGTCCGCTTTCTCCTCCCGGTGCATTCACAGTACAGCATCCGGCCGAGGGGATCAACCGGCGCTGCAGAGAAGAAACCGGGATTATCGGTTTTCGACTTCCAGGAACCCGATGAACCCGGACGGTTTGTGGACGCCGAACGAGAGCTGCTCGAGGGTGCCCAGGCCGACCTGGTCACCCATGCGGGCCCGGCAGACGTGCTGGATGTGCTGCAGGCGGTAGTCGGTGGGGTCGAGGTCCGCCACCTTCCAGGTCTCGCCGGCTATCTTCAGGTCGCCTTTCCACATCCCGTGCCCCCACTCCGGGTGCAGGTAGCCCACTCCCAGCTGGTAGATGCGGTGCAGGGGCTCCAGGGTGATGAGGTGGCGGGTGCCGTCCTTCCCCACCATGGCTATCTCTGTCCGGCGGGCCAGCCTCTTGCCCGGCTCCCAGACGGTCTTCTGGGACACGGACGCCATCTCGTTGACGGTGATGTCCGAGCCCTCGGGGATGTCCTCTGTCCTGTCGTATGCCGGGACGACATACCCGCTGGCCTGGGTCTGCCGGCCGTCTTCGTCCTCGAAGGCCCCGTAGTGGGTGCAGAACCCCTCGAAATGTACCGGGGCCCACAGCCAGAAGACCTGAGGGACGAAGAAGGCCCCGATGCCGGCATCGCGCTCTCCCACGGGACGTATGCCCCAGGAGCGGTCCCTGGTCCCGGGCACCGGCCCCGGCTCGACGGGGATGCGGCGGCCCCCGGCCTCGATCCAACCCTGCCAGCGGCCGAACTGGGCGAAGCGGGAGGTGTCCATGACGATGCGGTCCTGGCGCCGCATCAGGCTGCGCGGCTCTTCGATGGGCGCCGTCCGGGCGGTGAAGGTCAGCTCGCACGAGATTCCCGTTTCGTTGGGCTCCAGCACCGCCCGCAGCCTCTTCATCGGCTGCATCACCTCCAGCTTCAGCGGGCCCACCTCGGTCCGGTTGCGGGCCAGCGGGGCCAGGCGGGAAGCGTGGAAGCTGTGCTGAGTGCCCTCGATGACCACGCTGAACGAGGCGTCCATGACGCGGCGGTTGGGGTAGAGCCCCAGGGTCAGGGCAAAGATCAGCCCATGCTGGTCGGAGATGCCGTTGAACCAGTAGCGGTCGTAGAAGTTGAAGTCGGTGGTGCCGGGCTGCGCCACGGGCTCCGGCGTCTGGTGGATGGG
>CAYPDY010000258.1:0-2202 GCA_964409515.1 uncultured Dehalococcoidia bacterium
CGAGACCGTGAAACGCATTGTGGACTGCGGCATACCGGTCATGGGACACATCGGGTTGACGCCTCAGTCGGTGCACCAGCTGGGCGGGTTCAAGGTGCAGGGAAAGACACAGGATTCAGCCGCCCGCCTCATAAAGGATGCCTGTGCCCTGGATGAAGCCGGCGCCTTCGCCGTCGTCCTGGAGGCCGTGCCCACGCCGCTGGCCAGGATCATTACTCAGAAAATCAGCGTGCCCACCATCGGGATAGGCGCTGGACCGTTCTGCGACGGCCAGGTCCAGGTGGTCAGCGATATGCTGGGCCTCTTTACCGATTTCGTGCCCAAACATGCCAAGCAGTATGTCCGGCTGGCCGAGAGCATAAAGCAGGCTGTGGGCGATTACGTCAATGAGGTCCAAACAGGAACGTTTCCCACGGACAAGCAGAGCTTCACCATGGACGAGAGCCTGCTCGCCGGGCTGGAAGAGGAGGGACGATGAAGCTGCCGCCGCCGAAAAGGAAAGGATCATTCACCCTTGAGGAGACCCTGGAGCGCCGGAAATCCAAGCGTTCCTTCCTTCCCAAACGGTTGAGCCCGGAACAGGCAGGGCAGTTGCTGTGGGCTGCCCAGGGCACCTTCCCTCGGGGCAGGCGGACGGTGCCTTCGGCCGGGGGAATCTACCCCCTGGAGCTCTACCTGGTGGCCAGGGAGAATGTTCAGCACTACATTCCGCAGGATCACGAGCTGGTGGAGACGCTGCGCGGCGATGTGGTTTCGCAGCTCTGCGAAGCCGCTGACGGGCAAGAGTTCGTCCGGGAGGCTCCGGCCTGCATCGTCATTGCGGCGGACCGCCGGGGCATGGAGGGGCGCTACGGCGAGCGCGCCGAGCGTTACATCTGCATTGAGGTGGGCCATGCTGCCCAGAACATCCACCTGCAGGCGGTAGCACTGGGCCTTGGCTCAGTGCCCGTCGGCGCCTTCGACGATGATCAGGTGCACTCCGTGCTGAAGCTGCCCGACGAGCACTGGCCGCTCTACATCATCCCCGTGGGGTATGCGGCCGAATGAAGGTCATAACCACCATCTCCGGCTTCCGGGAGGCCCGCCGGCAGGCGGGGGGCACCATCGGCTTCGTGCCCACCATGGGCTACCTTCACGAGGGCCACCTCTACCTGGCCCGGCGGGCGAAGGCCGAGAATGACTCCTGCGCCGTCAGCATCTTCGTCAACCCCACCCAGTTCGGGCCGAAGGAGGACTTCGCCCGCTACCCCCGCGACCCGGACCGCGACTTGGCCCTGCTGGAGAAGGAGGGGACCGACCTGGTGCTGATTCCCCCGGTGGAGGAGGTGTATCCCCCCGGGACCGGCACGTGGGTGGACGTTGATGACGTGACGACGAGGCTGGAAGGCGCCGTCCGCCCCGGGCATTTCCGGGGGGTGGCCACCGTGGTGGCCAAGCTGTTCAACATCGTCGAGCCCACCCGGGCCTACTTCGGGGAGAAGGACGCCCAGCAGGTCGTGGTCATCCGGAAGATGGTGAAGGACCTCAACATGAACCTGGAGGTGGTGGTGGTCCCCACCCAGCGCGAACCCGATGGGCTGGCCATGAGCAGCCGCAACGTGTACCTCGACCCCCGGGAGCGCCAGGCGGCGGTGGTCCTCTGGAGATCAATGAACCTGGCCCGGGGCCTCTGGGAAGAGGGCGAGCGGGACGCCGACAGGATACGCCGGGAGATGGAGGCCTGCATCAAGAAGGAGCCCCTGGCGCGCATAGATTATGTCAGCATAGCCGATCCCGGCACGCTCGAGGAGCTGTCGCGGATAGAGGGGCGGGCGCTGATCTCGATGGCCGTGTACCTGGGCAAGACCAGGCTGATCGACAACACCACCCTGGGCGGGTGAGGCGGAGAACGACATGTCCGAGTTCAATCCGGAAGAGTTTGCCCGAGCTGCTGAACGTATCAGGGACACGGCCGCGGCGGACGGACGGCTGCTGGTGAACCCCGCCGACCAGGAGCTGGGGGCCATGGTGGAGAAGGAGCCGGTGGTCAAGAAGACCATCTACGGGAGCTTCGTCGCCCGGAGTGAGCCCATGTCCCGGGCCGCCATGTTCACCCAGAACAGCGTCGATCACCCCTTCGGCGCCAAAGAGCGGAAACTGCTGGCCCAGTGTGAGAGCGTGCTGTCCACCAAGAGGCTGATTTCGGTGGACCGGACGGTCGGC
>CAYPDY010000259.1:0-2119 GCA_964409515.1 uncultured Dehalococcoidia bacterium
GCCCACGGGGTATGGCAAGATTATAGTGGGTCAACAGTGGTTTTTCAAAGGAACCGGCTACAGGCCCAGGAGCCGTCGCTTGTGGTGATGGAACTCTTCCTCGCTGATGATCCGCCGGTCCCGCAGGGAGGCCAGCTTGTCCAGCTCATCGAGGTCGCTGCAAGCCGCCGTCGCCGCCCGCGGCGCGGCGGACATCATCCTCTCCTCCAGGGCTGCCCGGAAGCCCTCGAAGGCCCGCTGCTGGCCGGCTTTGAAGGTCAGGATGCACTCGCCGCCCCCGGACCCGGGCTCAAGCTCCGGGCCGTGGTCCTCGTCGGCGGCTCTGATCTCCATATACCCGTTGCTGAGCCACCCTGCCTTGCCGAAACGTATGCTCTTGATATGAGTGATCACGATGTCCCGCTCGACCCTCGAGGACCCCCTGAGGAAACTCACCATCCCGAACCGCTGGATGCGCACCACGTTCTTCAGCAGCATCAGCTTCCCGTTGATACCTGTGGCTTCCAGAAGCACCTCTTCCATGCGGCCTCCCCCGGCTACGCCCCTGTCCTCAGCGGGCAGTCGACCTCCACGTCCCAGGTCAGCGCCAGGCTGTCAACGCCGGGATCCAGGCTGTCCGTGCATTCGTCCGCCCATTTCACCCGTGCCCGGACGGTCTCCCCGGGCTGCAGGGTACCCTGCAGCTGGGTGATGCCGAACGTGCCCGCCTCCCAGGGCGTCGTCCCGAAGGTCACCTGCGCCCAGCCGGTGGTGGCGGGGACCGGGAAGGCCTCGGAATCGTAGAACCTCACCCCGTAGTTGGTCAGGCTGGCGAACTCGAGCGCGGTCGAGCCCTCCTTAAGCCAGAAGTCCATGCGGAACACGGCGGCCTTGCCTCCCACATCCCTGGAGAAAGACGCTGACGCCACCTGGTCCATCTCTTCCTGGGAAAGGTCCGCGGCGAAGAAGATGACCTGAACAATCGGGCTGCCGGCGCTGTCCCTGAGAACCGCCACGCAGGAGCGCAGGTCGATGGCGCTCTCCCCCGCCGACACCCGGCTGGCAGCCCCTTCGGAACCGCAGGACAGGCACAGCGCCAGGAGCAGCAGGGGAACCAGCGACAGAAAAGCCAGCTTCTTCACATCAATCCTCCCATCCGGTTTCCGCAGATATTGTACCCGACGATCCAAGCCCCCGCCAGATAGCGGCACCTGCCGGCCGCCGGGCACACCCCGCTCCGACCCGGAGCGGGACCCATTACCCCGGAGCTTCGTCCTCATGCTGGCTGAGCAGGAGCGAGGCATCGATAACGAAGCGCCTCAAATCGGGATCATTGGCCGCGGACGGATCGGCCATGCACTGGTTGGCGCAGCGGCTGAGGCGGGAGGCAATCGAGATGCAGAGGTCAATGTGGTCCAGCAGCTCACGCTCTTCACAGTCTGAAGCGACCGACTTCAGGTCATTGACCTGGCGGGCGATGATCTTGATGGACTTCGACCGGAGGCTCAACACCTCCTTGAGCATGGCCTGGCCGGCCGGGTTCGCTTCACTGCGGCCGCCGGGGTTCAGGCTGTCCGCGCCGGGCTCTGCTCCGCTCATGTCCCCCCCACCTTCTCTTTGCCTCATTCTACTCCTTCGCCGCCTAACCGTCACAACAGCGGCCCGGGAGGCCTCTCAGGACAGTCGTCCCGGATATCTAAGGGGTTCGGCATACCGGAAATACGGCCCTGTGCGACCCCCTATACGGGGGTTGGTGGATGTGAGACTCTCTCCCATTGTGTCATGCTCATAGTAGAACGGATGGCGGTCAGGAGGGATGTCATGACGACGGAACGGGAGAAGCAGTCCATCGCCTACAGCAGGATAGTCACCAACCTCATGGCGCTCCGGGAAGAGGTACGAGGCACCAGCAGCGAAGAGGCGAAGGCCCTGGACCGCATGGTGTCCGAGCTGGTGGCCCTGCAGATGTACGATCGCTACACCGCCGGGAACGGTATCCCCCGCGCGGGGAAGTAGTGCCTGCCGATCCCTGAGCGGCGGTTGGTCGAGCGCCAGCCGGACAGGAAGAAGAGATGACGAGACAACAGATGGTCGGGGTGAGAGGATTCGAACCTCCGGCCTCATGGTCCCAAACCATGCG
>CAYPDY010000260.1:0-2078 GCA_964409515.1 uncultured Dehalococcoidia bacterium
TGGCGATCCGTCTTCTGCCCCCCAAGATACCTTCGCTGGACGAACTGGAGCTCCCTGCCATATGCAAGGAGCTGGCTACGAAGCCGAGAGGGCTGGTGGTGGTCTCCGGCCCCACGGGGAGCGGCAAGAGCACAACGCTGGCGGCCATGCTGCATCATATCAACGCCAACAAGATGTGCCACATACTCACCATCGAGGACCCGATCGAGTACGCGCACGTACCCTTGCGGTCCGCCATCACGCAGCGCGAGGTGGGGACAGATACGCTGAGCTTCGCCCAGGCGCTGAAGCACTCCCTCAGACAGGACCCGGACGTGATCCTGGTGGGCGAGATGCGGGACCTGGAGACGGCGGCCGCCGTCCTGACGATAGCGGAGACCGGGCACATGGTCTTCAGCACCGGGCATGCTCCCAGCGCCTATCAGGCCATCGAGCGGGTCATCGACATGTTCCCGCCGGAGCACCGGTACCTGGCCCAGACCAGGCTGGCTTCCCTGATCGTGGGCGTGCTGTGCCAGGCCCTGGTGCCGCGGGCGGACGGGTCGGGCAGGATCGCCGCCGTGGAGGTGATGATGGGGACCCCGGCGGTCACCAACCTCATCCGCGAAGGCAAGATATTCCAGCTGCCCAACGTGATCCGGACGAGCGCCGGGGAAAACATGGAGAGCCTGGACCAGGCCCTGGTCAATCTCTATCTGAAGGGCACCATCAGCGGCGAAACGCTCACCAAGTTCTGCCAGGACCGCGAGGAGGTGGAGAAGCTCATCGGCAGGGTGCCGCGGGTACTGATGTCGTCGGCCATGTCGTCCGGCAACAAGGCCCCGGCGGCACATGACAAGCGATAGGTCAGCAGTGGATTCCGCGATTCCGCCTGCGCGGCACGAAACCGGGCGGATTCGTCGGGTAGGCAGATGGACCCGGGGGTTGTTGGAGGTTAACGGGGATGCAGACGATGGATCTCACTAAGCCGCTCTGGCGGGACGAGAAGGCAGCCAGGTTGCTGGGGGCACTGCTGTCAGGGACGGTGGTTGACCTCAAGCCCCAGATAGACGCCGACCGGGAGATGGGCTACTACTACCCGGAGGCGGCCAAGGTCCTCGCCATTCCGGACAAGGAAGTCCTGGCCATGCTGGACGGGCTGGCCAAGGCCGGAATACTGGACCGCTCCTCCTCCGAGAGGTATATCTACTGTCCCCAGTGCCGGTCCCTCAACCTGACCCCGGGCTACTATTGTGTGAAGTGCGGTTCCGGCCGGATCGTCCGGGGCCGCGTCCTGGTGCACACCGTGTGCCAGTACGCCGGCGTCGAAGAGGAGTACAACAAGGCAGGCAAGCTGGTGTGTCCCAAGTGCCAGCAGGAGCTGCGGACCACCGGCCAGGATTTCACCAGCATGGGCGTCCTGCGCAAGTGCCGCGATTGCGGCGAGGTGTTCGGACACCCGGCGATCAAGTGGCGCTGTCTCAAGTGCGGCGCCGTCGTCCCGGAAGACAAGGCGCTGGAAGTGGACGCCTACACCTACACTCTGACCAAGAAGGAAGAGGTGAGGCTGACGCTCACCTTCGAGATGAACCACAAGCCGCGGCTGATCAAGTTCCTGCAGGAGAGGGGCTTCGAGGTCCACGAGAACGCCAGGGCCAAGGGCCGGTCGGGGGCGGAGCACGTCTTCGACATGCTGGCCATCAGGGATGACGGAGTGGTGCAGCACCGCATAGCGGTGGGGATCGAGAACTCGTCCCAGGAGCTGGGCATCGACCGGGTCTTCAGTTTCGATGACAAGGCCTACGACTGCGGGATACATGACAAGATCATGGTGGTGGTGCCCACGATGAAGAAGGAGGCGGAGGCGCTGGCCGACCAGCAGAAGATAAAGGTGATACAGAGCTGGGACCTGGATTCCGTCCTGGGACTAACCCTGCCCCAGGTGGATTCCTCCGGGGTCGCCGAGTCGTTCAAGTTCACGTCCAAGTCAGCGCTGGTGGAGTATCTCAAGAAGCGCGGCTACGAGGCGGAACAGTACGCGGTGATGAGGGGCAAGTCCGGGGCGGACCACACCTTCGACCTGCTGGCCACCCGGGACG
>CAYPDY010000261.1:0-465 GCA_964409515.1 uncultured Dehalococcoidia bacterium
GACCAAGGGACACCAGCTGTACTTCTTCGACACGCTCCAGCCGTCCGGGCGCTACGTCAGCACGGACATCGACATCGACGGTTTCCTGGCCCCGGAGAGCGTGGCCGACGAGGACGATGCAGCCAGGATAACCTGCTTCGTGGGCGAGGGAGATGAGAAGGTCTGGCAAAGCTCAAGTTGGGGTGGTGGCGAATGGGTCCTTGACGGGGACAACATCTACCTCAACGGGCACCGGCTCAACAACGATTTGGACGGCGACCCCAGCCCCGTGAACGACGTCTGGAACGCGAGGTCCACCGAGATGGACGCGGACGGCATAGACATCGACACCTTCTACATATCGGGCACCTCCGGCTGCATAGACCCGGGGGACAGCCAGGCCACCGTCACCTTCCAGACCCAGGAGGACCGCTGGAACATGGTGTACATGATCCTCTCCATGCGGAGTGATCTCTCCGCCACCGG
>CAYPDY010000261.1:505-2074 GCA_964409515.1 uncultured Dehalococcoidia bacterium
AGCCCGCGCCGGATGCCCCACACCAATGAGCTATCTGGCTCGGTATTCTTGGCCATTCGGGCCTTCTCCGGTCATCACGGTCATGGCAAAATCGGATGCTAGTGCGATGGGCCCGGATGGCCAGCAGGCGTGACAGTCCCTGGAAGATCGCGGCGCTGACCGCATCGGCTAACATGCCACAATCTGGCGGAGTTGCGGAGATGATGTAGAGATGATTAAGTCTGAGAAGTCTGAGAAATCCGACATGCTTCAATCCCTGAAATCTGTCAACCTCAAGCTCTCGTTTTCCATCTCGCCGATCACCAAGTGGGTCCTGACTATCCTGATCCTGGGCGCGGGAATCATACTGGTGGCCTACCTGTACAACCAGGAGCAGGCGCGCAACAGCCAGCTGCAGGACCAGGTGGACCGCGCTGGGGCCGATCTGGTGCAGAACAGCCTGCAGAGGCAGGATCTGAGCAACAAGCTGGCCGTGGCCAACCTCGCCCTGGCAGAGAAGAAGATACAGGTGCCTCCATCAGGGCAGACTATGACCGTAGAGGAAGCGCTCTGGAGCGCGGCCTCCGAAGCCGGCGTGGAACTGGTGACCATCAGCTGCCCTAACCCCCAGGCCGAAACCGTCAACGGCGTGAACTACGACGTCTTCAATATGACCGTCACTGTGGAAGGTGGACCGGCCAACCTCCTCTACTTCACCGGCCACCTGGGCTACTGGCTGCCGACGTCCAGCGTGCAGTCTGTTTCACTGGGCGAGAATGGCATGAACGTGACCGCCAAAGTGTATGCCCTGGCGGGCTAGGAATGACTTCCGGCCCGGCCAGAGCTACCGGCGGGGCATGGTACCGAAAGGACCGACAGGAAGGTTCCGGAAAGAGAACGTAAGATGGCAAAGCAGCAGATCAGTATCTATATAGAAGACTCGTCGATCTCCATTCTGGCGACCAAAGGACGCCAGCCCGAGAAGTGGTCTGTGGTGGCCCTGGAAGCAGGACTGGTCAAAGAGGGTGTGGTTCAGGACCAGCTGGCTGTGGCCGAGAAGATCAAGGAGGCCGTGCGCAGCGCCAAGATCATCCGCAGACGGGTGGCGGTCGGCGTCAGCGGCCTCAACTGCCTCTACCAGATGCTGCTGCTTCCGGAGCTGCCGGACAACCTGCGTGAGGAAGCCATCGCCCGCGAAGCCGCCCAGAGCCTGGGCATACCCCTCGAGGGCGTCTACCTCTCCTGGCAGGTGCTATCCGTTGAGCACGGGCAAATGAAGGTCTACCTGGCCGTCCTGCCCAAGGACAAGGTGGATTCCATGGTCGCCACACTCAAGCTGGCAGGCCTGCGCCCCATGTTGATGGATATCAAGCCCCTGTGCCTGGCCAGGGCGGCCAGTGAGCCGAGGGCGATAATGGTGGATACGTGCCAGGACTCTCTTGATATCGTGGTTCTGGGAGACGGGATACCGGAGGTAGTGCGCAGCCTGCAGCTGGCCTCCGGGACTCCGGCAGGAGAGCGGATCGGCATTCTCCGGAGTGAGATGGAGAGATCGATCTCCTTCTACAACGCCGCCCACCTGGACAAGCC
>CAYPDY010000262.1:0-2067 GCA_964409515.1 uncultured Dehalococcoidia bacterium
TGTTCCTGACGGCCGGCAAGGTCACGAGCTCCGAAGCCACCATATCCTGGAGCACGGACGAGCTGACCACGGCCCAGGTGGAGTACGGGGAGACCAACGCCTACGGCTTGCGCACGCAGCTGGATTCCGCTTTGTCCATGGAGCACAGGGCCGTGCTGACGGACCTCAAGTCCGGCATAACCTATCACTACCGGGTCAGGTCCACCGACGCCGCCGGCAATGAGACCGTGTCCGCGGACCGCACCTTCGGGACCCCGATCGAGGGCGCGCCCGTCCCGTCGCTGCCGGCCTGGGCCTGGGCCGCCATCGGCGTCACGGGGGCGCTGGTGGTCGGTGCCCTGGCGCTGAAGAACCGCTGACGCGCCGGCGATGCACCGGCTGCCGCCCCTGCCGCGTGTTCCTCCCGACGCGATTCCGAACACCAATCCGTTTGGGGTAAAATAGCATGAGGAGGACGCATGCCGGGAGCAGACGAAGCGGAACGGGCCAGGGAGCTCAGCGTGAAAGGGCAGCGCCTTCTGGGCGCGGGCGATCATGAGGGGGCGGTGGAGGCGTTCGCGGAGGCGGCCCGGGCCTTCGGGCAGGCCGGGGACCTGCGGTCCCAGGCGTCGCACCAGAAGATGGTGGCTGACATCTACCTGGTCATGAAGCGTCCCCGGCAGGCCCTGGAGAGCTATGACCGGACGCTGGGCCTGTTGGAGAAGCTGGAAGACGCCGAGAAGCAGGCTCGTGTGCTGGCCAACATGGGGCTGATCGAGGCCCAGTCGGGCAGCGGGGAGAGCGCCGTGTCCCGGTTCCGCCGTTCGCTGGAGCTGTTTGAGCGCCTGGGCAGCACCCTGCACGTGGCCCAGCAGTGGGGCAACATGGGGTCGGCCTACCGGGACATGCGGGAGTACGACCGGGCCATGGACTCGTATCGTCGTGCTCTCCCTCTGTACGAGGGGCTCGGCCACGCCGCGGGCATGGCGGACCAGTACACCAATATGGCCTATATCCACACCATGCGCCAGGAGCTGGGGGAGGCGCTGGCGCTCTACCGGAAGGCGGTTTCGCTGTACACCGAGGCCGGAGACAGCCGAAAGGCGGATTTGACCAGGCAGAATATCGCCGCCCTGCAGTCCGCGCTGGAGAAGGGGTAGGCCTTGAAAGGGCTGCTGCTGGCGCGGGAGTACTACGATCAGCTGGGGGCGCCGATGCTGCGCCAACGCTTCGGAGAGCTGGCGGGCCGCATTGCCGTGGGGCTGGTGGGGCCCGGGTCGGAGTGCTTCGGGTATGACGACGAGATATCCCGGGACCATGACTGGGGGCCCGCCTTTTGCATGTGGCTGACCGCGGATGACTACCGGCAGCACGGCCGGGAGCTGCAGCAAGCCTACGAGGAGCTGCCGCGGGCGTTCAAGGGATTCGGGCCCCGCCGTGCCAGCCCCGGGGAGGAGTTCCGGGTGGGGGCGTGCCCCACGGTGACCTTCTATGCCACCTTCACCGGCCTGGAGCGCCCGCCCGCTACTCTGAGAGAGTGGCTGTCCATCCCCGAGGCGTCCCTGGCGACCTGCACCAATGGCCAGGTTTTCGCCGATCCGCTGGGGGAGTTCAGCCGGTGGCGCGGCGCCCTGCTGGCCCACTACCCGGAGGATGTCCGGCTCAAGAAGATCGCCTCCCGCTGTTTCACCATCGCCCAGTCGGGTCAGTACAACCTGCCGCGGTCCCTGAAGCGGGGGGAGCCCTTCGCCGCGTTCTGGTTCGTGGCCCAGCTATGTGTCGACATAATGTCCCTGGTGTTCCTGCTCAACAGGCGCTATGCCCCTTTCCAGAAGTGGATGCACCGGGCGGTGAAGGACCTGCCGCTGCTGGGGGAGTGGGCCCACGGCGTCGTCTCCGGGCTCATCTCACCGTCCGCCGGGGACAGGCCGTCACTGGCGGAGGAGGCATGCTCCGTCATCATCCGGGAGCTTCAAACCGAAGGGCTGACCGATGCGTCCGGCGATTTCCTGGTGGACCACGCCCACAGCGTGCACAGCCGGATCGTCGACGCGGGCCTGCGGCAAAGGTTCACCGTCGTCAGCTAGG
>CAYPDY010000263.1:0-1976 GCA_964409515.1 uncultured Dehalococcoidia bacterium
AGCTTCCAGGCCGGTTTCTTCTTTGAGCCGCTGTCCTGCGGCTCCCAGTGAGTGCAACACCTCTCAAACTCCTCGTCCAGGTCCAGCTGCGGATATCTTCGAGAGAATTCCGCCCGGTACAGGTGGAGTAAGTCCTCAGACTTACGAGGACACGGAGAGGGAGATGGTAACGGAGACGGTAACGGAGAGGGAGACGGTAGCGGAGACGGAGCACTGGGGCATGATTCCTGTTCCGATGCCGATGGCATGCCGATGGCTTGCTCTTCTTCCGGGTGCCACCTTGCCAGCGCGTTCCGCCGGGCCGTCTCCGACCGCCTCTGGGAACCGACCACCCATCCCTGGTGTTCCTCCCAGTCGTGCAGAACATAGGTGCCGTCCCCGGCGTCGATCCACCGGCACTCCACCAGGGCGTCCAGCAGCTGGGCCGGCTCGTCCGGCCAGTTGGCCATGCCCGCGATATCCGTCGCGTCGCACCCGGAGAGCACCCCGCTGGGCCGGGTCTCGGCGGCGGCGCTCCACAGGCTGATGAGGTGGTAGCAGGCCCCCGGACCGATGAGCCGCATCAGCCTTCTGAGCTTGCGGTGGTTCCGGAATGACAGTAGAACCCGGATGTCTGAGCACGGCATAACAGGGTCCCCTGTGTCACGCCCGCCCGTCGCCGGGCACCTGGCCGTCGAGATCTTCCGCACACCAGACGATCACGTCCAGCCTTATGTCAATCCCCGCTGGGAAGGAGTGTCCGAAGGAACCCCTGTCGAATCCTCCTTTGCTGCCCAGGGTGACCCACCCGCCGTCCACCGTGGCCCAGTCGAAAGGGATCTGAGTGCCGTCCTCCAGCCCGACGCAGTATCCCCTACCACCAACAGGCGTGCAGGCCTGAAGCAGGCTGGGGGGAATCAGCGGCTGACACCTCGAGCACAACTTCTTGCCGGCAGGCGCCTCACCGGCGCAAACAGCACACGAATTCATCTCTCCTGTCTCCTTCACTATTCTTCTCTTCCGTCGTCCCGGTAGCGGGAGCACTGGTGGCAACATGCCATCGAGTCTCCTCTGAGCACGGCCAGCAGACCGATCGACCGCGGCGCGTGCAGGCAGGTGACGCGGCGGTCTTCCCCCACCGCCGCGATGAGGCAGTCGTAGGTAATCTGGCGGTGGTTGCGGCGCCTCTGGTTCCGCAGATTGGCCATCTCGGTCACCGCCGGCTCCGCGAAAGCCGCTTCGGTTGACCTCAACCTCCTCGTTCCCTCCCCCTGGCTGGCAGGCCGGCGGCTGGCTCCTCCGGTCACGGCCTGGCCTTCCGCTCCACCATTTCGCTCAACCGGTGCACCGGCACCAGGATCCGTCCGCCCAGTCTCACGGTGGGGATCTTCCCCTCCTTCACCAGCTTGTAGGTGGTGCTGCGACCCAGGCCCAGGGCCCGGGCGGCTTCTTCGACTGTCAGGGTGAGTCGCATTACGCTCCTATCCCCCTTCCTGAATGGAAAGATCGGCCGCCACGTCGCACCGGAACCACGGCATGGATGCCAGGTACCAGGCGGCCTGCCACATGCGGCCGCCGCATTCCGGGCACCAGGCGTCCTCCATCCGGAGGCGGCCCGCCGGCCAGAAGTAGGCCCGCTGGCAGCGGTCGCACCGGGCCCTGCGCGGCGCCCGCCGGGTCGGCGAAAGCACCGCGATCCTCTCCTCCCGGCTCTGCGGTCTGAACTCCCCCACTACCCTGAGCATCATGTCCTCTGCCTCTGACGTCTCTGGTTGCGCATTTCTCCTCCCCTCGATCATCTTCCCGGCGGTTGCCGGGCTCGCTAGGAATCGGCAGGGGCTACTCTGGATAGCCCCTGCCCCGAGCGGAGACTGTGGTCAGGCGGAAGTCGCGTCCTCCTTTCCATAATCCGCTTCTCGCTCATCTGTAGTGTCTGGCGCCAGGTGGGGCGTCCCCCCATCCTTCCGATGCGCTGGTAGAACTCACGGTTTCGAATC
>CAYPDY010000264.1:0-1931 GCA_964409515.1 uncultured Dehalococcoidia bacterium
ATCGTGTGCTTGAAGGGAAAGGTGGTTGACAGAGACGAGTTCGCCGGGACAAGGAGGGCCTACTACGGGATGCGGCATTGGAACGAAGGGACCGGCCTGCAGACCGTGGCCGGACTCCGGGACCTCGGTCTCGCTGATGTAGCCAGCGATCTGAAGCGGAGAGGCCTGGCAGATTGAGGCGCGATCACAATCGTACACGATTGATTCGGCTCCTTATTGACCCCCGGAGCCCATGATGATAATTTCAAGGTTGGAAGCATACCAACACATCCGGAAAGGAAGGAAGAAGCGATGGCGGAGCAATTCAAGAACCTGTTCTCCCCGATCAAGGTGGGGACGATAACCCTGAGGAACCGTATTTGCAGCACCGGTCACGGCACATTCATACGCGAGGAACACACCAATCTTCCGGGCGATAAGCTGGCGTGGTACTGGGCCACCAAGGCCAGGGGAGGCATCGGCCTGATCATCACCGAGGGCCTGGGCTTTCACGCCAAGAGCTGCGGCGCCAACGTCTTCAACCAGAAGGATTCCGTGCCCATGCTCAAGAAAGCGGCCGACCTGGTGCACCAGTTCGGCGGCAAGATCATCGTACAGGGCGGCAACCAGGGCTCCCAGGACTTCCCGCGCCGCGGTCCCGGCCTCACCACCTGGTCTTCATCGGCGCTGCCTCAACCCAGGAACTGGGGCATGCCCCATCCCATGACTGTAGAGGAAATCAAGGAGCTTAAGGAGCACTGGGCCACCGCCGCCAAGGTCAGCCAGGAAGCGGGCTACGACGGGTTCGAGATCTACTCCGGCCACGGCTACATGCTGCAGCAGTACATCTCGCCCTTCTTCAACCTCAGGAAGGACCAGTACGGAGGCAGCCTGGAGAACCGGCTGCGGTTCCCTCTCGAAGTGATCGATGCCGTGAGGGAAGGCGTGGGCAAGGACTTCACTCTGGCCCTCCGGGTGAGCGGCGACGAGCTGATCGAGGGCGGCTACACCCTGGACGACATGGTGGAGATCATCCAGGTACTCACCAAATCGGGAAAGATCGACTTCATCGACGTGACCGCCTCAACGTACCGGTCCCAGTGGGCCATGGCCGAGGTCATGTACTTCCCCATGAACTCGTTCGTGTACATGGGCGCCGCCATCAAGAAGGTGGTGAAGATCCCGGTCCTGGCCAGGGGCAGGATCATAGACCCGGCCCAGGCCGAAGAGATCGTGGCCTCGGGCCAGGCGGACCTGGTGAACATGTGCCGGGCCACCATCGCCGATCCCGATCTGCCGAACAAGGCCCGTGAGGGCAGGGTGGACGAGATCCGCAAGTGCCTCGGCTGCAACGAGGGCTGCATCAAGAACGCGGCCGAAATGATGCCCATACGCTGCGCCATGAACGCAGAGGTGACCCGCGAGTATGTTCCCGGCTGGCTGGAGCCCATACCGGCGAAGACGAAGAAGAAGGTCGTTGTCATCGGCGGCGGTCCGGCCGGACTGGAGTGCGCCAGGGTGCTGGCGGTGCGGGGCCACCAGGTCTCCCTCTACGAGAAGGGACCCGAGCTGGGCGGGCAGCTGCTCATAGCCGCCAAGGCCCCGGGGAGGGACGGCTTCCTGGAGTCACCCAGGTGGTTCACCTACCAGATGAAACTGCTCAAGGTCGATGTGCACCTCAACACCGAGGTCACGGCTGACATGGTCAAGAAGATGGACGCGGATGCGGTGGTAGTGGCCACCGGGTCCATCCCCTGGATGCCGCCCCGGGTTATCGGCCTCGATTCGCCCATCGTCGCCGAATGCCGGGACGTCCTCCTTGGCAAGGCCAAGGTCGGTGAGAACGTGATGGTGTACGCCGGAGAGCAGAACATGGAAGCCCTGTCGGTGGCCGACTGGGCTGCCCAGCAGGGGAAGAAGGTAGAGGTGGTCACGGAGGAGTACTTCGCCGG
>CAYPDY010000265.1:0-1907 GCA_964409515.1 uncultured Dehalococcoidia bacterium
TCGACCTTGCCCGCCCGCAGCAGCTTCTCGAAGGTGTTCTGGTAGATGGTGCTCACCGGCGCCGCCACTATGGCCTTCTTGACCAGGCCGTTGCGGACCAGGATATCCATGTCCTCCGAGAACTTGTAGCCCAGGAGCTTCCACACATCCGACCCGAACCCGGTGGTGTTGGAGACGGTGGTGATGTTCTTCACCCCTTTGCGGGCCAGCGCTTCCAGAAGGCAGGTCGGAGTACTGGCCACGGTGCCGAAGCCCCCTATCATGATGGTGGCGCCATCGGGGATATCGGCCACGGCTTCGTCGAAGCCGGCCACGATTTTGTTGATGGGCATGTACCCCCTCCTTTAGATTATTTGGACGATGCAAGAGTACATTAGCGGCCAAAATATTGTCAAGCCGGCCGGCGACGGATGGTACGCCGGCATTGGCCCGGCGGCATCACTTCGTCCTATAATTGGTGTCGGCAGATGACACACTGGCAGGGCAGTAGCGGGCACCTCCGGAGCAGGGTGCGGGCGTGAACCGGACCTTGCCCGGCTGGTCAAAGGTGCGGTCGTGAAGCGCACGGCGCACCTGGACGCCGCCTTTAGCCCAGGTTCCGTGGCCGTCATCGGCGCCGGCCCAACGACGGCGGGGCGCTTCTACGTTGAGAGCCTGCTGGCCGCGGGCTTCAAGGGCCCCCTCTACGCCGTCAATCCCAACGGCGGCGAGATATCCGGGCTGCCCATCCTTCGCAGCCTGGCGGATGCTGCCGGCCCCGTGGACCTGGTCATCAGCTGCATCCCGGCCCGGTTCGTGCCCCGGCTGGTGGAAGAGTGCGTCGGGAAGCGGGTGAAGGCGCTGAGCATGTTCACCTCCGGGTTCTCCGAGACCGGCAGCGAGACCGGGCGGTCACTCGAGGACGAGATCGTCCGCATCGCCCAGGAGGGCGGGGTGCGCCTCATCGGCCCGAACTGCATGGGCATCTACAGCCCCCGGAGCGGCGTCTCCTTTGCCCCGGACTTCCCGCGGAACGCCGGCGGCGTGGCCCTGGTGTGCCAGAGCGGCGGCAATGCCATCTACCTGGTGCGGCTGGCGGCCGAGCGGGGGATCCGCTTCAGCAAGGTTATCTCCTACGGCAATGGCTGCGATGTCAACGAGAGCGACCTGTTCGAGTACCTGATGGAGGATGATGAGACCGACCTGGTGGCGGCCTACATCGAGGGCGTGAAGGACGGCGGGCGTTTCCAGGGGGCCCTGGGCCGCCTGGCGGCGCGGAAGCCGGTCGTGGTGTTGAAGGGGGGTGCCACCGCCGAAGGGGCCCGCACCGCCTCGTCGCATACCAGCTCCCTGGCGGGTTCGGACCGGGTGTGGAGCGCCGTCCTGGAGCAGGCTGGCGCCCTCCGGGTGGACTCCCTGTACCAGCTGGTGGACATGATGGTCACCTTCGAGTTCCTGCGGCCGGTCAACGGTAGGAGGGTGGCCATGGTGGGCGGCGGCGGCGGGGCCAGCGTCCTGGCCACCGATGCCTGCGCCTCGCGGGGATTCGCCCTGCCCCCTATTCCGGCTGAGGTGTCGAGGGCCATGCGGTCCAGGCTGGACAGCGATGCCGGGCTCATCCTCACCAACCCCATCGAGCTCAACCTGTCGCCGGAGGTCACCTACGCCATGACGAAGACCATGCTGCAGTACCACGGCTTCGACCTGATGCTGGCCAACTGCGTTTTCGGGCAGCATCCCTGGTCCACCTTCGACATCTGGTTCGACCTCTTCTGCGAGACCGTCCTCAGGGTCTACCCCGAGGTGGACAAGCCGGTGGCGGTGGCCATCGAGTCCGCCCTGACCAACCAGGAGCAGCACTTCGCCGCGCTGCGGCGCAGGTACGTCGAGGCCCGCCTCCCGGTCTACTACTCGATAGCCGATGCCTG
>CAYPDY010000266.1:0-1018 GCA_964409515.1 uncultured Dehalococcoidia bacterium
CCGTAAGGCGCCTTTTTACCGGTAGCACATCAAAATGACCTGGATTAAAAAAAAAGCTTGACATTCTTTGATAATCATTTCATATTTTACACGATCTTGATAAAAATCACGTACCATCTGAAAACGACCTCGCATCCAATATCATCGGTTTCTATCAATTCCTTGCTTCCGATGAGAATGAGGATGAACCTGTGTCCGCCTTTGGTGTGGAAGAACAGTACGATGACCTCCTGAGTGGAAATCCCACCCGGTATACGTATATCGTCGATCCCAGACAAGTGCAGGACGTCCCGGATGCCCAGGCGGGGGCAATGGTCACATTGACCATTGATCGTCAGGTTCAGGCGATGGTGGAGGACGTGCTGGATCGAGCTGTTGAATCATCCGGGTCAGAAACTGGTGCAATTGTGGTTCTGCAACCGCATACCGGTGAAATCCTTGCCCTTGCCCAATCTCCCCGCATGAATCCAAATGAATACTGGAACCTCACAGATGTATACCCGGAAGAACTCCCCCTGCGCTTTAACCGCACGCTCAGTTATCCGTATGAACCCGGGTCAACATTCAAGGTGATCACCATGGCCTCTGCATTGGATGCCGGGACGGTAGTCCCCGAGACGGAATTTATCGATACCGGGGTCACTTATGTTGGTGGCATCGGTTTCATGAACTGGGACCGGGGCGCCTGGGGCCCGCAGGATATGACAGGTTGTATGCAGCACTCACTGAATGCCTGCCTGGCATGGATATCCAGCGAAATGGGTGCAGGTGATTTTTATGAATACATGGATCGCTTTGGGATTGGGCAGCTTTCCAAGGTTGACCTCGCTGGTGAGATTTCCTACCCGGTTGCAGTCCCGGGTGACCCCAACTGGAGTGAATCCAACCTCGGTGCAAACGCTTTTGGCCAGGCTTTGATGGTCACACCTTTACAAATTGCATCTGCCATTTCAGCTGTTGCCAATGACGGGAAGATCATGGCGCCCCACATAGTTAAATCCGTCGTCACGAATGGGAA
>CAYPDY010000266.1:1028-1890 GCA_964409515.1 uncultured Dehalococcoidia bacterium
CGCCGCAGGTGTTACGCACACCCATTAAAGCTGAAACGGCTCACACATTAACAAACATGTTGGTTGCTTCTCTTGTTAATGAAGGTGCTGCTGCACTGGTGGAAGGTTATTCGATTGCAGGGAAAACAGGTACTGCAGAAATTGCCGGCCCGTATGGTTACCTTGAATCAGCCACCAATGCATCCTTCGTTGGCTGGGGCCCGTCGGATGATCCTCAATTCCTGGTCTATATATGGCTTGAAAAACCCCAATCATCCCCGTGGGGCTCAATTGTGGCATCACCTGTTTTTAATGAAGTTGTGACAAACTTGGTCGTATATTTGAACATCCCTCCGGATGAGGTTCGGGCTCAACTCCCGTAGTGAGGTAATTTTGCTGATCCTGGCTGATATTCTGGAAGCATTGACCGGTAACCGCCCTGATGAAGCTTCGCTCGCCATCAGTGAAGCAGCCATCGATTCACGCCAGGTTATCCCGGGATCCATGTTCGTTGCCCTGCCGGGTGAACGGGTGGACGGTCACGATTACGTCAGCCAGGCGTTTGAGCAGGGAGCAAACCTGGCCCTTGTACAAAAGGATGTGTCAGACCAGTTTACGCTGCTGGACCTGACTTCAGGCAACCTGGAGCTCCCGCTCCCTGATGAACCTCCTTTCTGTATAAAAGTAAAGGACACCCTGCAGGCGATGCAGCAGATCGCCCGCTTTTGGCGGCAAAAGCTGAACCTGCGGGTCATCGGGATCACCGGCAGCGTGGGCAAATCCACAACCAAGGAAATGATCACCGAGGTGCTTGGGCCGCGCTACCGTGTCCTGAAGAGCCCCGGTAACCTGAACAATGAAATCGGCCTCCCCCTAACCATCT
>CAYPDY010000267.1:0-1884 GCA_964409515.1 uncultured Dehalococcoidia bacterium
CCTGTGGAACGAGCGCCTGTTCGGCATGAAGACCAAGCGCCTCGGGCCGAGCATCCTGGCCAGCGAGGTCATCATCCCGGTCACTTCCGCGGCGGCCTTCATCGCCAGGGCCAAGAAGATCGGCGGCCACTTCGGCGTCGAGGTCTGTATCGACTCCTACATCGTCGAGGGGCAGAAGGCGCTGGTGATGTCCACGTTCCTGTGCGATTCCCGGACCAGGAAGTACTACATCAACCTGCCGCTGGTGACCATGATCACGAAGGCCGCGGTGATGCACCGCGCCCAGCCCTACGGCCTCGGCCTGTGGAACGCCGCCTTCATCCATGAGCTGTACAGCGATGCCCGGCTGCGGGAGCTGCGGGTGTTCAAGGCCCAGGCTGACCCCGCCGGGATCCTGAACCCGGGCAAGTTCTTCAGCGTCGGCGCCAGGGGTGTCGCGGGCCTGGTCTTCCGGCCGGCTGTCTTCGGACCCGCCATGCGGCTCCTGCTGCTGCTGTCGCCGGTGGTCGGCCGGCTGGCCACGGCCTTCCTGGGCAAGCAGAAGAAGGTGGACACCCTGGACTACGAGCTCAGCATTCACGCCTGTGCCAAGTGCGGCAACTGCGTGGCGGTCTGCCCGGCCTATCTGGTGACCCAGAATGAAGCGGTAACCGCCAAAGGCAAGATCGCCCTGGCCAAGAGGCTTCTCGCGGGAGCGCCGGTGACGCGGGAGGAGGCGGTCAACGGCTTCATGTGCATGCACTGCAAGGCCTGCCAGGAGATATGCCAGACCAACCTGGAGCTGATGGAGCTCTGGGATGCCCTGGAGAAGAGGCTGGAGGGCCTGTTCGGCTGGCCGGAGACCGAGATCGCCGAGTACCTGAAGAAGGTGGATGGCAGCCGCCAGTACTGGGATATGGTGGAACGCCGCAACTAGACGGCTGGTATAAGGAGAACCCAGGGAGACAAACATGCCGAAGAAATATCACATCCATCCCCGGCCCGCCCGGCTCGATGTGGAGTATGTGTTCAAGTTCGACATCGCGCGGGGGGAGAACTGCATCAACTGCGGCAAGTGCACCCGGGTGTGCATCTATGAAGCGCACAAGCGCCGCAAGGACGATCCGCGGCGGATGGCGGACCCCAACACCGTGGTGTGCCGCAACTGCTTCCGCTGCATCCAGGAGTGTCCCCGGGGGGCCCTGGAGAAGTCGCTCGACCCGGTTTTCTCCGCCGCCGGCGGGGAGTTCTGGAAGCCCGACATGCTGATCAGCCTCTGGAAGCAGGCGGAGGACGGGAAGGTTCCGGTCACCGGCGCCGGCTACCGCGGGCCGTTCACCGGGACGGGTTTCGACAGCATGTGGACCGACATGTCGGAGATCGTGCGCCCGACCCGCGACGGGATCCATGGACGGGAGTACATCAGCACCGCGGTGGAGCTGGGTCGCAGGCTGAATCACCTGGTGTTCGACGCCGACGGACGGCTGGCGTCGAAGGTCCCGGACACCGTATCCATTCCTATCCCGATGCTGTTCGAGGTCCCGGACGCCGGCCTCGCCCCGAATGTCAGGCTGGCCCTGGTGAAGGCCGCCGCCGAGATCGGTACCGGCGTCATCATGCCGGCGGCCGAAATCACCCCGGACCTGGCGGAGGAGAGCGGCAGCCTCATCCCCCGTCTGGAGCCGGCCCAGATCGACAAGTACCGGGACTTGATCGGCAAGGCGCGCCTGGTGGCCATCGAGCACAGCGACGCCCTGATGAGCGACTGGCCACAGCTGCGGCGGCAGGTCGGGGAGATCGGCCGGGCCCTGCCCATCATCCGCGTGCCGGCCACGAAGGACGTGGAAGAGACCGTGGCCCGGCTGGCGCACAGCGGAGCGGAGATCATCCACATCGTGGCGGACT
>CAYPDY010000268.1:0-1875 GCA_964409515.1 uncultured Dehalococcoidia bacterium
TGGCCACGCCGCACTTGCCTACCTCGCCGGCGGACAGGGGGTGGTCCGAGTCGTAGCCCTCCTGGGTGGGCAGGTGGAAGGCCACGCTGAAGCCGGTCTGGCCGTTCTTGTAGAGGTACTTGAAACGCTCGTTGGTTTCTTCCACGGTGGCGAAACCGGCGTACTGGCGCATGGTCCACAGCCGGCCGCGGTAGCCGGTGGGCTGGATGTTCCTGGTGAAGGGGTACTTGCCGGGGGTGCCGAGGTCCCTGTCGGGATCGAGGTTGGCGGAGTCGGCCGGGCCATAGACCCTCTTGATGGGGATGCCGCCGACGGTGGTCTTGAACTCTTTCTTGCGCTCTGCGCTCTCTTCAGCCTTCTTCTCAGCCATTAGCTCCTTTGACAGGGTCGGTGGGATTCCGCCGGAGGCCAGAGCCCGGACCAAAGGCCGGCCCTGAGCGGACCGCCATGAGCCAGTATACAGGAAGCGGGCCCTGTGTTGCCAGCGCGCGCAGCGGCGGGACCGTTGAATCGGGGTAGGAGGGGCCTTCAGGCGGGCAGGGAGAGGCCTTTCTCGTCCTGCCGGGAGGTTACCCTGCGGACGAGGAGGATGAACAGGACGGCGGCGCCGATCTCGACCACGTTCCCGATGAGGTATATCCAGCTCTCGGCGAGGAGCCCGGTGGCCGAGTCGTCCGTGAATGCGAGGAGGGCGGGTCCTCCGAGGAGGAGGCCGATTACGTTCAGCGTCCACCACGCCGGAACGACGGCCGATAGCGGGGCCTGGAGCCAGGATACCCCGTCCGGGTATCTGGGGTCGCTGCCCTTCCAGATCTCCCTGGTGACCAGGAACGGCATGACCAGGTTCGCCAGCGGAATGAAGAACCAGCCGACGGCCCATCCCGGCGAGTACTTCTGGTTGCGGCAGCCCAGCGGCTCCAGGTTGCGGGAGGCACGGTAGATCCAGATCATAAACACGATGCTGGCCATCAGGAACGGGAGAACATACAGGGAGTTGACGATCTGGTAAACCAGGGCACTGAAGTCGGCTTCTACCTCCCGGTAGCTTTCTCCGGCGATGATCCGGTTCGCCAGCGAGATGCGTTCGATATTGATGGCCGCGAGCAGGATATCAAAAGCGATGACCAGGCCCAGGCCGACGACCAACGGCGTGGTCAGGCGGCGCAGCGACTCGAACCTGGCGGGCCCGGTGGCCGGGACCGCCCCGCCGATGGCCTGACCGCACACCCGGCAGAAATTGGGGATGGCTTCGTACTGGTTGCCGCATCTGGAACAATACACCTGGCGACTCCTGTCTCTCGATACTGACCCGGACGCGGCCTGCGGGGCCGGGGACGGGTCAGGGTTGAAGATGGGTCAGCGACTGGAGGCTAGGTTGAAGCGGGCAGGATCCTCGCCGATGCCCGGCGTCCGATGCCGCTGACCCTGGGCTGGCGGTCGTATTCGGACAAGGCCCTCCGGGCCTCCTCGCAGTCACCACACTGGCAGTGCTTGTGTGTCCGGTAGATGGCCAGCGACTTAAGCTGCTTGGGCGTCATTTCTCCCTCCTCGTTTGGGCCGCTGTCCTCCCGGCGGCAGAAAACAGGAAACCGGCCTTAGAAGGCCGGTTTCACTATTGGCTCCCCACTGCTTAAGTGACCAGATACAAGCAGTGGTTCATCGTCCCCTGCTGGGCTTGCCGAATAGGTACAGCTACTGCTCTGCTGCGCTCCTTATGGCATATTAGTCGCGCCGGCCGGCGCTATCCCTCGCCGGCGCCACGGGTCGGGCCGGTCGGCCGTCACATCTCCCGGCGCCATCGCCTCCTTCCGGCGGAAATGCTGTTGTTGTCCAGCGACTCTGTCACTCTAATTGTTCAGCGATTCTGTCACCCTC
>CAYPDY010000269.1:0-1874 GCA_964409515.1 uncultured Dehalococcoidia bacterium
AACCCGCGTAGTCAGCTTGGGAAGCTGGAATTCTGCCATTGAACTACATCCGCGATTTTTGGCAATGGAAAGATTATACAAGGATGGGCATGCTCTGTCAAATAGGATAATAACAAAAACACGCATGGGATGGCGTGTTTTTTGAAAAATTTTTATTTGATTTTTTATTGCTTGAGTGTGGTTGTTATGCGCCCTGATAGGCCTTATACGTATTTGCGAGCACTTCGTGGATTAGCCTCTGTCCTTCTGCATTGGGGTGAATTCCGTCGATACAGAGGAAATTGCGGATATTACGTTGCAGGAGGAATTTTTCGCGTACGTCGATCAGGGGAACTCTCATTTCGGAAGCGACCCGACAGGCAGCATTAGAGTAGCATTCTTGATGCCGGTATATGTGCTCTTTGTCGGAAAGAAATGTGAGTACGCGCTCAGGATTTACATTCTCCGGAGAGGTGATGAAATCGAAATAGCGTGTCGAATCAATTGGCGGAAGGCTCATCACGGCCGGCCGTTTCCCGGCGGCTTCGACGACTTGAACCATTTCGCGGAGGGCTTCACTGAATTCGGGAATAGGAGTATTCGGCAGGTGTTCCGCATATGGATCGCGTGATACCTCTGCCCAGTTGTAATCACAATCGTTTCCGCCAAACTCAAGAAGAATCAGCTCGGAATCGTCCGGTTCGGAAAGAGATTTGCGCATCGCTTCGAGCGCTCTGGGAGCCGTAGTACCGAACCGTGAGCGGTTATTGACGCGGATGGGAAAGGTTTTCGTAAAAAGGGAAACAGCGGAGTCTTTCAGAAATTTATATTTGGATGCGGCAGCGTCGAATATGACACCTCGCATAATGGAATCGCCCCAAACTGTGACTGAAGAAATAATACGCATAAGAAACCAGCTTTCCGTTCAATTACGAAAAGCGTATCACATGATTATCAATATTGCAAGTCGTGGTTTTTGTAATTTACTTGCTGAGAAGTGCAACAAACTCTTCCCTGCGCTCAAGATACTCATCATATTCTATACGGCGGTCAATGACTCCCTCCGGCATGATTTCAATGACTCGATTCGCGATCGTCTCCACAAACTCATGGTCGTGAGACGTGAAGAGGATTGAACCCTTAAATGCCTTCACCCCTTCATTCACGGCGGTGATCGATTCAAGATCGAGATGGTTTGTGGGGTCATCCATAATCAAGACATTCGAGCCGGAAAGCATCATGCGCGACAGCATGCATCGCACCTTCTCTCCTCCCGAAAGAACCTTTGCCTTCTTGAGCGCCTCTTCTCCCGAGAAAAGCATCCGCCCGAGGAATCCCCGGATATAGGTCTCATTTTGATCTTTCGAGTATTGACGGAGCCAGTCTACGAGCGTCAGGTCCGATCCTTCAAAATACTCACCGTTATCCTTGGGAAGATAGGAGCGGGTGGTTGTTATACCCCACTTAAATTCGCCGGAATCCGGTTCAAGCTCTCCGCAAAGGATCTGGAAAAGCGTCGTCGCCGCAAGTTCATTCTGCCCGACAAAAGCGATCGCGTCTCCTTTTTCCATCGTAAAGGACAAATTGCTGAGAACTTTGCGTCCGTTTACGGTTTTGCTGAGGGATGTGACAGTCAAAAGGTCGTTTCCGATTTCGCGATCCTGCGAAAAACTGATAAACGGGTATCTACGCGACGATTTCAGAACCTCCGGAAGTTCGAGGTTTTCGAGAAGCTTTTTTCTTGATGTCGCCTGGCGCGATTTCGAGGCATTCGCCGAAAAGCGCGCGATAAACTCTTGCAGTTCTTTGCGTCTGGCGTCAATCTTCTTGGTTTGATCCTTCAATTGTCGCAGCGAAAGCTGGGTATATTCGTACCAGAAGTCGTAATTCCCCTG
>CAYPDY010000270.1:0-1838 GCA_964409515.1 uncultured Dehalococcoidia bacterium
GGTGAGGTGTGGTGGGCCGAATTCCCTCTGCCAATCGGCAGGCGCCCGGCACTGTTGCTGTCGAGAGACTCTGCCTACAAGGTCAGAACTTCGGTCACCGTGGCCATGGTCACGCGCACTGTTCGCAGCATACCGGTGGAGGTGCTGATAGGGCCAGAGGAAGGCATGCCGGTAGAATGCGCAGTGAACCTGGACAGCATCCTTACAATCCCCAAATCGAGGCTGAGGCAGCGAATCACGGCGCTTCCCGCAACGAAGATGACCGCCGTAGCAAAGGCTGCCATCTTTGCCCTTGATCTGAGAGTATGATGCGAGCTCATCTTCAGAACGGTCTCGCCGCATTGCTGCCAGGCCAGCGGCAACAACGCACCGTGGCAGGATTCAGACGCAGCTTGGGAGCCTCTCCACCGGAAGAGTCAAGTGCCGATCGACGATAGGAGCGAACTCGCGAGACTGCAGCTGCAACTGGAGATGGTAACCGCCGAGCGCGACCGCCTGCTCGCCGAGAACCGCCGTCTGCTTCAGAATGCCTCTCTGTCACCTGGAGCAAGCGGGCCAGAGATCGATAGTGTGCCGGACAACCCCACGATCGCTACCCCAGGAGGGACCAACACCCTTCGTTCTACCACCGGTGGAAGCCCTGGAGCACCGCCCGGTGTACGTAAATGGTGTCCTCGCCGAAGCCCTCTTTACGTAAATGCCCCAGGTACTGCCTGGATAGCTCCGGGCTCGGCCGGCGCCCGGTGAGCGCCTGCTGGTACATGAGCAGGCATCCGCGGTAGCGGTAGGCGCTCTTCTTCCCCACCGCCCGCTGCGGCAGCCCCACCTTCACGTAGACGGCGAGCTCCCCGGCCAGCTCGCCAGCCAACTGCCAGGCGAGCCGCTCGCCTCTGGGGGCCTTGGTTCTGGGCCTCATTTCGGGGAACTCCGCTACGGGGAAAGGGGCGGAGGCCCAGGGATATGTCAAGGCGGGAACTAGAATCCCCCCGGGGGAATTCGAACAAATGTTAAGGGAGTCCGCTGCGGGGAAAGCTGCGGCATACGTAAAGGGAGGGGCTGAAATGCCCCCAAGGGAATTCGAATCCCTGTTAACGGCTTGAAAGGCCGCCGTCCTAGGCCGCTAGACGATGGGGGCGTGGATGACGATATTGAGTATAACCTGTCCAAGAGGCGAACAACAAGCGCGGCGCTCGGCGCGGCCAATGCCCGGGGACCCACTGCCCCTCACGGGTAGACCGGCAGGGCTTCCAGGCCGGTGGCCTCGGGGAAGCCCAGCATCAGGTTCATGTTCTGGACCGCCTGCCCCGCCCCGCCCTTGACCAGGTTGTCGATGCAGCTGACCACGATGAGGCGGCCGGTCCGCTGGTCAATGGTGGGGTAGATGAGGCACAGGTTGCTGCCCCAGGCCTGCTTGGTCTGCGGCGGCGCGTCCACCACCTTCACGAAGGTCTCGCCCTGGTAGAACTCCCGGTAGATCTGCCGCAGCTGCTCCGCTCCCTGCTGGCCGGAGGCCAGCTTGCCTTCCACCAGGGTGGCATAGCAGGAGCTCAGGATGCCCCGCGTCATGGGGATGAGGTGGGGCACAAAGGTGATGGCCAGTTTCCCCTGACCGTAAAGGGCCTCCAGCTCCTGCACGATCTCGGGCAGGTGCCGGTGCCCGCCAAGGGCATACGCCGAGACGTTCTCGTTCACTTCGGCGAAATGAGTGGTGAGAGTGAGGGCCCGGCCGGCGCCTGAGACCCCCGACTTGCTGTCCACGATGATGTCCCGGCCGATGAGGCCGGCCTTGACCGCCGGCGCCAGCCCCAGTATGGCGCTGGTGGGGTAGCACCCGGGGT
>CAYPDY010000271.1:0-1817 GCA_964409515.1 uncultured Dehalococcoidia bacterium
CCCGCTGGCAGGATGGTGTTGACCTTCCTTGCGGCCATCGCCGAGTTCGAACGGTCGCTGATCACCGAGAGAGTCCGTTGCGGATTGGAGAGGGCAAAGGCCGAAGGCGTTCGCCTGGGCCGCCCTCGCAAGGGGTTCGACCTGGGCCGCGCACTCCACCTTCGGGACGAAGGCCTGGGGTACAAGCAGATAGCTGTGGCACTGGGAGTTCCACGTACGACGCTGTTCCGGTATCTCAAGACTATTCCAGAATCCCCCAGGGCTGTGCAAGCCTGAAATGTGGTCCTCAATCCCTATTCCAGGGGTATTCCGAAGACATCCGTTTCCAGAATAGGTTCGGCCGGGATCGACAGCAGGGTTCAGCCTGAAAACGCGCCGAGACCGGGGCGCGGGAATCACGGATGGGGTCGGGCTGACAGGTTCTCAAGCCCGCTCGGCGGGTGCCGGATGGGCAGGCGAAGTGGCTATGCAACAGGAAAGGGAGCGGCGATGGCTGTCGGAAACTGGACTGTCACAGTCAAGTGCCAGCACTGCGGCACGGTCTACCAGATGGAGAAGTTCGTCAAGGTGAGCGTCGGCCAGGCGACCAACCCGAACGCGGGCATGAAGTGTCCGGGATGCCAGCGTAACACCCCGGCCAACATCATCGCGGTCGCCAAGCAGTAATCGGTGCGCCTGTCCTCAAGTGTCTACTATGGAGCTTTGAGGCTATTCCACTTGCTCTGCTGCCGGACCTCACCCCATGGGACGACCTGAACGCCCTTTTCTGGCGCCAGCTCGGGCGGCTGATTGTCTTTCGAGCGCCCTCTCCAAGGCTGGACGGAACTGCCGAGTGACAACCGGCCGCCATGGGTGTGGTCCCACAAGGAGACCGGGGAACTCCCAGCCGCACACCTTGCACGTCGCCATGGTGACCTCCTGGTCTCGGCACCTCCGGAGCACCTGGAAACACAGAGCTTACAGTTCGCGGAGTTGCCGTGCCTACACCGAGTTACACCTATGCAGCAGCAAGCATCAGCTCCCAAAGCACATCAGCGCTCCGAGGTCGATAAGTCTGTCGCCAACCGTGACCCTTTGCAGGAGAGCATCTGTCTCTTGGCTTCCTCTACTCGTGGCGTCCGCCGCAGGCCGATATCACTCCCCTGCACTTCGTCAGGGTCCCCGAGTGGTGGCCTCGTTGACGGCGTCCATGAAGAGCTGCCTACCCATGGGAGAGTTTTGCGTCCAACGGGGAGGGTAAACAGTGCCGCGTCGCATCTGGTCTTGC
Organism: uncultured Dehalococcoidia bacterium; assembly: GCA_964409515.1. Lineage (GTDB taxonomy): Bacteria > Chloroflexota > Dehalococcoidia > UBA2247 > RBG-13-53-26 > JAFGCL01. The sequence goes on from CAYPDY010000271.1 coordinate 1,268, forward strand.
AGTGAGGAAAAGCCTGGGCCTGAGTTCCACGCGTTCCTTTCCAGGCCAGTCTGCCGACCCTCTGCCATTTGCTGTTGTGCCGCGTCTCTCCTGGCGTTCTCAGCGACCTCCAGACGCCACCGGTTGAGTGTCTCCCTTTGTCGGTCCAGTACCTTCGTGGTCAAGTCATCACGCCGCACTCCCTTGTAGACAGTGCTGGTTGAGACGGAGTAGTTTGGCGTCTCCGTCCGCGAACAGGTTCTGAAGTCGTTGGAGAATTCAATTGATTCGAAGCTGGTGATATGTCCGCTCCGGTCCAGCCTAGCGAAGCGTATGGTACGCCCATTCGACCTCACTCCCTTGAGCTCGAACACCCCGCCGATAGCCTTCCCGTCCGCGTTACAGGTCACCCACCACCCTTGCGGGGTGAAGTAGGACAACTCCTTGCCATGGGGTCCGTGCCACTCCCAGATAAGCCCTGAGATCGCCGTGATCACTTTGTGGCCTGCTCCTTCATCGCCTGCTCCTTCATCGCTGGCAGCCACCGAGTTCTCATCACGCTCGACCTCAT
>CAYPDY010000272.1:0-1796 GCA_964409515.1 uncultured Dehalococcoidia bacterium
GAGGCCACCGTGGGCACGCTGTCCGACCCGCCGTCGGGCTGCCAGGAGTAGCGGCAGGTCCCCTCTCCCTCGCTCCCGGAGATCGCTACCATCCGGGCGAAGACCGCTTCCCCTTCGCTGTCCTCGATATCGCCGACGTTGGTATTCACCCGGCCGGACATGGTGGGCCCGGCCAGCAGGACCGGGCTATCGTCGAGGACCCACACATCGTCCACGCCGCCCGAGGCGGAGCCAAGGCTGTTCACCTCGTCGAGAGCGCGGGCCTGCGCCTCAGCCGTGGTCACCAGCCCGGCGGCCTCCAGGCCGTAGTTGTACTGCACAATGTCACGGGCCATCTGGGCCTGCCGCTCCACCCTGGTGGTTCTCTCCTGCATGGTGTTCTCACTGGTAACGGGAAGCGCATAGAGCAGGAAGAAGAAGAACATAGCCAGGATCGCCACGTCCGCCATGATAACCAGTTTGAGCGTCAGGCCCAGCCTGATCCGACGGCCCGCTATCGTTGGCATTGTCCTCCCCTTTCCCTGGTCGCCGCCGGATGCCGGCGGCAACGGTACGGAACTATCCTACTCTGCCGGCTTGCCCCGCCACCTGGCGGCATCATAGTCCTTCAGGGCCCGCCTGGCCATCTGACAATCCCGGCATTGGCAGTGCTTGTGTGTCCGGTATACCGCCAGTGCTTCCAGCTGTTGCTGTGTCATCGCTCCGCCTCACTCCCTGTCCGCACGGACACCCAACAGAACATTACAAAACGGTTACAGGCGTTGGGGCATATTCTAGGCCGGGGCGGTCACAGGTCCATCTCGGGGCCAGGTCGTGAGGTCACACGGTTGTCATTTTCCGGCGCGCGGGCATCACATCTTCAGTGACAGCGGCGGGTCAATCCTCGGTCTTGAACGCCGTCACCGACCCCTTGAGCTCGGCCGCCATCTCGGCCAGGCCCTGGGCGGAGGCCAGTACCTCCTCTACGGAGGCGGACATCTCTTCCACGGAGGCGGACACCTCCTCCGCGGAGGCGCTGTTCTCCTCGGCCACGCTGCCGACGCTCTGGATGGAGTTCGACACGTTGGACGAGTTTGCCGCCATGGCTTCCGTGGCGGCGGCGTTCTCCTCTATGGTCCTGCTTATCTGCTGGATCACGTTAACCATGTTCCCGCTCAGAGCGTTCAGCTCCTCGGCCGCGGCCGTGATCTGGTTCACCTGCTTGCCCACCGCCTGCGAGCTCTCCAGGATGTCGTCCAGCGCCTTCCCGGCCTCCCCCGCCAGATTGTAGCCGGACTCCACCTCCCGGCTGCCCCGCTCCATGGCTTTCACCGCATCCGACAAGCCGGTCTGTATGCTGCCGATGAGCGACGCTATCTCCTTGGTGGCTATCGACGACCGCTCCGCCAGCTTGCGCACCTCGTCCGCCACCACGGCGAAGCCCCGACCCTGGTCCCCGGCCCTGGCCGCTTCGATAGCGGCATTGAGCGCCAGCAGGTTGGTCTGGGCGGCGATATCGTCAATGGTGGCCACGATGCTGCCGATCTCGTTGGACCGGTCCCCCAGGTCCGTCACTCGCAGAGACACCTGGTCGATGGCCTCCTTGATCTTCTTCATCCCCTCTACGGTTTCATAGGTGGTGCGGGCCCCCGCCTCCGCCGACTTGGCCGTGCTCTTCCAGGCCTCGGTCCCCGCCTGGGCGTTCTGCCAAACCTGGGTAGCCGATACCGACACCTGCCTGACCATGCGGGCGGCCTCCTCGGCGCTGGCGGCCAACCATCCGTACGAATGCATGGGCCAGGACGTCCTTCTCCGAC
>CAYPDY010000273.1:0-1787 GCA_964409515.1 uncultured Dehalococcoidia bacterium
CCGGCAGGGCCGGGTTCAGCGGGCAATAAGTACAAACAGAACCGGGCCGCCGTCCATCTTCACGGCAATAACACCGTCTGGATCAGCGACGGCAACGTGCACCAGTGGATTACCCCTGCCGGAGAAAACACCCCCTACCCCAAGGGCGTCAGCGTTCGAAATGTCCCTGACATGAAGAATGCGGCGGGCAATGTCGAATGCGATGCCACTGGCAGTGGATGCATGACCTTCTTCTACACCAACGCGCAGAGCGCCAGGCTGCAGTTCTACCACGACCATGCCATGGGCATCACGCGTCTCAATGTGTACGCCGGCGAGGCCGCTGGATACGTGATTACGGACGCGGTTGAGCAGGACATGATCAACGGTACCAATGTGACCGGCGTCAATCCTGGCCTACTCAGAGTCCTCCCTGGTATCGGCATTCCCCTGGTCATTCAGGACAGGACCTTCGTGGACAGGGAGACAATCTACGGCCAGGATCCCACCTGGAATTGGGGAACGGGGGCAGCCTACGTGGCCACCGACCCGGAGGTCATCGCGAATCCCACTCTGTTAGGGAAAAAGAAACCGAAGACCGGCGACCTTTGGTACCCGCATATCTACATGACCGTGCAGAATCCGTGGGACCTCACCGGCACAAACGCCTTCGGCCGCTGGCACTATGGTCCCTGGTTCAACCCGCCTGTGCCTGAGTGTGTCAACGGGCTCCCGGTAGGATGTATCGAAGTGGGCCCCGTTCCGAACGAGTACTATACGCCTATTTGTGAGACATCGCCCAATGATCCCGGCTGCCACGCCTGGGAGCCGCCGTTTAGACCGGGGAACCCGAACCCCTCCATACCCGGCGAGAGCTTCCTTGACACCCAGCTCGTTAACGGCACTGTCTACCCATACCTGGAAGTGGAGGCCAAGGCGGTCCGCTTCCGCGTCCTGAATGCCTCAAACGACCGTTTCCTCAATCTCCAGCTCTATAAGGCAGCGGACAAGACTTCCTGGGTCTCCGGCACCGGGGCTGCCGCCCCCGGCTCCCCCAGCACTGTCTGCGCCGCCGGTGCAAACCCGGCCAACTGCACCGAGGTCAAGATGGTCCCCGTCAGCGTGGCTCCTGCGAACCAATATGCGGACACGCCAAGCGGCATACCTGATTCTGCAACGGCAGGACCGGCATGGTGGCTAATCGGCACTGAGGGCGGCTTCATGCCGAAGCCGGTTGTGGTGCCCCAGCAGCCCATCGGCTATAACCTCGACCCGGCCTACTTCGCTTACGGCATAGTCAACCAGCACTCACTGTTCCTGGGATCAGCGGAGCGGGCGGACGTAGTGGTTGACTTTTCGGGCTACGCCCCGGGCACAACCTTCATTCTCTACAACGATTCCCCGGCGCCTGTCCCGGCCGGCGCAGCGCCCTACGACTACTACACAGGCAGCCCGAACCAGATGGATGCCGGCGGCGCGCCCACCACGCAGCCCGGCTACGGCCCCAACACCCGGACGATCATGCAGATCCGGGTGAAAGAGCCAACGACACCGACACCTGACGTTACCCTTGCGAACCTCGAGGCGGTGTTTAAGAAGGGTGTCAATCCTGACGGCTCCCCGAACTCCGCAAAGCGCGGTGTCTTCGAGGTATCCCAGGACCCGATCATCATACCTCAGGCCGAGTACAACTCCGCGTACAACGCCACGTTCCCCTCGACTGCTGCGGCCCAGTACATTCAGATCGCCGAGACCCAGAAAACCTTCCAGCCCATCAACGAGGCCGGAGTGCTTCAGCCGGCCGTGAC
>CAYPDY010000274.1:0-1783 GCA_964409515.1 uncultured Dehalococcoidia bacterium
TCGTCACCGACGCCACGGTGGACTTCTATATCGCCAGGGCCAGAGGCGGGGCGGGGCTGATCAACATCGTCTGCGGCTACAACGATTTCTGCGTCTACCTGCCGCACATCCCGGCACTTCAGGACGACAAGTACGTGCCCGGGCTCAAGCGGATGACCGACGCCATCCACGAGCACGGGGCGAAGACCTTCGCCCAGATCATCAACATGGGCTCGTCCTGCTTCTCCACCGCCGACGGCGGCCCGCCGCCGGCGCCGTCAGCCGTCCGCAACACGCTCACAGGGGTCACACCGCGGGAGATGACCACGGCCGAGGTCCGGCTGCTGGGGGACCATTTCGCCGAGGCAGCCTGGAGGGCCAGGGAGGGCGGCTTTGACGGGGTGGAGCTTTGCGGCAACAGCGGCTACCTGATGAACCAGTTCCTGTCACCACTGACCAACCAGCGGACGGACGAGTACGGCGGCGATTTCGAGAGGCGCCTGAGGTTCCCCACGGAGGTGGTGCAGAAGATCAGGGCCAGGGTCGGGCCCGGATTCCCCATCTCGTACCGGATCTCCGGCGACGATTTCATGAAGGGCGGCCTCCGGCAGGATGCAGTGAAGCTCGTGGTGCGCCCCCTGGAGAAGGCGAGCGTGGACCTCTTCAACGTCACCGCCGGATGGCACCAGGCCTTCCTGCCGCTGTCGTCGATGGATGTGCCTCGCGGCACCTACGTCTACCTGGCGGAGGGCATCAAGCACGTGGTGAAGGTGCCGGTGATCACCTGCCATCGCATCAACACCCCCTTCCTGGCGGAGCAGATCCTGATGAACGGCCAGGCCGACATGGTCGGCATGGGCCGGCCGTTCCTGGCTGACCCGGAATGGCCCCGGAAGGCGGCCGAGGGCCGCTTCGACGAAATCCGCCAGTGCACCGCCTGCGACCAGCGCTGCCTGGACGCCGTGTTCTCCCTGGGGGAGATCACCTGCACCTTCAATCCCGCCGCCGGCCGGGAGAAGCAGTACGCCCTGGTCCCCGCTGCCAGGCCAAAGAAGGTGGTGGTCGTCGGCGGCGGCCCGGCCGGCATGGAAGCGGCCCGCACGCTGGCCGAGCGAGGCCACCATGTCACGCTGTTCGAGAAATCGAACCGGCTGGGCGGGCAGCTGAACCTGGCGGCCGTTCCCCCGGGGCGGGGGGAGTTCGTCAATGCCGTCAACTGGCTCTCCGGCGCCCTCTGCCGGGCGGGAGTGAAGGTGGAGCTGGGGAAGGAGGCCAGCGCGGAGTTGGTCAAGGCGGAAAAGCCGGACGCGGTGGTGGTAGCCACCGGCTCCACGCCGCTGCGGCCCGGGATCCCGGGCATCGAGGGCCACAACGTCGTCTGGGCCGGCGAGGTGCTGGAGAACAGGGCGGCCCTGGGCAAGAAGGTGGTGGTCATTGGAGGAGGGGCGGTAGGCATGGAGACCGCTCTCTTCATCGCCCGGCAGGGCCCGGTGTCAGCGGAATCCGCCGTGTTCCTGGCCTCGGGCGGGGCGCTGGATGCCGAGACCGCCATGAAGATGACCCGCCAGGGGCCGCGGGTCACCATACTGGAGATGCTCGACCGCATCGGGCAGGATATGGGACCGACCACCAGGTCCTCGGTCCGTTTCGCGCTGCGCCTGCACGAAGTCAACGTGATCACCAAGGCCGCCGCCCGCCGTATCACGGAGGCCGGCGTGGTCTACGAACACGACGGCAAGGAAGAAATGGAGGCGGCGGACACGGTGGTCATAGCCACGGGTTCAAAGCCGGAAACCGGCCTGTA
>CAYPDY010000275.1:0-1774 GCA_964409515.1 uncultured Dehalococcoidia bacterium
TGACCCTGGCCTCGGCCTCGCCGCGGGTGGACGATGCCAGCTTGCCGGTGATGACGAACTCCTTGCCCGCCAGCGGCAGGCCGCCGGCCTTCGTTTCCCGGGCCTCCTCCTCCAGCTTCACGCCGGCCTTCCTCAGCTTCTCGATGATGTTCCGGTTGCCTTCCTGACGGAAGAAGGCCGTAATGCTCTCCGAGATCTTGGGCCCGATGGAGGGGATGGCCTGCAGCTCCTCCTCGCTGGCGCCCGCCAGCCCATCCAGGCTGCGGTACCGCGACGCCAGCAGAGTGGCCGTCTCCCCGCCCACGTTGGGGATGCCCAGGGCGAAGAAGACGCTGGCCAGCGGCTGCTTCTTGCTGCCTTCGATGGACTTCAGCACCTTTTCGGCGCTCTTCTCGCCCATCCGCTCCAGTCCCAGCACTTGCTCCCGCGTGATGTAATAGACATCGGCCGCATCCTTGACCAGGCCCTTCTCGAAGAAGAGGGCGCACAGCTTCTCCCCGACGCCGTCCATGCGCATGGCGGCGGTGAAGTGCTTGATCTTCTCCAGGGCCTGCGCCGGGCAGGCCGTGTTGGTGCAGCGGTGCACGGCCTCGCCCTCCACCCGGAGCACCTCGGCCCCGCAGGCCGGGCAGCGCGCCGGCATGGTGAAGACCCGCTCGGCCCCGGTGCGCTTGCTGACCACCGGCCCGACGATCTCCGGTATCACATCGCCGGCCCGCTGGACGTAGACGGTGTCGCCGATGCGAATGTCCTTGCGCCGGATGTCGTCCTCGTTGTGCAGTGCCGCCTGGCTCACGGTCACCCCGCCGACGAAGACCGGCTCCAGGATGGCGTAGGGATTGAGGCTGCCGGTGCGGCCCACGTTGATGCCGATGTCCTTGAGCAGCGTGGTCGCCTGCTCCGCCTGGAACTTGTAGGCCAGCGCCCAGCGCGGCTCGCGGGCCACGTAGCCCAGGCTGTCCTGGATCTCGATGGAGTCCACCTTGGCCACGATGCCGTCGGTTTCGTAGGGCAGCCGCGGCCTTTCCTCCTCGACCCCATGGTGGTATGCCTCCACCTCCTCGATGGTGCGGCACTTCCGGTTGCGGGGGTTGACCTTGAAGCCCAGCGACTTCAGGTACTCCATCCTCTCCCAGTGAGTGCCGGGGACCGGCTTCCCCTCGGCCCATCCCAGCGCGTAGACGAAGATGTCCAGCGGGCGCTGCGCCGTCACCCGGGGATCGAGCTGGCGTATCGAGCCTGCCGCCGCGTTGCGGGGGTTGACGAAGAACGGCAGCCCCTCGCGGGCCCGGTCTTCGTTCAGCTTCTTGAATCCGGCCCGGGAGAGGTAGACCTCGCCCCGGACCTCGAAGCGGGGTGGGGCGTCCTTCGGCACCGACAGCGGTATGCTCTTCACCGTGCGGAGGTTCTGGGTGACGTCCTCGCCCTTGTACCCATCGCCACGGGTGGCCCCGGTGACCAGTCTGCCGTCGACATAGGTCAGGGCCACCGCCAGGCCGTCCATCTTGATCTCGCAGACGAAGTCGAAGTCCTGCTCCCCCCGCAGGTTCAGGATCCTCTTGTACCAGGCCAGCAGCTCCTCGTTGGAGAAGGCGTTGCCCAAGCTGAGAAGGGGGAGGCGGTGCTCCACGGTGCCGAAGGCCTCCAGGGGCGCGGCGCCCACCCGCTGCGTCGGCGAGTCGGGCGTCACCAGGTCGGGATGGTCCGCCTCGAGCTGCTGCAGGCGGCGCATCAGCCCGTCGTACTCGGAATCGCTGATCTCCGGGCTGTCCAG
>CAYPDY010000276.1:0-1774 GCA_964409515.1 uncultured Dehalococcoidia bacterium
TCCCCCGTGCCGGGATCAACGTACAGCAGCCGCTCGATGACTTTGCCCTTGACCATGGTCTCGGAGATGATCTCGCGCACGTCCCCGATCGTCACCCGCTGGTAGAAGATGCCCTGGGGATAGACGGTCAGGAGCGCGCCCCGCTCGCAGAAGCCGGGGCAGCCGGTGGCCCTGATGTCGACCTTGTCCTGCAGACCGTGGCGGGCCACCTCATCCCTGAAGGCGCCCAGGATGTCGGTGCAGCCGTAGGCCAGGCAGCCGGTGCCCACGCACAGCGCGATGCAGGGCCTCCGGGGGTCCCTCCCTTCCAGGATGGACTTCCGCAGGGCCTCCAGCTCCGCGGCGGAGCTCAATCGGCGCACCTGTTCCCTGATTGACATTCTCACTTGTACCTGGCCAGCAGCGGGCTGACCTTCTCTCCGGTTACCTGCCCGTGGTACGTATCATCGATGACCACCATCGGCCCCAGGGCGCAGCAGCCGACGCAGTTGACCGTCTCCAGGGTGAACTTGAGATCGGGCGTGGTTTCCGCTCTGGCGATGCCCAGGTCGGCCTCCATCTTCTCCACCACCCTCCCGGCGCCCCGGACGTGGCAGGCGGTGCCCAGGCAGACCTTGATCGAATGGCGGCCCCTGGGCGCGAAGCTGAAGGCCTTGTAGTAGCTGGCCACCTGGTAGACGCGGGTGGCGGGTACGCGCAGCTGGCGGCTGACCTCGGCCAGGTATTCGCGCGGAAGCCAGCCCAGGCTGTCCTGCAGGTCCAGCAGGACCTGGATGAGCATGTCCCTGTCCCGGCGGTGGCAATCCACCACCTTGCTGACGAGCGCGGCCACTCCGGTCAAAAGTGCGTCCTTATACTAGTGAATCACCGCATCCGGCGGCACCTTGCTGGGATACGTTCCGATCAGCGTCGGCAGGCTGAGGACCGGCTTGGGCTTCCAGCCGACCTCCTTGAGGTAAGCGACGGCATCCTTCTTGTAGACGATGGGGAGGTCCTTGTCCGTGCGGACGTACAGCTGCAGGTCCGGCGGCAGGCCCCCGCCCATGTACTTCTTGTACAGCGAGATATAGTGGTTCAGCTTTACCGCCCGGCCCTGCGGGGTGTCGTTCTTCCGGATGCAGAGCTTGGCGATGGTGATCATGGCCTTCTCCTTGGTCTCGGTGACATAGGCCAGGTGCTCCGGCGACGGCTCCCCCGTGTCCACCATCCCGCCCTTGCGGCCGTCCCTGACGGTCCAGTCCCCCTCTTCCTTGCGCGACAGGAAGAGGCGGCGGTACTTGGAGGAGTGCGGGCCCAGGACCACGGGGATCCCCAGCCGGTTGCAGCCGTTGGCGATGCTGACGGCCTTCTGCGAGTAGGCGCCCCAGGCCACCCCCACGGCCCCCACGCGGTTCAGGATGTAGTCCGCGATGACCTCGTAGTTGCCGCGCAGCGGCAGGGTGGCGAAGATGTTGGCGATCTTGATGGCGGCGCCCGTGATGTGGGCGTTGGCCACGCAGGAACCCACGTTGACCACCCCACCCGCCTCGAAGCTAGGCGGGAACTTCTCGTATATCGTCTTGCCGTCGGCGTCCTTCTTCATGCCCACGGCCATGGCCGCGCAGCCGGAGAGCGCCACGATGTACTTCCTCCGGGCGAACTCCTCCACCATCTCCGAGAGGTCGTTCATGTCCGGGTAGTTGGAGCAGCCGACGAAGGCCACCACGCCGGGGATCGTTCCCAGGACGATGGGGGCGCCGACGTTGCGGATCTCGGTGTCCATGATCGGCCCGCG
>CAYPDY010000277.1:0-1767 GCA_964409515.1 uncultured Dehalococcoidia bacterium
ATGGTCCTCCGTCCTCCCCAGCCCCATGTCCAGCGTGAGGGTCGTTGACAGGGATGGCGATAGCCCTCCTACAAAAAGCTTGCCGAAGGCGCCCTGGGTGCCATCAAACGAAACACAGTGACTGGTGCCGTTGTAGCCCAGGGTGACATTCTCCATGAAGCCGCCCCCGTACTCCGACGCCAGGCAGATGTTGCCGGGGACTGCGCTCATGCCGGTGTAGTCCTGGCTGAAGACCACCAGGTCGCCGGCCGGAGTGTTGGTGACACTGGAACCCGCGGCATGGACATCCGGAGGCCCCACAAGCACGGCAGAAATCACCAGGGCAACGCCAAGCAGAAGCACAAGGCGGCTGCGCTTCATAGCCCGGACTGTCATCATCATCAGCCCACCGGCGCCGGGCCGGTCCAACGGATTGCCGCCGAACCTGCTCACCACTGAACGAACATGGGCATTATGATGTGGATATAGTTCTCCGCGCCCAGGGGGCGGATGACCCCGGGGCTGGAGGGCGTGGTGGTTTCCAGGGCGATTTCGCCCTCGTGAATGACTCCCAGCACGTCGGTGAGGTACTTGCCGTTGAAAGCGATCTTGGCCGCGTCGCCCTCAACCTTGGCATCGATCTCTCCCATGTTGTCCCCAACCTGCTCCGACCGCGCCGACACGCTGACCCGCCCGCCGCCGTTCTCCGGTGTGATCTGCAGGCGCACAATGCCGCTGCCGTCCCTGGCGAATATGGCCGCGGTCTTGGTGGCCCGGAGGAACTCCGGCGTGCTGATGACCGCCCGGGTGGTGTAGCTGGCCGGTATCAGCTGACGGTAGTTGGGGAAGCTCCCCTGGATCAGCTGCGATACCAGCTCCACATCCCTCATCCGGAACATCACCTGGCTCTTGTTCTGGCCCACCGCCACCTCCACCGGCTCCTTCTGGTCCGACAGCAGGCGGTTCAGCTCGGAGAGCGAGCGCCCGGGTATGATGACCTCCACCTTCTCCTTGGCCGGGGTCATGAGCGGCGCCTTGTGGACGGCCAGGCGGAAGCCATCGGCCGCCGCCAGGGTCAGGGTATCCTCTTCAAACTCGGCGGACACACCGGTCAGCACCGGGCGGGTGTCCTCGGAAGCGGTGGCAAAGACCACCTGGTTGATGGCCAGGCGAAGGGCATCAGGCTCGATCTGATAGGTCACCCCGCCGCTGATCTTGGGTATGGGAGGGAAATCATCGGCGTCTATGCCGCTGATGCGGGCTTCGAACCGCGCGCACTTCAACTCGAGGGTGTGGTCCGCAAGAGCCAGGTCGATCTTCTCGCTGGGCAGCGAGTTCACGAACTCGCTGAGCAGCCTCGCCGGCACCGTGATAGCCCCCTCGTCCTCCACCATCGAGCCCAGCCAGCAGCTGATGGCGATCTCCAGGTTGGTGGCTGACAGCCTCAACCGGGAATCCTCGGTGGCCAGCAGCACGTTGTTGGTCACCGGCAGAGTGCTCCTGGTGGCCACCGCCCGGCCCACGATGCCGAGGCACTTGCTCAGGTTCTCTTGCAGACAGGACAACCTCATACATTACCCCCTTCGTCGGAAGTACGTTCGAAACCGCGTGGACAAGTATACACTGCCTGCCAATCCCTCCACAAGACTCCCTCCAGGACTCTGGTGACCACCGGTTCCGGACCGCCGTCCGCCGGCCGCGGCGCGAGGGTCCCGGGCGTCGGGCCGGGTGGCGGGATGCTGTAACATGTTGGTCGGCAGGGGTTGACGTAGAGAGAAGAGACCCCGC
>CAYPDY010000278.1:0-1754 GCA_964409515.1 uncultured Dehalococcoidia bacterium
ACCATGCCGGACCTGATACGTTTGTGACTTCGGTCACACTGCGCCCGTCGAGAGGACTCTGTGATTCGGCTGTGCTGATAACCTTCGCTTCGATCACCAGCAAAGCCGCCGCGTATTACGGGGTCTCCGATCTCGGCATCGGCCTCCTGTCGATGAGCTTCATGATCGTCTTCATCTTCATCTCGATCCCCGCCTCATGGGCCATCGATACTTTCGGGATACGCGTCGGGGTAGGGATAGGCGCCACGCTGACAGGCGTGTTCGGCCTGCTGCGGGGACTGGCGGCGCCGGACTACACCCTGGTGCTGCTCGCGCAAGTAGGGATCGCCATTGGACAGCCGTTCATCCTCAACGCGATCACCAAGGTGGCGGCCCGCTGGTTTCCGATTCACGAACGGGCCACCGCCTCCGGCCTCGGATCGCTGGCCATGTACGTTGGCATGGCGGTCGGGCTGGTGTTGACCCCGATCCTGGCCGATCAGCTTGACATTGCCGGCATGCTCATCGCCTACGGAATCGCGGCCATGATCGCCGCAGTCGCCTTCTTCGCGCTGGCCAGGGAGCATCCTCCAACGCCCCCGTGTCCCGCGGACCTGGAAGACAGACCGCTGGTTCTGGGGGGAATGAAGCAGACCCTGCGCAAGAGGGATTTCCTGGTGCTGATGGCGGTATTCCTGGTGGGCCTGGGGATGTTCAACGCAGTCACCACGTGGATCGAGGACGTCGTGGGACCAAGAGGATTCTCCAGCACACAGGCGGGCCTCACCGGCGGGCTCATGATCATCGGCGGGGTCATTGGGGCCGTGGTGGTACCGTCGCTCTCCGACCGGTATCGCCGGAGGGTCCCGTTCCTGATCATGACCTTCGGCGGCGCCACCCTGGGCCTGGCCGGTGTGACCTGGGCTGCCAGCTACGGGCTTCTGCTCGCCTCGGCCTTCGTCCTCGGTTTCAGCCTCTTGAGCGCGGGCCCGATCGGATTCCAGTACGGCGCCGAGGTGGCCTATCCGGCACCCGAGGGTATGGCCAACGGTCTGCTCCTGCTCATGGGGCAGATATCGGGGATCGCCTTCATCTTCGCCATGGATGGCCTCAAGAACCCGGAGACCGGTTCGATGACCGTGCCCCTGGTGGTCCTCATAGGACTGATGTCTCTCGGCGTTCTCCTTTGCACCCGCTTGAGGGAGTCCGCCCTGATCAGAGGGGACGTTTCTCGCTAGCCGTCCGCCCGGCCAGAATGGCCTACTGCGCGACCAGCCATTCCTTGCCCTCCTCGATGGTTTCGCACAGCTTGACGTCCAGCCCGGTGAAGGCGACGAAGCTCTGAAGTACTGTCAGAGTCAATCCCTTGACTCCCACGACAACGTAGGCTTTCATGTAGGGGACTGTCCGTTTGCTGTTGTCCTTCAGCCGCTTCATGATGGAGGGGCTGTAATGGGCGTTCGTGACGTCGGTGAGCAGCAGTACCGACTTCTCCGGCTGCCTGCAGATCAAGGCGGTGCTGGTGTCCGTGACCTCGTAGATGTCCTTCGTCTCCTGAAGGCCGGAGAAGTCTTCGAAGAGAATGCGCTTCCCCCTGTGCTCGATCCATCTTACACGGTCCACTGCCTGTCCTCCCTGATGCTCTGCGACGTCAATATACCACGGATGGCCGACTTCTCAAAGGGCCCTCCCCACATGTGAACAGTCTGTTACCCAGACACGTCGGCCTGAGATTCGCTGGTGAACCGGGCCTGCTAGCCTGTAACCGTGGCAGA
>CAYPDY010000279.1:0-1710 GCA_964409515.1 uncultured Dehalococcoidia bacterium
GGCACCGAGGTGGACCGGAAAATCCATCAAGCCGATCCAATGGCTCCTCCATCCGCCAAGGCCAATCCGTAGTGTATCGACGCCGTTCCAAGCTTGGTTCAGTTTTCATCGGGTACCCGCAGAACTGCAAAGGCGGGGTCTGCTCCTTTTTTCGGCTCAGTGATACTGCAATTCCTAAAAATCCTGGCCGAAAACTTGGACCTGACCCCGTGGTCCGGAACCTTGCGGAGCTCCCGTTCGTTGAGCCGCACCCATTGCGGCCGGTGTTTTGAATAGCTATCGGCGTTTCCAGCCGTCATTCTCCTTCCAACCGTTAAAGTCGGCTTAATCTCGCCCGTTTTCCGCCCCACGACGGATATCTCTAAGCTATATACCTTTGTGGCGGCGTCATGCTCGCCTTTTTGTGCGATTTTATCCCAGACGACGATTAGAAATTGCATCGGTTGATCCGACTTCCGTGAGGAACGCGCATGCTCATTATTGTGGGTTTTATTATCGTTTTTGGTGCGGTAATGACCGGCTTTACCCTGGCCGGTGGAAATATCGCCTCACTCATGCACCCCTCCGAATTCATCACCATCGGCGGGGCGGCCATGGGCGCGCTGATCGTGATGTCGCCGAAAAAAGTCCTTGTGGATATCTTGCGAGGCATTCTCCAGTGCGTCAAGGGATCGCCGTACAACAAACAGGCCTATAAAGAACTGTTCAAATCGCTTTACGAGCTGTTCCGCATGAGCCGGCGCGACGGCCTGATGACACTCGAACCGCATCTGACCGAACCGCATGAAAGTTCAATTTTCAATAAATATCCAAAATTCTCCGGCAATCACCATGTCATGAGCTTTCTCAGCGGCGCGCTGCTCCCCGTCCTCGATGGAACTACAAAGCCCGAACAACTCCCCGCCTTGCTCGAAGGCGACATCAGGCTCGTCGAGGAAGAACATCATGCGCCGATCAGCGTCGTCGTCAAAACGGCCGACGCCCTGCCCGGCTTCGGCATCGTCGCGGCCGTCATGGGTATCGTCGTCACGATGGGCGCTATCGACGGACCGGTCAACGAAATCGGCGAAAAAGTAGGCGCAGCCCTGGTCGGAACCTTCCTCGGAATCCTCTTGTCCTACGGTCTCTTCGCTCCCTTGTCGGTGCGCATGGAATTCCTCGGCTCGCTCGAAATTAGTTATCTGAGAGTAGTCGCCTTAGCCCTCAAAGGTTTCGTCGGCGATCTGCCTCCCAAGGTCGCCTTGGAACAGGCGCGCCGCGGCGTTATGCCCGAATTCCGGCCCACACGAGATGAACTCGATGAATGGCTCCGGGAAACCGAGTCGGGCGGATAAAAAATCAACACACTGAACACAAACCACAAACCCCCAACAACGAGGAATCATCATGGCGGCCGGCGGAGGAGCTTGGAAAGTTGCATACGCGGACTTTGTTACCGCGATGATGGCGTTTTTTCTCGTCATGTGGATCATCGCCCAAAATAACCAGGTCCGCAGGGCCATTGCCCGATATTTCAACGATCCGCGAGGGTTGACGGAAAAACCCGGCACCGGATCCCCCCTTCTCCCCGCCGCCAAACAGGGAGAAACGCCCGGACCCTCGATTCTCTACACCCCCCAACCCGGCGTTCCCGGCGGCTCCGAAAGCCTTTTTCAAAAACGAACCAAAGACATTCCCTACGACAACAAAAAACAGGATAAAAATCTCAAT
>CAYPDY010000280.1:0-1708 GCA_964409515.1 uncultured Dehalococcoidia bacterium
GGGTGCTCCTGGCCACCAAGCTGCGCCTGGGCGACTGCAACACGGTGGGGGCCCAGGCCGGCACCCAGGCCGCCGACCGGCCACAGGACTCGCCGGCCCATCACTACCTGGACACCATGGGCGGCGGCCACTTCGACAACATCCCGGAGCTGGTCGAGGCCCTGGTCAAGGACGCCCCGGGGGTGATCCAGTGGCTGGAGACCCTGGGGGTCAACTGGGACAAGAACCCTGACGGCTCCATGCACGAGCTGGGCGGCGGCGGGGCGTCCCGCCTGCGCCTGCACTCCTCCCGCGACTACACCGGACTCGAAGAGATGCGGGTGCTGCGGGACGAGCTGCGCAACCGGGGGATAGATTATGTCGAGTTCTCGCCGGCGGTCGAGCTTCTGACCGACAGCGCCGGCCAGGTGTGCGGGGCGCTCCTGGCCAACCTGGAGACGAACGAGCTCCGCATCGTCCGGGCCAAGGCCGTGGTCCTGGCCACCGGGGGCATGGGCCGCCTCCACATCCAGAAGTTCCCCACCACCAACCACTACGGGGCCACCGCCGACGGGCTGGTCCTGGCCTATCGCGCCGGGGCGCGCCTCATCTTCATGGACACCATGCAGTACCACCCCACCGGCGCCGCCTACCCCATGCAGATCCTGGGGCAGCTGGTGACCGAGAAGGTACGGACCCTCGGTGCCCAGCTGGTCAACGCCGACGGGATCCAGTTCGTCATGCCGCTGGAGCCGCGCGACGTCGTGGCCGCGGCCATCATCCGCGAGTGCACGGAGCGCGGCAAGGGGGTCCCGACGCCCACCGGGCAGGTGGGGGTCTGGCTCGACTCGCCCATGATCGACCTGATCCGCGGCCAGGGTACGGTGGCCCGCGAGCTGCCGGCCATGGTGCGCCAGTTCGGCCGCTACGGGATCGACATCGCCAGGGAGCCGATGCTCATCTACCCCACCCTGCACTATCAGAACGGCGGCATCCGGATAGACGCCAGCGGCGCCACCACCGTGCCCGGCCTATACGCGGCCGGGGAGTGCGAGGGCGGCGTCCACGGCCGGAACCGCCTCATCGGCAACTCGACGCTCGACATATTCGTTTTCGGCAGGAGGGCCGGGAGGGCCGCCGCCGGCTGGAGCCGCCAGGCGCACCCCGGCGCACCGACCCTGGACCATGTGCGCCGGTGGCAGCATGCCCTCCAGGAATCCGGCCTGGCCGGGCAGCGGCCGATATCCCCCCTGCTTCTCCCGGACTACGCCAGGTCCGTCCCGGACTACTCGCCCGGCTACACCAGGGAGCGGCTGCAGCCCTCCTGGATGAAGCTGGCCTAGGGAGCAACCGACATGCCGCAGCGTATCCAGGCAGACGTCAAGCAAATAGAGACCGTCCTCAACGAGATCCTGAGCACCAGGTTCCCGCCGGTGGCCCGCTGCCGCCTGCTGTCCAGCGGCTTCAACGCCGGCCACGCCCTGAACATCACCGAGAACATCGCCGGGCACAAGGAGTGCCTGGCCTGCGGGAACTGCATCGATATCTGCCCCGCGCTGGCCCGCGAGCCGCACCGCCGCCAGCGGACGGAGCAGCGCACCTCCATGGCCCTGGAGACCCTGGTGGGCGAGGACTGCGACCTGTGCTACGCCTGCTCGCTGGTGTGCCCCCAGGTGGACACCACCATCAAGCACTACATCGTCAACTGCCGCCTGGTGGAGGTCATGTC
>CAYPDY010000281.1:0-1703 GCA_964409515.1 uncultured Dehalococcoidia bacterium
TGGCGCCCGTTGACCACCGCCTTGTCCTCGTGGCAGTTATTGAAGAGGACGTGGCACTGCCGCGTCTTCCCGGCCAGGTCCCTGATGCGGGGTACCCAGTCCCGCAGCTCGTCCTCGGTGTAGAGGTAGTTGAAGCGCTCGGCGGCGGTGAGGCCCTGCTTCTCCCAGGCCGCGCGGTTCCGGCCGTGGAAGCGCACCAGTGAGATGTCGGAGGTGGCCTGCGTCACCGGCGGGACGCTGGACCTGAAGCCCTGGGGCTCGTCCACGCAGACGTAGGGCAGGCCATTGTCCCGCAGGAAGGCGAAGGTCCTCTCGCTGTTCTTCTCGTTCACCCAGGACTGCTGCCGGAACTCCACGGCGATGCGGTACTGGGGCAGCCTCTCCCGGCAGGACAGGATGTACTCGCGCTGCTCGTTCCCGGGGAGGTACCAGGGCGGGAACTGGAAGAGGACGGTGCCCAGCTTGCCGGCGCTGTCCAGCGGGAGGAGAGCGCTTTCGAAGCGCCGCCACAGCTCGTCGGCCAGGGCCCCGGGCAGGTCGCGCTGGTAGATGCTGGTCTTGCCCTGCAGGCTTGACGGCAGGGACGCCAGGATGTCTTTGGGCAGGACCGCCAGCGGCGTGGGGTGCTGTGTGAAGAGCCTGAAGGCCTTCACGTCGAAGACGAAGTCGGGGCCGGTGCGCCGGGCCCACAGCACCGCCGTCTGCTCGGCGGGCAGGGAGTAGTAGGTGCTGTCCACCTCCACCAGCCGGAACTGGCTGGCGTAGAACTGCAGCCTGGCCTCGGCCGATTTGGCCTCGGCCGGGTAGAAGCGGCCCGACCGGATCAGGGTCGGGTCGGTCCAGGAGCAGGTGCCGACCAGGACTTCACCCATGTGAGCTGCTTTCTGCGGGGTCTGAACGTCATTCTAGCAGAAGTCGCGGCGCCATCGTTTTGGGCAAAGTGGCGGCGCCACTGTTCTGGGCAACGTGGCGGCGCCACTGTTTCAGGCAAAGTTGCGGACACGGTTCAGGGGCATCGCCGGGGGCGGTTCTTCCGGCTGGTCGCAGTGCGGCACGGGCTGCAGCCGCCGGGCTATGACGTTGATTACCCCGTCATGCTTCTGGAGGGTCCCCTCCACCACGATGACGGGCTCCAGCCGGGCGGCCTGGCGGTACTGGTCATAAACCTGGGGCCGCAGGATGACGTTTATCAGGCCGCTTTCGTCCTCCAGGGTGAGGAAGACGTGCCCTTTGGCCGTGCCCGGCGCCTGGCGGCAGACCACGCAGCCGGCCACTCTCACCCTGGCGCCCGAAGGGATGGCCGCTATGTCGCGGCTCCGGATCACTTTACCGGGGATTTCGGAGCGGAGCACCTCCATGGGATGATGGCCGGCCGATAGCCCCTGGATCTGGTAGTCGGCGGCCACCCTGTCCCGGAGCGTCATCGGGGGCAGCTCCACCCCGGGCGCGGGCCACCGGAGCGGGATAGCCTGCGGCGGCTGCTGCACCAGCGTCCCCAGCTGCCAGAGGAGCTGCCGCCGGGGGATGCCCAGGAAGTCGAAGGCCCCCACCATGATGAGGTTCTCCACGGCTTCCCGGTCCAGCCTGGTCCGGCTGTAGAAGTCCTCGAGGGAGGTGTACGGGCGTCCGGGCGGCAGCCCCGGTCCTCGCTCCGCCTCGATCCGCTGCCAGGCCTTCTCCCCCACGGCCTTTACATAACGAAA
>CAYPDY010000282.1:0-1700 GCA_964409515.1 uncultured Dehalococcoidia bacterium
CTACGCCGCCGGCTTCTGCATCTACAACGACGTGGCCATCTGCGCCCTGAACCTGCTGGAGAACCTCGGCGCCAAGCGCGTCCTGGTGCTGGACACGGACGCCCACGCCGGGGACGGGACCTGCCACACCCTGTATGAGGAACCCCGGGTGCTTTTCATCGATCTGCACCAGGACCCCCGAACCCTTTATCCCGGCACCGGCTTCGCCCATGAGATCGGCGAGGGGAAGGGGAAGGGATTCACCGTCAATGTGCCCATGCCCCCGGGAGCCTCCGATGAGGCTTACGAGTACGCCCTGGACCACGTGTTCGCCCCGCTGGCCGAGGAGTTCCAGCCCCAGATCATCATCCGCAACGGCGGGTCGGACCCGCACTACGCCGACGAGCTCACCGACCTGGGCATGACCTTGCAGGGCTTCGCCATGATAGGCCGCAAGGTGAAGGAGGTGGCCGAGCGGGTCTGCGGCGGGCGCCGGGTGGATCTCCTGGGGAGCGGCTACAACCAGACCGTCCTCCCCTCCGGCTGGCTGGCCTTCGTGGCCGGGGCGGCCGGCATCGATGTCGAGCTCAAGGAGCCTTACGTGCTTCCCTCCCAGACCAACTCCGGCCTCGTCGAAACCCAGCGCGTTGTGGAAGAGGTCAGGAAGAACCTCAGGGGATACTGGAGGTGCTTCACATGATCCGCATCAAAGCCGGCGCCGTCGAAGTGCTGGCGGAGCTGAATCGGTCCCGGACCGCCGCCGCCCTTCTGGCCATCCTGCCGCTGAAGGCCAGGGCGAACACCTGGGGCGACGAGATCTACTTCGACGTGCCGCTGGCGGTCCCCATCGAGAACGGGAAGCAGGTGGTGGAGCTGGGCGACGTCGCCTACTGGCCGGACGGTCCTTCGTTGTGCCTCTTCTTCGGGCCCACGCCCGCCAGCCGCGGCAACGAGGTCCGCGCGGCCAGCGCCGTGACCGTGGTGGGCCGGATCATCGGCGACGCCACGGCGCTCAAGGCCGTCAGGTCAGGGACAGCAATCACCGTAGAGAAGTCACCCACCCCGCGCTAGTCCTGCCCCTCCAACGCCTCGTACATTGCCGCGGGGCTGCCGTTCCTTCTGGCAGCCGCCTCCCGAATGGCCCTCAAGATATACCAGCACCACAGCGGCACAACGACGATGGCCACCGCCGTCTCCGTGGACGGGAACGTGTTGTGGTAGTACTGCGGGTGCTCCACCATGTAGTATTTGACGATACTCTGCATCGCCAGCGGCAGGGATACCAGGCCGGCCAGGCTGGTGATCCCCAGCATGCAGAACACATACAGGCGCCGCACGCCGATAAACACCCTGTTGCTGCTCCTCTGCATCAGCACCCTGCCCAGCGCATGAACCAGGCCCACGGCGACACCGGTCCCCACCAGGACGGACGCCAGAGAGACCTCATCGCCCTGTGGCGCCGTCGACTCCTTGAGCGCCACATCAATGAACATGACCACCCCCACCACCGTAGTGATGACGCAGGCCCCGAAGACTCCATAGAAATAGGCCGCCAGTGCATCATGTATGGTGACCTTCTCTCGATGCGTGCCCTTCGGCCTCACAATCAGATACGCTACGCCGGCGATTAGAAGCACCGGAATCAGCAATCCCAGGATGCCAGCGAAGATCGACAGGAACATGGTCTCGGCCCTCCTCTCTCAAATGCGTGTGTCGTTCAC
>CAYPDY010000283.1:0-685 GCA_964409515.1 uncultured Dehalococcoidia bacterium
ATCATCGGGATCAATATCGTGATCTGGCTGGTTACGATGGTGATGACCGGTGATGTCAAGTTTCAAACCCAGATCAACCTGGGTCTCTCGCCACTGATTTTCAGTGAAAAGCCCTGGACGATCATCACCAGCATGTTTTTACATATTGATATCTGGCATATCTTCAGTAATATGCTGGTTCTTTTCTTCTTCGGGCGGATCGTTAATAAAACGATAGGAGAGTGGCGGTTCCTCGTCATCTATTTTGCCGCCGGGCTGGCCGGGAATATCTGTTATCTGTTATTAGGACCAGAGGTCTCTATCGCTTACGGGGCTTCCGGAGCGGTCTACGGCATCGCGGGAACGCTGGTGATACTGATGCCCAAATTAAGAGTGGCGCTCTGGGGTATCATACCCATGCCGCTGTGGATCTTTGCCATTATCTTCCTGGGGCTGCTTTCCATTCCGCCCTTTGCGCAGCCGGATATCGCCTGGCAGGCGCATCTGGGAGGACTGGTGGTAGGGCTCATCGCCGGGTTCATTTACCGCAAACAGATGAAGTATATCATCTACCGGTAAATTACCTTAAAAAGCCGTATATGGCGGACGTTTAAACGCCTTGACTTTTACGTTCACCGCCGATATAATATTTAAGTTACCCTTATTATCTTCCGTATACCGGTTTGCGTTCTTGCCCGAGTAGCGC
>CAYPDY010000283.1:695-1700 GCA_964409515.1 uncultured Dehalococcoidia bacterium
TTCAGGAAAAGCGGGCGTTATTATTATTTTCGTTAACTGCCTGCAGACCTTGGTGAACGGTCTGCCGAAAGCTTTTTCAGCTTGACTTTTACCTTCGCCGAATCTATAATACTTAAGTTACCTGTTTATTTGCCGTGGCTCTTGTTTGTTAGCGCCCGAGTAGCGCAACGGTAGCGCAACTGATTTGTAATCAGTAGGTTGGGGGTTCGATTCCCTTCTCGGGCTGGGTTTTTTTATTGTGCTTGGAGGGATGCCGGAGAGGCCAATCGGAGCAGACTGTAAATCTGCCGCCCTAAGGGCTACGCTAGTTCGAATCTAGCTCCCTCCACCATTTTAACCCATAATACCGGCTTGTCCGGCAGAACAAAGCTAACTATAGACAAAGAGTCACAATAGTTTGTATAATGAATACCGACGCCCACCTAGCTCAGTCGGTAGAGCACGTTCTTGGTAAGAACGGGGTCGTCAGTTCGATTCTGACGGTGGGCTCGTAAAAACAAGGGAGGATGCAAATGGCTAAGCAGAAATTTGACAGATCTAAAGCACACGTAAACGTAGGCACGATTGGACACGTAGACCACGGCAAGACCACTTTAACAGCCGCAATCACGCTGGTGTTGTCTAAGGCCGGCGGCGCTACCTATCGTGCCTTTGATAGCATTGATAACGCTCCGGAAGAGAAGGCGAGAGGCATGACGATCGCCATTTCCCACGTTGAATATGAGACCGCTACACGGCATTATGCTCATATCGACTGCCCCGGGCACGCCGACTTTATCAAGAACATGATTACCGGCGCCGCGCAAATGGACGGCGCTATCCTCGTCGTCAGCGCTCCTGACGGCCCGATGCCCCAGACCAGAGAGCACGTCCTGCTCGCCCACCAGGTGATGGTGCCCTACATCGTCGTCGCCCTGAATAAAGTAGACGCGATGGAAGACCCGGAACTGCTGGAACTGGTTGAAGTTGAAGTCAGAGAACTGCTTTCCAAATATGAATTCCCCG
>CAYPDY010000284.1:0-1687 GCA_964409515.1 uncultured Dehalococcoidia bacterium
ATTCCTGCTCGACAGACTGAAAATCCGCGCGTCACAGGTGCTGCAATCGTCTTCCACGCCGTCAATGAGTTGCGCTCCGGCGGGCCACCCCATTTCCTCAAGCGTGGATGGTCCTAGGCGGTATCTCTCTATGGTTCCGCTACGGTGCCTGATCCATTCCATGCGTTTCTTCTTATGCTCAGCGCAATGCGAAAAAGTAGCGACAATTTAGCGACGGATTTCTTGGGGGGTCATGGGAAAGGGTGGTGATCTGTGCTCAAACCATCATTATTGTCAAGTAGACATAATGTCGACTTTGAGCACAAAAGGACACTGTGGGGAGACCGACGGGGGATTTTCAGTCCGCTGCTCTACCACCTGAGCTACCTCGGCACGCGGTGTGAGTCCCCAATAGTTATATGGGAGTGGACGTCTACTGTAAAAGATGCGGACCTGTGCTCCGGCGCCTCCAGCAAGCATTGACCTTGTGGAAGACATTGTGTATCATATTCGCTATGCCTCGATGCGGAGGAGTCAAATGACCAAGAAGGTGATACAAGTGCCCGTTGACGCTGAGTTGCTGGCGGCGCTGGATGAGCTGGCCCGGAAGCGCTGCCAGGCTAGATCGGAGCTGATTCGCCGTGCGTGTCAGCAGTACCTGAGAGAGGTGGAGGACGGAGAGCTCGACAGACTCTATCAGAACGGGTACGAGGCCGTGCCCGAGGAACCGGAGGTCGGGGAGGTTCAGGCTACGCTGACCAGCGAAGTTCTGCCCCGGGAGTCCTGGTAAGGTGAGGCGCGGCGAGATATGGTGGGTTGAACTGCCTTCACCTGCCGGCAGACGCCCGGCACTATTGCTGTCCAGGGATTCTGCCTACAAGGTCAGGACCGCGATTACCGTAGCCGTGGTCACACGTACCGTCAGAGGTATTCCGGTGGAAGTGCTGATAGGCCCGGAGGAAGGCATGCCTGTCGAGTGCGCAGTCAATCTGGACAACATCCTCACCATTCCCAAGTCCAGACTGCGGCAGCGGATCACGACGCTTCCCCCAAAGAAGATGACCGCTGTGGCAAAGGCCATCATCTTCGCCCTCGATCTGAGGATTTGACCCGAGCCGGGCACGTGTCAATTTGCCCGAACGGCTAGGACCACCAGGGCCGCTATCAGGCACCAGATGGCGATCACGATGGCGGCCGCCAGCCACCTCGTCCGCCTGGGGGCGCTGGTCCCCGTCGCGCGGCGCGCCTTCTCTCGGCAGTCCGCCATCACCTCCCCGGGTACCATCCTGATGGCCAGAATCGCGCCCAGCGGCACGATGACGAGGTCATCCAGGAAGCCCAGGACCGGTATGAAGTCAGGGATCAGGTCGATCGGGCTGACGGCGTAGACCACCACTCCGGCGGCCAGCAGCTTGGCGTACCAGGGTGTCCTGGGGTCCCTGTAGGCCAGGTACAGGGCATAGGTGTCTGCCTTGAGGCCCTCTGCCCGGCTCTTCCACCGCTGCCGAAAGCCCGCCGGCCGGCCGGCCTCGACCGGTCGCTCTTCCCCGGGTGTCTCCTTCTTCTCTGCCACGACTTCGCCATGTTAGGGTGACGGGTGCTGGTTGTCAAAGGCGCCGAGAGGCGGGGCGATGCGGGCGGGCTGAGCGTCCGCGTGTTGTTGTCCAGCGACTCTGTCACTCTAATTGTTCAGCGATTCTGTCACCCT
>CAYPDY010000285.1:0-1686 GCA_964409515.1 uncultured Dehalococcoidia bacterium
CAGGATAGCCGCGGCGGCGATGGCCGCCCAGCCCCAGACCGGGAAACCGCCCGATGACGGGGCCTTCACCGCGAAGCCGCCCTCCAGAACGTATGACCCGGTGGCGGTGCTCACAGTGACGTTCCTCGGACCCAGAGCGAGGCCGGGGTCCAGGGTGACCTGGGCCGTTATCCTGTTGGCGCTGACCACGGTGAAGTTGTCCACGGTGATCCCCGGCCCCAGGTCCAGCCCGATGCAGTTGGTGAAGGCGTCACCGGTCACGGTGACGGTGGCGGTCTGCCCCTGGCCCGCGCCATTGGGACTGATCGAGGTCGGCTCGGGGACCACCGCCGGGACGGTGAAGTGCTTCTCGGCGCCATAGCCGGTGCCGTCCCCCACGACCCTGGCCCGGTAGTAGTAGGTCCGCCCGGCGGAGAGCCCCTCCAGCTTCCAGAAGAAAGCACCGGCGGACGTCTTCCCCGCGGCGGGGGTCTCCAGGGTGTAGGAGCCCGGGGTTTCGCCCCACTCGAAGAGCACCGTCACATTGGTGGCCGTGCCCATTTTGGTCAGGTTGCCATTGAGGCGGGCGGAGTCGGTGGTCAGCTGATTGGCCTCACCCGTCTCCACCTGCGGAGCGTGCTTCGGCGTCCCCGTGGTGGTGAAGACAAGCTCACCGGCCAGGTCCTCGCCGTCGCCCGACGCCCTGGCCCTGAAGTAGTAGGTCGTGCCCGAGGCCAGCCCCGTAACGTCGGCATAGAAGGCCCCGGCGCGGCTCAAGGTGTCGTTGTCTGTCTGCCGGGTGTAGACGCCCTGCGCGGTCCCGTATTCGAAGCTCACGATGACGCTCTCGGCGGTGCCCATGCCGGCCAGGGTGCCGTTGAGCCTGGCCGCCGACCCGGTGACATTGCTGGCATCGACCGTGGTCACGTCGGGAGCCGTGGGAGACGCGGTGGTCGTCTTGAAGCTCGAGTCGGCGCCATAGCTCGTGCCGTTGCTCCCTTCAACTTTGGCCCGGAAATGGTACCAGGTGTCCGGCTCCAGGCCGCTGAGGCTCTCGCTGTACGCGCCGGTGGCGGTCATCTCCCTGGCCGCCGTGGTCTGCCCGTACGACGTCCCCTTGCCCCATTCGAAGGATACCTGCGCCGTCGTCGACCCGGTGCCCAGGCTGTAGAGGTAGCCATTGAGCGTGGCCATGCTCCCCAGGATCCGTGATGCCGCCGTCGTATTCACTGTCGGCGGCCAGTCCATGGCCGGCATGTCGCAGGGCTCCGGCCGGTTCCTGGCGCCTGTCTTGCCCGGGCCCAGGCCCAGCTGGCCGATCTCGTTCCGGCCCCAGCCACAGACGACGCCGTCCGCGCGGACCCCCGCGGAGAAAGCGTCCCCGGCGGAGGCCGCCGCCCAGGCGGAGCCGTATACCCGGGCCGGAGACACCCTCTGCTGGATGTCGCCCACCCCCAGCTCACCATCGAAGTTGCTGCCCCAGCCCCACAGGCTGCCGTCGGACTGGATCCCCAGGCAGTGCGCCCGTGCCGGGTACACCGCGCTCCAGTTGGTGGCTTCGCCCACCCGCGTCGGAATGCGCCTGTTGACGACGTCGCCCACCCCCAGCTCGGCCTGCGTGTTCCAGCCCCAGGCCCAGAGGCTCCCGTCCCGGCGGATGCCCATGGAGTAGCGGAAGTCGCTGGCTACCGATACCCAGTCGGTGGC
>CAYPDY010000286.1:0-1645 GCA_964409515.1 uncultured Dehalococcoidia bacterium
CCGGTCCCCTGGGCGTCAAAGTCATGGGCTCCGGCGACCTGCTGACGCGGCTGGCAAAGTGCTGCAGCCCGCTGCCCGGGGACGACATCATCGGCTACATCACCCGCACCACCGGGGTCACCGTGCACCGCAAGGACTGTCCCAACGTGATCCACGAGAAGGAGCGGGAGCGCCTGGTGCCCGTGGAATGGGGTCGAACGGACCAGCTCTACCCGGTGTGGATCCGGGTGGACGCCTGGGACCGGGTGGGGCTGGTGCGGGACATCACCACGGTGGTATCCAACGAGGGCGTGAACATATCCTCCATGAGGTCCCAGGGGCACGGCGACAACTCCGCTTCCGTCTTCCTCACCCTGGAGACCAAGGGCGTGGCCCAGCTTTCGCGGCTGCTGTCGAAAATCGAGGGGATCGGCGGTGTCACCAACGTGGTGCGCGGATCGGAATAGGGGCCTTCCGGGGAAAAAACTTCCCGGGTGACCTTCCCAGCTTCCTGATCTTGGTTTGCCTTCGAAGCCTCCCGGCTTCTGCTCGATACCCGAGTGAGCTTGGTGGTGTTACCCTACCTTGATTGCTCCGGCTTGCCTGGTCTCTTTAGCTGGTTTGACCACCCGAGAAGGACTCCCATTATAGTCGCCGGACGGGCGGTGTCAAGGACCTCCAGAACCACCTGCCGGGATTTCCGGCCACTGGCATGGCAAGGAGCATCTGACCCCTACGCGGCCATCCCGTATTTGCTCGCTGGGGCTCTCTATTTCGTGGTCTTTCTCCGCAGCGCCGCGCCCGCTGGCGGGAACCCCGCGATTGATCCCGGCCGGCATCCGTGGCACAATACGGTCACGGTTCTGAGGCCGCAAGAGTGTCACCAGACATCGCCACACTGATGCAGCAGCACCTCCCCGGGGAGGCGCTGGCCCTGGTTCGGGAGGCCGGCGCGCTGGCGGCCGCGCGCCGCGTGGAGCTGTACCTCGTCGGCGGGGTGGTGCGGGACCTGCTGCTGGGCCGGTCCAGCTCCGACCTGGACCTGGTAGTGGAGGGCGACGCCATCGGCCTGGCAGAGGCGCTGGCTGAGCAGGCCGGCGGGAAGCTGGTGGTCCACCACCGTTTCGGCACCGCCAAGGTGCGCCTGGGGAAACAGACCGTCGACCTGGCCATGGCCCGGGCCGAGACCTACGTCCGCCCCGGGGCCCTTCCCCGGGTCCGGTCGGGATCCCTTCATGACGACCTGGCCAGGCGGGACTTCACCGTCAACGCCATGGCCCTGCGGCTTCTGCCCGACGGTCCGGGGGATCTGGTGGACCCGTTCGACGGGCAGCAGGACCTGGAGGAGGGCCTCATCCGCATCCTGCACGAGGGCAGCTTCGTCGACGATGCCACCCGCATGCTGCGGGCCGTGCGCTACGAGCAGCGGTTCGGCTTCCGGCTCGAGGCATCCACGGAGGAGCTGCTGCGCCGGAACGCGGTCACGCTGGGCACCATATCGGGAGACCGCCTGCGGCACGAGGTGGACCTGATACTGAAGGAGGAGAGCCCGGAGAAGGCGCTGCGGCGGGCCGGGGAGCTGGGCCTGCTGGCCCGGGTCCACCCGGCCCTGGAGGGCTGGGCCGGGTTCGAGGGGCTGTTCGTGAAGGCCCGCGAAGCGGCTCCG
>CAYPDY010000287.1:0-1640 GCA_964409515.1 uncultured Dehalococcoidia bacterium
GGACATCCGTCAAACCCCAAACCTCATCTGTGGCGAGATCATAGGCAATCCGGTCAGCTACTGCATCATCTGCATAATCACCCAGCAGATCAAACAGGGCTGTTTCCTGATCGGCTGGATATACAACCATGAATACGTAATTGAACGCCCGCCACCACTCTTCCATCTCATCATAGGTAACCACATAATCAGCGGTGTAATAGGAGTCCTGTGTCAAAAATTCTGAAGTTTCGTCATCGTAACCGGTGATAAAGGTGTAATGACCCATCCAACTGAGTTTGCCGGTTAAATCAACCATATATCGGCCGGCTTCCAGAACAACAGGGTATCCATTGGCCACCAGTTTCTTGACCAGGTCTTCGTTTCCGCCGATACGATAAATCGCGCGAAAAGAGGTGTTCTGGTTGACAAAATCGACCAGTTCATAGGGCATCACGTTAAAATCTTCATCGTTGGGTTTGACAACATCACCAATGTCGGTGCGGTCACCTTCCCAACCCCAGAAAGACAGTGCCATAGCCAGGTTGGCAGGCGCGCAGTAGTTATACAGTCCATGCTGGTCGATGTATTTTACATTTTCCAGCTTTATCGACGTGGGCAGCGGTGTAGCGGTAGGTGCCGGTGTGGCTGTGCTTTGCTCAAGCTCGAGAGTGGCAGTAGCGGTGGGTATGGCTGACGGGGTGACAGAGAACGTTTTCCCCGGGGTAAAAGTTACGACAGGTGTATTCGGTACAAAGGCTTCTCTTTCCGGTGCCTGGACCATATAAAAGATCCTGGTGTAGAGCTGATTGGCCTTAAAAAGTATGCTTTCCCGCAGCGGAGATACCGCCACGATAGCACACGCCAGAATAATCAAGCCGCTGAACAAGAGAATGCGGGTTTTTTTATTGAATTTCATTTTTGCATTATATCATCAAGTGATGGATGGGCGTTTGTTGAACCTCAAATAAAAACGAAGAAACCTTTTCTCACAACATTTTAAAAAGGTGGGATTTTCCGACATAGCAGAAAATCCCACGAGTTTAATTCAAAAATCTATACTTGGTTATTTATCAGCAATCCTGGCCAGTACTTTACCAAATCGTTCAATTTCCTCAAGTGTGTTGTAGTGTACTGCACCTACACGGGCGAAGCCACCGGCTTCTTCCCTGTTATATCGCCTGGATATTTCCAACGCATAAAAATTTCCATCCCAGACATAGATGTTTTCGTTACCCAGGCTGGTAGCGATCTCAAGAGGTGTCTTTCCTTTAACATTGAACGAGAAAGTAGGCACCCGTTGATCAAAATCCGCCGGATTGGTGATACCAATAATGGAGATGCCGGGAATATCTTTCAAAACGTTTATGAGAGCATTATTCAGAACACGATCATAGTCATGCAGTGTATACATGGCTTGTTTGAGTGTGAGCGCACGACCCGAATATTTTTTTGACAGCTCATCGTAATGTTCTTCCCCCAGGGTACGTCCCACCCAATCGAAATACTCCATCACACCCAGCACACCGGCGATCGTCTCAAAATTACCGGTGCCGGTCTCGAATTTGTCCGGCAGCTCGTTGGAACAGGGGCGAACCTTGTAAGCAGGCAGATTATCCAGCAGATCAAACTTGCCGTAAAGAATTCCCGCATGCGGGCCG
>CAYPDY010000288.1:0-1634 GCA_964409515.1 uncultured Dehalococcoidia bacterium
GTGTCCAGGAACTCCTGCTGCTCGCGGTGGCCTTCGGGCCTGTCTTTCGGGTCCTGAAGGGCATTGTAGTAGTAGGTGCGGAACAGCGGCCGTCCCCCACACAGCTTGGCAGTGAAGTCGGTGAAGTTGAGATCCATGCGGCTGAAGTTGTCGCGCAAGGCGTGGTAGAGATTGCTGCCATCTATGAAGATGGCCACCCGGTTTTCCATAGTCGTGCCCCCTGTTCTCATTTAGTCCTACGAGACCTGCACGCTGTCGCCCTGAGAGACGCCCTGAGGCACCGGGATTTCGAAGAGCGTCCTGTTGCCCTCGTCGCCCCGCAGCTTGTTCCTGACGCAGGCGGCGAACCGGTCCACGATCCACCAGTAGTGCTCGGGAGGCATGCGCTCCTTCGGCATGTCCGGCACCTCGTTGAGAGCATCGATGACCCAGCCCTGGCCCCTGGCGTCAACGCACCACTCCACTACGTTGAAGTCCATGTCCAGGCATGAGTGCAACCGCATCATCTGCTCCACAACCCGGCTTTCCGCGGCACCCGCGGCCTCCGTGTGGAGATACTCCCCCATCCCCAGCGGCCGTGGTATCCACCTGATGAAGAGCACTTCCCTCCTGTCGATGCAGAACACGCGATAGTACTGGTTGTAGCCTACCTTCTGCTGCACCAGCCAGATGCGGCCGGCGCCGGCAGCGTAGCGCTGCTTGAGCTCCATCACCGTGTTCACTTCATAGACGTCCACCCAGCCGTAGCCGTACACGGGTTTCAGGATGCAGGGGAGGCCGATCTCATCCGCGACCTTCTCCCAGTTCGGCTCCACCACCACCCCGGGCGATTCCGCGCGAAGCGCCGGGTCCGGCAGCACAATGGACTTGGGGGAAGGGATTCCCAGGGCCTGGCACACCTTGGCTTCCACCAGCTTGCTGTTCACCGAGGCTGCGAAGGGGTTGTTGATGACATAGGTCCCGTCCAGGGACATGTTCTTGACCATCTCCTTCAGGTACGCGTGGTCGAAGCTCATCCGGTCTATTACCACGCGGTAGTCGGTGGACACAGGTGCGCGCGCCTCCGCGAACGAGAGGAATTCCACTGGCAGGTCGCTCAGTCTGGATGCCACGTCGATGACGAAGGGGTCGCTCTTCAGTTCCAGGATGCCGATCTTGTTCGACTTCATGACGGCTGCGTACAGACCTCGATTCGGCCACAGTATAACATAATCGTCGATGTGCTAATATGACTCGTTGCCCCCTTCAGGGCGCCGTCCGTAGATGAAGTACCTGTCTCGATGCAACGGCATTTCGCTGCCCGTCCGCCTGGCGGCCATCAACTTCCTCTGCAGCCTGGCCCTGTACGCCTCCAACATCTTCATGCCGCTCTACGCTGAGGAGCACGAAGCATCGCGTTTCCAGATAGGGCTGATCGTCTCCGCGTGGGGGACGGCCTACTTCGTGTCCTCGTTCATCTTCGGCAGGCTGTCGGACAGGCGCGGCCGGCTGGTGTTCATCAGGCTGGGACTGGGTCTGGCGGTGGCCGCCTACGTTCTTCAGATATTCGCCCGGGACCCGGTGCTCCTGCTGGCGGTCAGGGCCCTGGTGGGGTTCTGCCTGGGCGTCTCCTCGGCGGCCATGATGGCCTATGT
>CAYPDY010000289.1:0-1605 GCA_964409515.1 uncultured Dehalococcoidia bacterium
GGGGACGGCCGCCGCTTTGGTGTAGACCTGGCCTACAGCCACGAAGACAAGCCTATCGGCACTGCGGGGGCCCTGAAGCTAGCCAGAGGCAAGCTCCGGGACCCTTTCTTCACGATTTACGGTGATTCCTACCTCTTCCTCGACTTCGGCGCTATGCTCAGCCACTTCGAATCCCGGTCGAAGCTGGCGCTGATGACGGTGTACAGGAACGCCGATCTGTGGGACAAGAGCAACACGGTGGTTAAGGGTGACCTGGTGGAGAGGTACAGCAAGAAGGAGAAGACCCCGGAGACGGTCTACATTGACTACGGCGCCAATCTCTTCCGGAAGGGTGTCCTGGACCTGGTGCCAGAAGGCCGCTTCTACACCCTGGAGGACCTCTTCGCACAGCTTGTCGAGAGGCGGGAGCTTCTGGCCTACGAGGTCAAGGAGCGTTTCTACGAGATAGGGTCACTGCAGGGGCTGGAGGAGTTCAGGGCGTACATGGCCGGTCGTGCATAAGGCCCTATTGGTCACGTGTTGCCAGGGCACTACTGCGCGGCGTCCGGGTCTCTCACGTCTATCCACAGGCGAAGTTCATGGTACGGCCCGGACTCTCCCTCTCTGTACAGCAGGAACTCCACCTTCTGGTCGCTTCCCGTCGTTGTGGGCCTGATGGCAACGGCCTCTTCCCAGGTGCCGCTGTCCTCAATGGCTATTCCGTCTATCACCCGCACCTCGTTGCCGGCCAGGGTCACGCGCACCCGATACGTGACCTCCTGGCCTTCGTGGTTGACTATGCCGACGACTACGTCCGCATTAGTGCCCAGGATCATGTCGTGGGGATAGTACTCGACCGTGCCTCCCGATCCGAGCAGGTAGAACTCGGTAAAGCGGTCTGTGCTCCTAGGGCGTGTCCCCACATAGACTGCGGCCGCAACGGCTCCGATCACGAGTATGGCCATGAGGGCTGCGAGAATGCGATCCTGCCTGGTCAGAGGATTCCCACTGGGGAGTTGGACGTTGACCTGCGGTTCGCACCGCTCTTGCGGTGGGAGTTGCCTCCGCCTGTAATAGGCCGCACCGCTCATGACGGAGGTGAACGCTGCGAGAGAGGACAGTACTGGGTAAAGGGAGATCTCCCACATGTAATTCAGCGCCAGGCCCATCAGCGGGAACACGGCCAGGGACAGGCCGATGCTTAGGGCGATGCGCTCCATGCTGCTGAGACTGTCCTTTCTCGGGAACAGCGCGGCACAGAGGGTGTAGCCTGGGAAGAAGAGGACGAACGGCAGGCCGAAGACAACGCGGGCAGAGTTCTGCGGGACGAATACGATGCAGACCACGAGCAAGGCAGTCAAGGTGAGGATCGCCAGGAGGTCCCATGGCCCGCGCAGCTTGGGTGTGTTTACCATCGCACTTCGATTGAGTATAATTCACAACCAAGCTCATGGCAATCGCTTGTCCCATCTTGCCCGGGGTGCTTCGGCATGACCATGGATAGCGTTTGTGTCTCAACGGCATGCCTGGCGGGCGGTGAGGATGTGCTGCATACCTTGGGTGTTTATTCTTCAGCTGGACTGAAGAACGTCGAGCTCGGAGCGACCCATTCTTACCTCGACGGCC
>CAYPDY010000290.1:0-1593 GCA_964409515.1 uncultured Dehalococcoidia bacterium
ATACGGTTCTTGATTTCCAGGGCGCCGATCCGCCCGGGACGAAACAGCATCGGGAATGGCATCGTCTGGCTCATAGGCTAAACCTCCTTGCACCGTCGGCGCCCGCGGGTCCGATCGCCGCACACTCCTGGCCCCGGTCAGGCCGCATGTCTGTTTCGGCCCGCCTTGTAATAGGGCGACTGCCGCAGCATCCACCACCGTATCAGCGGTGACAGCAGCCGAAAGGCCAACCGCAGCGGGCCCAGCGAGCCCGCCACCTCCCTGGTGAAGTCCTCGAAGGAGTGGCGCTGGTAGCCCAGCAGGCGCTGGCTCTGGGTCGTGTCCATCCAGTCCGAGAAGGCGCAGGCATCGGCGGCGAAGGCGCTGTCCGGAAGGCGCCCTATCCCCATGGCCTCCATCAGGCCGCCGGCGAAGTCCCGGAAGCGCAGCTGGCTGGGCTTCCCGCCGCCGATGAGAAGGATGCGGCCCCATACCTCATTGCTCGCCGCCGCGTTGGCCACTGCCAGGCCGACGTCGTCGGGGTGCACGAACTCGGTGCGCTGGCCGGGAGGCGTGTCGAACATCTTGGGGGTGAATCCGCCCAGCGACTTCGGCGGCACCACGCCCAGCCTCAGGATGGTCCAGTCAAGCCCGGAATCCCGCACCATGGCCTCGCATTCCACCTTGTGGCGGTTGTAGTTGTCCATGGGCTGAACCGGATCGGCAGCCGTTCGCGGCGGCCCCCCTTCCTGGCAGCGCCCGTACACGCTGAAGGAAGAGATGAAGATGATCCGCGGAAGCGGGGTCTCCTCCTTCATGGCCGCAATCAGGTTGCGGGTCCCGTCGACGTTGACTGCCAGGGCCAGGTCCGGCCGCTCATCAGTCCCGGGCGGCAGGATGAAGGCTGTGTGCGCCACCACCTGCTGCCCTCGGACCGCGGCGGCCACCTCGGCGGCCTGCCGCAGGTCGCCCCACTCGAAGCGGACGCGCTTTCCAAACGGGCGCGCCCTCCTGAGGTTGTCCCTGGTGCGCAGGTCGAGACAGGTGACCTCCTGTCCCTGGTTCAGCAGCTCGGCCAGGCAGCTCCGGCCGACATTTCCCAGGCCCCCGGTTACCAGCACCTTCACTCGCGCGCCTCCGGGCCGGCCTACAGGCTGGAGACTCTTTCGTCGACCAGGAACGACCGCGTCTTGCCCCGGTCCTGGAACCTCTCTTCGTCCTCCAGGAATATGCGGCCGACCTCGGTCTTGTAGTCGCCCAGGATCTCCTGCACCTTAAGGGCGCCCTCGATGTCATCGAACCAGAACTCGGTGATGCAGTCGAAGCCCGGCTCGTCCGCCCCCGGCATGGCGACCGGGTAGTTGCGCACATACTTCCGGAAGGTGGTGAAGTGCTTCAAGGCCAGCGGTGCGTGGTGTTCCTCGTAGTGACGGACGAAGTCCTCGTGGGACAGGCCCGGCTTCCGGCTGATAAACGCGATGGTCTTGATCATGGTGTCGTGCCTCCTTCATGAGCCCCTGGGGCCGGCGCGGGTGGACCGCCCACGCCCGCAATGCGCCATGTTCTCCGGCCCCCGCACGATAGCAGCCCCTGCCTGAATCTGTCAAGTGCCGC
>CAYPDY010000291.1:0-1588 GCA_964409515.1 uncultured Dehalococcoidia bacterium
AGCGTGTTCAGCTACACCTGGGACATGGTGCTGCCCAACTACGAGAAGATCCTCAAGGTGGGGCTGGCGGCCATCATCAAGGAGGCCCAGGCAAGGCTCGCGGAGATCGGCAAGGACCCCTCGATGGACGCGAAGGAGTACCTGGGCCAGAAGAGGTTCCTGGAGGCGGCCGTGATCAGCCTGCAGGCGACCATCGACTTTGCCAAGAGGTATGCGAAGCTGGCCCGGGAGAAGGCGGCCAAGGAGAAGCGGCCGGACGAGAAGAAGCGGCTGGAGAAGCTGGCCGAGATCTGCGAGTGGGTGCCGGAGAACCCGGCGCGCACCATGCACGAGGCCATGCAGTGCTACTTCTTCATCCACCTGATCGTGGGGTTCATCGAGCTGCCCTCGGTGGGCTGCGGCATCAGGCTGGACAAGGTGATGTACCCCTACTACAAGAAGGACCTGGAGGAGGGGCGGATCACGAAGGAAGAGGCCCTGAACCTGGTGGAGTCGGTGTGGATCAAGTTTGAGGAGATGGGCTTCATCCATCCCCCGCGGCTGTTCGGCTCGGCCGGCGGCGGGCTGGCCTGGCAGAACGTGACCCTGGGCGGGGTGGACGCCGACGGCCGGGACGCCAGCAATGACCTCTCCTACATGATCCTGGAGGCGACGAAGGAGCTGCACTCGGTGCAGCCGCCGCTGTGCTTCCGCTACCACGACCGGACACCGCGGGCCCTGGTGCTGGCGGCCATCGACACCCTGCGCACCGGCGTGGCCCAGCCGGCGTTCTTCAACGACAAGATGATGGTGCCGTACCTTCTGGAGAAGGGGATCCCGCTGCACGACGCGCGGGACTACGGGATCAGCAACTGCATGTCCTGGGTGATACCGGGCAAGGCCATGGTCTACCGGCAGGGGATGGGGATGTTCAGCTTCACCAACTGCATGATGCTGGCCCTGAACCAGGGGGTGGACTGGCTCTCCGGGCAGAAGGCGGGCTGGCCCACGCCGGACCCGACGACCTTCAAGTCCATTGACGAGATCATCGAGGCCACCATGCTGCAGTTCAACTTCTACATGGAGAAGCAGGTCTACATCAACAACGTGGCCGACGCGCTGTACCAGGAGTACCTGCCGCGGCCGCTTATCTCGGCGCTGTCCGACGACTGCATCCAGAAGGGCAAGGACATCCGGGACTACTACTACTACCACCGCAACTACGTCATGCCCACCGGGGTGAACAACGTGGCGGACTCGCTGGCGGCGATCAAGAAGCTGGTCTTTGAAGAGAAGAAGATCACCATGGCCCAGCTGCTGGACGCCATGAAGAAGAACTTCGAGGGGCAGGAGGAGCTGCGCCAGATGCTGCTCTCGGCGCCCAAGTTCGGCAACGACGATGAGTACGTGGACAGCATCGCCGAGACGGTGCACTTCCGCATCCTGACGGACACGCGCAAGTACACCACCTACTACGATTACCCGTACGACACCGACGGCACCAATGCCTCGGTGGGTTACTTCCTGGGCTTCGACGTGGCCGCCACGCCGGAAGGCCGCAAGGCGCGGGAGCCGCTCCATGACGGGACGGTATCGCCGGTGCAGGGCC
>CAYPDY010000292.1:0-1575 GCA_964409515.1 uncultured Dehalococcoidia bacterium
TACCCGCTCCTGGCGATAGGGATTCCCCTCGTCGTCGGTAAGATTTACATAAACAATAGCGCGTCCTGTAGATTTAACCATCTGTTCATCGGGAATAACTTCACCTTTAACCGATATTCTGCAGGTTCGCGCAACTGTTTCATTTTCATCTGCTATTTCATAGGCCGTTAACTTTGTAAACAACAGCAGCGTGAAAAGAACCAACGATTTTAGCGCCATACAATCCTCCGGTCTGAAAACAGGCAATACGTGCATCGACGTTTCCCGCTACAGCAGGTTACATCTCTTCTATTTCTTCGATACCTAAAAGCCATAAACAATCTTTAAGGACTTTTCTGAATGCAGTTACCAGGTTTAACCTGAAATATTCCGACTCACTTCCTATAACAGGACTACAATGATAAAACTCGTTAAACGCTTGTGAAAGACCAAACGAAAAATTCGCGATTACCGAGGGAGAAAGCTTTGAAAATGCCATTTTAACAGCATCGGGAAAATAAGCGATTTTTTTAAGCAACATAATTTCCGATCTGTTTATGTCGTCGTACAACCCTTTATCATCTTTGGGTTGATTCGATTTACGCAGTATGGAAGATGCCCTTGCATAACTGTAAAGCAGATACGGTCCGGTATCACCATCAAAACTGATGGCTTTTTTCGGGTCAAACAACATATTTTTAGCAGTATCAACTCGCAGCAGTTGATACTTTATCGCCGCAATGGCAATTTTCAGACTACGAGACTCTACTTCGTCATTAGTGAGTTTATAACGTTCACGGACTTCTTCTACCGCAAAGTTTTTTGTCTCGTTGATCAAATCATCAGCATCAACTACCGTACCTTCACGCGATTTCATCTTTCCATCGGGAAGTTCAACCATCCCATATGACAAATGGTGTATCTGATCGGCTATCTCGTATCCCAGTTTTCTAAAAATGGATTTGAGAACCAGAAAGTGATACTCCTGTTCATTACCAACCACATAAATAGATCGGTCGTAATCGAATTGTTCCTTCTTTAAAATGGCAAGATAAAGATCCTGTACCATATACACGGATGTCCCGTCGGAGCGTAACAGGACTTTTTCACCGAGTTTCTCTTCTTCAAGGTCGATAACGATGGCACCATCGTCTCGTTTTTCAAAAATGCCCTTGTCGATGCCGTCTTGAATTATTTCTTTCCCTGATGTATAAATAGCGCTTTCAAAATATTCTTTGTCAAATTTGACGCCAAAAAGATCATAGGTTTGAGCAAAACCATCGAGCGCCCATCTATTCATGATCTTCCAAAGACTTCGGGTTTCTGCGTCTCCGTTTTCCCATTTTAAAAGCAGCTGTTGTGCTCGCTTTTCAAAGGAAGGATCCTGTGCAGCATTTTTACTAAAAAGAACATAATAATCGCCTACAAAATGGTCGGATTTCTTACCCGATGATGCCGGAGTTTCCCCGTTTCCCGCCATCATGTACGCCAGCATTGATTTGCATATATGCACGCCACGGTCATTGTTGATAGATGCCCGGACAACGCTATTACCGGTAAATTGGAGAATTCGTGCGACACTTTCTCCTATCGATA
>CAYPDY010000293.1:0-1532 GCA_964409515.1 uncultured Dehalococcoidia bacterium
GGCGTCCACGGCAGGTCGAGGAAGGCCACGCGGTTCGAAGCGGTCAGCGTAATCCCCACTCCAGCCGCACCGATGGTACCCAGGAAGTGGCACGGCGCCGACGTCTTCTGGAACCTGTCCACGATCTCCTGACGCGTCTGCTTTGGCGTGCTGCCGTCGTATATCACGGCGTCGCCGGAGCACCGCTTCAGGTTCTCCAGCGGCTCGCTGAAGCTGGAGAAGATGATCACCTTGCCCTGGCCCTGGTAGCAGGGCTTGAGCCAGTCGCAGACCGGCGCCACCTTGCCCCTGGCGGCCAGCAGCCGCAGCGCGTTGAGGCGGGCCAGGGTTTCGGCCCGGGCCGCGTTACGGGCCGCATCGGTGCCCTGCGTCTCCCGCAGCCAGGAGAGGAAATGGCTCTCGGCCTCCCGGTACTCCTCCGCGTTGGAGATGGGCACAAACATCGGCGTGTGTATCTTGGGGGGCAGGTTCTTGAGCACGTCCTTCTTCAGCCGGCGGATCATGATATCCTTGAGCGACTCATGGAGCTCGTGCAGGTTGCGGGATCCGGTGAAGACCAGGCGGCCCTTGACGTACTTGTGATCGGTGTAGCGCTTAAGGAACTCCTGGAAGTCTCCGCGGCGCTTGTAGCCCAGGAACACCAGCAGGGCGAATAGCTCGATAGGCCGGTTGAGGATCGGAGTCCCCGTCACCGCCAGCCGGTTCGGGATCGGCCTGTCCATCTCACCCGGCTTCAGCGGATCCACCAACTCGAGCAGGTTTCTGGTCCGCTGCGCCTCCAGGTTCTTGACCAGGTGGGCCTCGTCGATGATGACGCACTTGAAACCGGCCTGTTTCAGCTGCGTCAGGTAGCGGTCCAGCATCCCGTAGGTGAGGATCGTCCAGTCAGTCAGCGGGTGAGCAACGTTGTTCTTGCCGTCCAGCACTGTGACGGTATCGCCGGGCCTCCACATCGCCGTGATCTCGCGGTGCCAGTTCCACAGGAGCGCCGCCGGCACGACCACCAGGGCCGGCAGATGGTCCGCGCCCCAATGGATGGCCTGCGGGGTCTTGCCCAGGCCCATGTCGTCGCCCAGCAGGGCCCGGCTCTTGCCCCGCAGCCACTCGACGCCCTCCTTCTGGAAGTCGAAGAGCTCGAACTTCCTGGCCGCCGCGGGCGGCACCGGGGCTGGTGCCGGTGTCACGGCCGGTCCCCGGGTCGCGTCCTCCAGCCACCTGTCCATCGAGATCTGCCGCGGGTCCACGGCCGCGCGGCTCATCCCGGCGCTCTGCTCCAGGATCGCCGCCGCCAGCCGGTGGTAGCCGGTCTCCCGGCGCATGTTGCCCATCACCCTGCAGGTGTAATAGATCCGCTCGATATGCTTTTTGCGCCACTTCCGGGCCCATGACGACAGCTCCGGCAGGTCGCCCTTGTGACAGACGAAGCTCTTGACTCCCTCGTGCTTCTCGATGGCCTCGTCGGCCAACTCCCGGAGGGCCCTGTGGTTGGCGATGTCCATGTTGGCCGTCTCGAAGGCCAGGGTGTGGACGTT
>CAYPDY010000294.1:0-1526 GCA_964409515.1 uncultured Dehalococcoidia bacterium
CCTCCTGGCCTACAGGATACACCAAAATGGCTTAAGTGAACAGTATTGGGGCTAGCCTGCGGCAAACCTCCGGTTAGCCGGCCGCCAGCCTCCGGCCAGCGGGCTGCCAGCCGGCGGCTATCCGGAGGCGAGGCTTCGGCTAGCCGGCCCGGGCCACGAACTTGCGCCACTCGTCGTGGGCGCGCAGGTAGTGGTAGGGGACGGAGAAGGCCGCCGGCGGCGGAGGGATGGGTGCCTTGAGCAGCCTCATCCCGGCTTCGGCGGGGGTCTGGCCGGCCTTGCGCAGGTTGCAGGCGAAGCAGCAGCCGACAACGTTGTCCCACTCGTGGCCGCCGCCCCGGCTCTTGGGAATGATGTGGTCGATGGTTATGTCCCTGGTTTCGCGGCCGCAGTACTGGCACGTGTACTTGTCGCGATTGAACACCTCGAACCTGGTGAGGCGCTTCTGCAGGCGCGGCCGCCTGATGAACTGGGTGAGGCGGACCACCGACGGAATGGGCACGCGGGCGTTCATGGCGTGCAGCTCGCCGCGGCCGTTCTCGACGACCTCCGCCTTGCCGCGAATGACCAGTATCACAGCCCTCCTAACCCGGCAGACGTTGAGGGCTTCATAGTTCTGGTTAAGGACCAGCACCGGGACATTGGTCAGATCCGCTGATCTCATTTCCTTCCGCTCTTGTGCGAGTCATTTTAGCCAAAGGCATTTCTGAATGCAAATTCCCCGGCGGCCCGCATTGCCCCGGGTGGTGAAATCGGGTAATATCTAGATTCAATATGGCAGGCTGTTGGTGCACCACGGCGTCCGCCTCGTACTCCACACTCCGGCGATCCTGGTGGCCTTCTTCATCTTCGATGGGGGGAACGTAGCCTTTCGGCGGAAAGATGGACTGGGATCGGCTGGGAGAAGCAGGCACACTGATCGGGGTGGGCATGGCGGTGGTCTTTGCCGCGCTGCTCATCCTGATGGTGGCCATCATGATAGTCAACAGGCTGGCCCCGGAGAGGGCCAGGAAAGCGGAAGGTTCGACATTGCTTGAGGGTATTGCGGCCGAGGAATCCGAGAGGGAGAAGGTGGCGGTGATGGCCGTGGCGCTGGCCAGGGCGATGGAGAAAGAGACTGAATGCGCTCCTCAGCGGAGGGCGATGAGCCCGGTGGGGGGGGCGGGCGAGCCCAGCCGGTGGGCGACGGCCGGCCGGGAACAGGTGATGCGTTCCAGGGGAAAGGCAGGACGGCAATGGGGAAGACGTTCAGACTGACCGTCAACGACAAGGCGTACGATATAGAGGTGGGGGACCTCGGCCGGCCCGAGGTCGAGGTGCGCGTTGACGGCGAGAGGTTCAACGTGCGGGTGGAGGAGGCCCCGGCCACGGACCGCGGGCCCGATCCGGTGATGTCCATTGCGGTCAGCCCGTTCATACCCCCGCCGTCACCGCCCCCGGCATGGCGCTGCCCCCCGCGCCGCCGGCCGACCGCGCGGTCCAGCTGGCCCGCGCCTGGTCGCCCGAGGAGCGGCGTGGTCCTGGCC
>CAYPDY010000295.1:0-1522 GCA_964409515.1 uncultured Dehalococcoidia bacterium
CGCCATTGTCTTTGGTTACCCGAATTCTTGAATTAATCAGCCGCAGCAAAGTGTCAACGGCATTCTCTAGCTCGCTCAACTTGTAAGCAACCTCCGAGCCTGACTCTTGAAGTAGAGCCGCTGATTGCCCAAAGTAAACGGCGTTACCGTCTGGACCTCGTAATCCTCGCCCTGACGCCTAATCTTGTCATGACTGCGCACTGGAAGAAACGTATAGAACGCCAAATAGTCATTCAGGAAATACCCCGGCTCTATGAGTACCTGCTCAGCTTTCAAAGAAGAAACCACGGCTAACAACTCAAAAGAGTCGCCGTAACTGACGGTCTGGACGGCTTGCCGTACAGGATAAAGCAGGACCGCTTCGCCTTTGCTTTTGAGAACCTTCGTAAACTGGGTTGTGGGTTCCTTGTAGTTGAGAAACATCCGGGCAATCCATGAAACGTTCGCCATGGCTTTGGCAGGCGTGATTGGGCTGTAATCGGTGAAGAGAGGTCCCCAATCTTGGAATTCTTCGGAGTATTTTTCGGCGATGTCGTGTGCTAACTTGAAGGCTGGCGGGTCGCGTTCTCTGCGGATTTTCCAGAGGATCCCAATTGTGACTCCGTCGTAGTAGGAGCAGGCGGGGAACCTTGAAACTACGTCTATGTAGCCGGGCCAGCAGACGTCGGGAACATAGGCTGGGTACTGTCCGCTGGCTTTGATGCTTTGCACTGTGTTATAGACACGTTGGCAACTAGCCGACCAACCCTCGTGAGTGTATAAACCCAGCAGGGCAAAGCTTATCGGGTCGTCATAGACCTCTGTGTTGTTCAAGCCAACCCGGTGCCAAGCGCCGTCTCCAGAGGGTAACGGATAATAATAGAGCCAAAGAGACTCCAACCCATCCCGTAGAAAAGCAACGGCGTCATCCATCATCGTATTGTAGGTTGGAGCGTTGGCGGTGTCGTAGGTGTCGGCAAGCATTTTTAAGCCTACGAGGCAGTAGAGGTTCTCGACATACATCGATGCTTCCCAACCATCACTTATGTTAACGTAGGAAGCAAACCCGCCATAGTAGCGATCGTGTAAACCCAAGATGGCAGGTAGGCGTTGCATGTTGTGCAAGAAGGGATAGCCTGCTAACTTGGCAGCGTTCAAGTAGGATGCTGTCGATGTAACGGCGTAAGACTTCAGCAATGCAGGGATAGCTCTGCCAGCGTCAATACTCCAATAATCAGTCGCCGATTCTCCGCTTTTGAAGCCGCCATACGCTGTTAGTGCTGGATCGGTACATTGCTGAGATAGAAGCCAATCTGAGAGACTAACAATCTTAACAAGAATATCCGCTTGGACCGCGGAGTACTGAGGTGCCCAGTAGGCTTCGCACAGAAACTCGATAGCAAACGCAGCGGCAAAGGTACCTCGACCATA
The DNA here is from genome assembly GCA_964409515.1 of uncultured Dehalococcoidia bacterium. GTDB lineage: Bacteria > Chloroflexota > Dehalococcoidia > UBA2247 > RBG-13-53-26 > JAFGCL01. The sequence goes on from CAYPDY010000295.1 coordinate 1,411, forward strand.
TACAGGGTCAGGACCCTCCATCAACCCAGCCTTTGAAACAAAATAGCTGTTGGCTAGTTTGCTCTTGAGAGTTACAACGTTGCCAAGAACGCTTTCAACCTCATTCCATTCG